>CAZRZA010000033.1:0-1656 GCA_964604515.1 uncultured Gammaproteobacteria bacterium | reverse complement strand
CTTGGTCTCCTAATTTTGGTTGGTTAAGCTTAAGTTGTTATAATGATTTTGATGGAGATGGTACTTTAGAGAATGAGTGTTATGTTGATAGTCAGGATGCTGACTATGGATTATATATAGACAATAATTATATAAAAGGATGTGCTTGGTCAGATAGCGTTGGTTATATTTGCTTTAATAATGAAGGCGGTGATCAGGCACCAGAGGGAGGTATAGAAATTATGCAAAGTGGTAAAATAAATTCTTTAAATAGTGGTAATTATGCTAGTATTTTAGGGTATGAATATATCAACGGAGATGATTGGAGATTAGGTTTTCCTGTAGATGAAAAAGAAAATGGGTACTCAGGAGACATAAGAGGTTGTTTTAATTGTGAAGTTAGTTATGAGTGTAATAGTGGCAGCCAAGGCCAGGACCCCGGTACTACCTGTAATAAAGGTGACCATTCTTTTTGTATTGGTAACACAGGATATGGTATGTGTATAGAAGTTAATAGCTGTGATAATTGCTTAGAATATACATACAATGAAGGTGATCTAGAAAGTGTTTATTCTGGATATAATTGTTCAGATTGTCAGAATATAGATAGTAACGCTTCTTGTGTCAGCGCGAGTTATGATATTGATGAAGAGGTTAATATAGCTTCCTGTAATTCTTGCGCAGACTATAGATATTCTATTCCCGGAACTATTTTAGATAATACTTATGAAGAATATACAGTTTCTGAAGAAGAAACACGAAATGTTTATAGTTTATGTGGTTTTGCTTGGAATAGTTTTGGAGCAGAAGGAGATTTAGCTGGTTTAGGGTATTTACAGTTTTCTCCTAAAATATCTTATGATTTTAATCCTTATTTTCAGGTAGAAGAGGGCAGCATATATGCTTTAGGGAATATAAATTTAAATACATTTATTAGATACAATGTATATAATTCTAAATATTTTATTAAATCTACTGGTGATATAGATGCCGTTAGCAATTTAGGAACTAGTTCTGGTAATTTAGCTAATTATGAAAACCTTGGTTTTTTAGAAATGGATACGGATTCAGGAAAGTATGAAAATGCTTTAGGAAAAATTGATTATAAGGGACTAACAACCATAGCTTATACTGATGATAGTAATAATGATTATAATAAATATGGTTCAGAAATTACAGAGGATTGTTCTGACCTTAACTCTCCTAGTATAAATATAGATAATAAGGTATATGATTGTTCAGATATCAGCAGTATTAATAATAATTTAACCATTTCTGGTTCAGGTATAGTTATATTAAAACCAGAAGATGGTTTAGTTACTTTTAATAATTCAAATTATGAAGAAGCAGAAATAAGTAATATAAATGATATTCACGCTATTGTTTGGATTGTTAAGGGTGATATTCAAATATCAGACACTGTACAATCATTAGTTGGTAATTTTGTTGTTTTAGGAAAAGATAATGAAGAAGATTGTAATGAAGATGGTAATTATTGCGGTCGTTTTAAATCAGGAGAAGGGGGCACACAATTAAAGGTATACGGTAGCATCATAGCTAGATACTTTGAATTATATAGACATTATACAGATAATGATGAAGCTGCTGAACAAATAATAAACGATGGTCGTTTACAAGCTAATCCACCAGCAGGATTAGTAGACTTTTCTAAAGCTT
>CAZRZA010000032.1:0-1766 GCA_964604515.1 uncultured Gammaproteobacteria bacterium | reverse complement strand
ATTATATTTAATGTTTTTTTATTACTACCAGAAACAACTTTTACAATTTTATCAATAGTATGTATTTTATCTCCTGGATTTATTCTCTCCGGAGAATAACCAATATGAAAATCTTTTTTAAATTTTAAATTAGAATACTTTTCTAAAACAGGAAGACAATCTCTTTCTGTACAACCAGGATAAACAGTAGATTCAAAAACAACAATACTATTTTTCTTTAAATTCTCTCCTACGGCCTTAGAGGCGCTTAGGAGTGGCTTTAAGTTTGGTTTATTATTTTTATCTATTGGTGTTGGTACAGCTATTATTATGAAATTAGATTTCTGTATAATTTTAGGATTAGAAGAAAAAATAATATTAGCCTTCTTTAAATCTTTTTTTGAGATTTCATTAGTATTATCTATATTATTCTTTAATTCTTTAATTCTTTTTTTATTGACATCAAAGGCTAATACTTCTTGTTTTTTTCCAAAAGCAATAGCTAATGGTAAACCAACATAACCTAAACCAATGATACAAATTTTTTGTTTTTCTTTATTCATTTATTTTATAATATTCTTTATACCATTTAATAAAGTTTTTAATTCCTTGTTCTATACTTGTTTGAGGATTATAATCTAGTTTTTCTTGAGAGTAATCTATATCAGCATAAGTAGACCCTACATCACCTGCTTGCATAGGTAATAATTCTTTCTGAGCTTTACTATTTAATTCTTTTTCTATAGTTTCAATAAAATAATTTAATTCTATTGGAGTATTATTACCTAAATTAAATATTTCAGAAGGATAAGAATGTTTTAAACTAGCTAATATACCTTGTACTATATCATCTATATATGTAAAGTCTCTTTTCATTTGACCATGATTAAATACTTTAATTGCTTTATTGTCTAGTATAGCTTTAGTGAAGAGGAATAAAGCCATATCTGGCCTACCATATGGTCCATAGACAGTAAAGAATCTTAAGCCAGTGGTATTCATATTATAAAGATGATGATAGGTATAGGCTATTAATTCATTAGACTTTTTAGTAGCAGCATATAAGGAAATAGGATTATCTACATTATCTTTTATAGAAAAAGGTATCTTTTTATTATTACCATATACAGAAGAAGAAGAAGCATAAATAAAATCTTTAATATTATTATTTTTAGCTTCATGTATTAAATTAGCAAAGCCTACTATATTAGATTGTATATAGGTATGAGGATTGGTTAAGCTATATCTTACTCCAGCTTGAGCAGCTAAATGACATACTTTATCTATTTTATTTTCTTTAAAAATAGTTTTAATAAAATCTAAATCTTCTAAATCACCTTGATAGAATTTATAATTGCTATATTCTTTTAATATTTTATTTCTATTTTCTTTTAATTGAGGATCATAGTAATCATTTAAATTATCTAAACCTATAATTGTTAATCCTTGTTTTAATAAAGCTTGAGAAGTATGAAAACCAATAAAACCAGCAGAGCCGGTTACTAAGATGGTTAGGTTTTTATTTAGAGTAATCATTATCTCCCTAATGTTTTATTAAAGACAGTATTAATTGTTTTTAAAATTATAGAAATATCTAAAGTTATAGCTTGATTCTTAATATAGAATAAATCATATTGTAATTTTTCTTGAGCATCTTTTATAGAAGCTCCATAATGAAAATTAATTTGAGCCCAACCAGTTAAACCGGGTTTCACTAAATGTCTTTCATTGTAAAAAGGTATTTCTTTAATTAACTTTTCTACAAACTCTGGTCTTTCTGGACGAGG
>CAZRZA010000031.1:0-2942 GCA_964604515.1 uncultured Gammaproteobacteria bacterium | reverse complement strand
AGACCAAGCTTTTTTATTAGCTAAATGATTTAAATTAATAATACTTTTAATATCTAAATTATATGAAGCTAGATTTAATATTCTATACAAAGCAGTAGATTCATGATAATTATCTAAGAGTTTAAGATAGGCTAAGATATCGGCAATAATATCTTGAGTATATAAGCCCTTAGAAGCCATAAATTGATTCGGTATGCCCGCTTTCCTCATCATACTGATGTAACCATTAGCTTGGTCATTAGCTCTGACTAGAATCGCAAAATCAGACCATTTACTATCTTTATTTTCTTTCTTTAATTCTACTATTTTATTAAGAACACCTTCTATTTCACTATTCTTATCAGAATATGATAATATTTCTACCTGTCCCTTATAATCAGTATGACTTTTTAGTTTCTTAGTTTCTTTCTGAGGATTATTTAATTGTATAAAATTATAAGCTTTATCTAATATCTTTTGTCCTGATCTATAATTATCTATTAAGAATACTTCTTTGACATTTGAATAGTCTTTTTTAAAAGCTAATATATTAGAAAGAGCTGCTCCTCTAAATTTATAAATACTTTGCTTTTCATCGCCAACAACCATCAAATTATTATTTGGAGCAGCTAATATTTTAATTAATTCATATTGAGACCAATTAGTATCTTGAAATTCATCTACTAATATATATTTAAATTGTTTTCTATATTTATTTAATATATTTGGTCTTTTCTGAAATAACTTTAAAGTATAATTTATTAAATCTCCGAAGTCTAAAGCATTATTATCTAATAATAATTGTTGATATACTTGATATGCTTGAGCTATTTCTTTTATTCTTTTTACTTCAGTCTCCTTCTCTTCTTTTTCTAATTCTTTAGATAATTTTATTTTTTGAGAATACTTTAAATAATCTTCAGGATATATCACCTCATCTTTACATTTAGAGAAATGATTTAATAAAGCGTGTATAAATTTAGTAGGATTACCTAAAGGACTATAATAGTCTAGTTTAAATAATTCTAAATTCTGTCTAACTAATAACCAAGCTTCAGTTTGATTTACTAATTTAAAATCATTAGATATACCAATGTCTAGAGCATAATCTTTTAATACTTTTTCTGAAAAAGCATGAAAAGTATTGATCCATAATTCTGAATACCCTAAAGGCAATAACTTATCTACTCTTTCTTCCATTTCTGCAGAAGCTTTATCAGTAAAAGTAACTGCTAATATTTCTTCTGGCTGAGCTTTTTTCTTCTCTATTAAATAGGCTATTCTTTGACTAATAACTGTTGTTTTACCAGTTCCTGCTCCCGCAATTAACATTATCGGACCTTGATCATGCTGAACTGCTTCTAATTGAGTTTTATTTAAAAATGTTAAATCTATAGCCATTTTATTATTTATTTATTCTTTTATTTTTAATCTGGGGGGAGGCACAAATTATATCCCTCTCTTGTATTAAATACATTATATATCTTAACTAATTTAATAAAAAAAATAAAGGGCTTTATTTCTAAAGCCCTTTTTTAAAAAGTAAAGAAGTTATTAATCTATTATAAAATAATCAAGATCTTCTCCATTTTTTTTACTATAGCTCATGATAATTTCAATATCTTGAGGAAGGTTTTTAACTAAAGTTTCTTTAGCTGCTAACAAATCTTTTTGATATGCCTGCTCTTCTTCCTTGCTATTAACAAAAGCTTTACTACCACCATAGCCACCACAGTCCCAATGCCATAATAGTATTAATTTATTTATATTATGTAAGTTCCTTGAAACAGCAATAATCTTTTCTTGAAAAATTTGTTTAAAACCATTTTCTCCCAGAACTTCTTTAGCTGCCCCTGGCCAAGAATATAGATCAAAATCTTCTATTCCTAAACCTTTTTCAATAAATTCTTGATCGGTTTTACGAAAACGCCAATCAATACACTTAAGAACAGCTGCTGAACAGTCATGTTTAGCCAAATTACTATTTGGAATTGTAATTACTTTTTTCATTATTTTCTTTCTCCTTTATTTATGGTATTTCTAATACCTTTTTTCTTGTGTTTTTTAACTACTCGTAAACGAGCCAACTCTTTACTTATATTAGCAGATAATAAACTATAATCTTTACTATCTATAATCTTTGTTTTTAAAACCTCCTCTGCTTTCTGATGAGCCTCTTTTGCTCTCTCCTCATCTATATCTTCTGCTCTTTCGGCTGTATCTGCTAGAATAACAATTCTTTTAGGGAAAACTTCTATAAATCCTCCCGAAACAGCCATTAAATGTTCTTCCTCACTGTTAACAATAATCTCACCAGGGGCTAATTGACTTATTAAAGGAATATGATTTGGTAAAATAGTAATATCACCTGTTGTTGTGGAAACGGTTAATGATTTTATTTCTCCAGAAAATACTATTTTCTCTGGGGTTACTATTTTTAATTTAATAAGTTTCATTTATTTTACTTCGTCTATACTTCCTTTCATATAGAAAGATTGTTCTGACTTATCATCATGTTGACCATCTAATATTTCTTTAAAACCTCTAATAGTATCTTTTAAAGAAGTATATACTCCTTTGGTGCCTGTAAATGTTTCAGCTACAAAAAATGGTTGTGATAAAAACTTTTGTACTTTTCTAGCTCGAGATACTATTACTTTATCTTCTTCAGATAATTCATCCATACCTAAAATAGCAATAATATCTTGTAAGTCTTTATACCTTTGTAATACTTGTTGTACTTGACGAGCAATATCATAATGCTCTTGGCCAACAACTTCTGGATCTAGAATAACAGAAGAAGAGTCTAAAGGATCAATAGCAGGATAAATGCCTAATTCTGATAAAGATCTAGCTAATACTACCGTTGAATCTAAATGGCCAAAAGTAGTGGCAGGAGCTGGATCTGTTAAATCATCTGCTGGAACATAAACAGCTTGGACAGAAGTAATAGAGCCTTTTTT
>CAZRZA010000030.1:0-3359 GCA_964604515.1 uncultured Gammaproteobacteria bacterium | reverse complement strand
CATAATTCTAGTCAAGGTGCTATGAGCTTAACTACAAGTGGGAATCTTACTGTTGGAAATAAGATAAATGCTGTCGGAAGTATTAGTAATTACGGAGCACCTCAATATCCCCAGGGTATGAGTACCCATGTTTTAAATACAGGCTACTGGTATCCATTAAATAATGATTCTAGTCAGACTATGTATTTAGGAATTAATAATCCGGTTGATATTAGAGGTTATGTACGAAACTCTACCGGTAACTTTGCTGTAATAGATGATACAGATTTAATTGGTAATTTAAACATTACTGGTTTGATAAACTCAACAAAAACTGACGATACTTCTGTATCAAGTCATGGATTAGTTGTTCTTGGTCCAATAAATGGTAAGAATATTTCTATAGATCAAAATGAAATAATGGCCAGGGAGAATGGATCTCATTCACCCCTTTATCTTAATTGGGACACAGGTGGTACGGTTAATATTGGTCACGACCTATATGTTCCTGATAATTCTTGGGGTAGTTCCTCAGATCAATCAATAGGCGCGCCAAATGATGGTTGGACAAATTGGACCACAATGTGTCCAGAGGGCTATTATATGGTTGGTATTAAACAAGACTGGGACTATGCTGGACAGAATAATGTTCATGTTGATAAAATACTTTGTAGAGAGCTTTAAATTAAAAATAGTATAATCAATATTAAAATACTCCTCTTTAGGAGTATTTGACATTTAAGGTAGTATATGTTAAATTATTACCTGTTAATTATTAAAAAACAAGTATTTTATTAATAAATAATTTGCCTTGTTCTCTAAAGAGAATTTAAATTATTTAAATAAAATATGGGTTAGAAAGGTAAAAAGATTATGAAGATTCCAGATATTAAGGAATTATTTAAAGAAGGTGTTCATTATGGACACAAAACATCTAAGAGGCATCCGAAGGCTTCTTCTTTTATTTATACTAAATATAATGATGTTCATATTATTGATTTAGAGAAAACAAGAGAAAAGTTAAAAGAAGCTTTAGGATTTATAGAAGGTATAGTAAAAAAGAAAGGATTAATAGTATTTATTGGTTCTAAGAAACAAGCTAAAGATATCGTTAAAACGGCTGCTTTAGGCTGTGATATGCCGTATATAATAGGAAGATGGATAGGTGGTACATTTACTAATTTTGTTAATATTCATAAATTAGTAAATAAACTAGAGAAATTAGAAAAAGATAAAGAAGATGGTTCTTGGGAAGTATATACTAAAAAAGAAAGAGTAGCTTTTACTAAAGAATTAAATAAATTAGAAGATACAGTTGGGGGTATAAAACAAATGAAGAAATTACCAGCTGCTATTTTTGTTATTGATATTAAAAAAGAAAGAACAGCTATTAGAGAAGCTCAGAAAATGAATATCCCTATTATTGCTTTAGCAGACACTAATGTTAATCCAGAATTAGTAGATTATCATATACCCGCTAATGATGATGCTTTAAGATCTATCAAATTAATTACTACTTTAATAGCGGAAGCTATAAATAGTGTTCGAGAATAATTAAATAAAAATAAAATATGTCCAATTTAGAAACAATTAAAGAAGTAAGATCTATTACTGGGGCTGGTATAGTAGATGTTAAAGAGGCCTTAACAGAAGCTGAAGGTGATAAAGAAAAGGCTATAGAAATATTAAGAAAAGCAGGTAGTAAAACAGCTGCTAAGAAAGCAGAGAGAAGTACTTCCGAAGGTATTATTAGCTATACTATAGAAGGTAGTAAAATAGCTATTTTAGCCTTAAAATGTGAAACAGACTTTGTAGCTCGTAATGAAGATTTTCAAGCTACTGGACAAGATTTAGCTAAATCTCTTTTAGAAAAAGGTAAAGAAGATTTTAAGGTTTATGCTGAAGATAAGATTAAAGATGAATTAATAGTTAAAATTGGAGAAAATTTAGTATTAGGTGATTATGATATTTTAGAAGGAGATACTATTGGTGTTTATTTACATTCTAATAATAAATTAGCATCTATTATAGTATTAGATGGTGGTAGTGAAGAATTAGCTAAAGATATAGCTATGCATGCTACTGCTTTAGCTCCTCAATATTTAAAATCAGAAGATATTCCTCAAGAAGTTATTGAAAAAGAAAAAGAAATATATAGTGAACAGTTAAAGAAAGAGGGTAAAACAGATGATATTATTGCCAAGATATTAGATGGTAAAGTAGCTAAGTTCTATACAGAAGTGTGTCTATTAAAACAAAACTTTGTTAAAGATGATCAGAAGACTATTGAACAATTATTAGCAGATAATAAAGCTAGTATTAAAGAATATAAATACTTCTCATTATAGAAGAAGAGAATAACCCTTTTAAAGGGGTTATTTTTTTGTTATAATGAATATATAATTAAAATAAAACTATGAAAAAGATAAGAGTAGCTATTAATGGCTTTGGTAGAATAGGGAGAGCAGCTTTTAAAATACTTTTAGAAGACAAAAAGTATGAAATAGTAGGTATTAATGATTTAGCTCCTGCTGAAAGTTTAGCCTACTTATTAAAATATGATACTGTTTATGGTCTTTATCCCAAGAAAGTAAGTAGTAAAGGTAATGATATTATTATTAATAATAAGAAATATAATATTATTTCTAAAGCTAAACCAGCTACTTTACCTTGGAAAAGACTAAAAGTAGATATCGTCTTAGAATGTACAGGTTTATTTACTAAAGACGGTAAAGCTAAAGCTCATTTAAAAGCCGGAGCTAAAAAGGTTATTATTTCTGCCCCTGTTAAAGGAGGTAATATAGATACTTTTCTATTAGGAGTTAATGAAGATAAGTATCAGAAACAAAATATAATATCTAATGCTTCTTGTACTACCAATTGTATTGCACCAGTTGCTCAAGTATTAGTTAATAGTTTTGGTATAGAAAAAGCAATGATGACTACTATTCATTCCTATACCGCCGGACAGAAATTAGTAGACGCTCCTCATCGAGATGCTCGTCGAGGTAGAACAGCAGGGCAAAATATTGTCCCTACTACTACGGGGGCAGCAACAGCTACAGGGCAAGTAATACCAGAATTAGAGGGATTATTTGATGGATTATCAATTAGAGTACCTACTCCTGTAGTTTCTTTAGCAGATTTTACTTTTTTATTATCTAAAGATGTTACTGTTGACGAAGTTAATAAGGTTTTAATAAAAGCTAGCAAAGGTAATTTAAATGGTATTTTAGGAGTAACAGATGAAGCGGTGGTTTCTTCTG
This sequence comes from uncultured Gammaproteobacteria bacterium, assembly GCA_964604515.1. Classification (GTDB taxonomy): domain Bacteria; phylum Patescibacteriota; class Patescibacteriia; order UBA1558; family GWA2-36-10; genus CAZRZA01. Next base: position 114 of record CAZRZA010000030.1, on the reverse strand, counting down.
ATTTTATTGGAGACCCCAGATCTTCTATAGTTGATTTATCATTAACTAAAGTAGTGGGTGGTAATATGGTTAAGATTATAGCTTGGTATGATAATGAATGGGGTTATGCTAATA
>CAZRZA010000029.1:2300-4227 GCA_964604515.1 uncultured Gammaproteobacteria bacterium | reverse complement strand
GGTAGAGCACTTCCATGGTAAGGAAGGGGTCATCAGTTCAAGTCTGATTGACGGCTCCAAGACAGCTCATAGCTGTTTTTTTTATTTATGCTATAATTTTAATATGCCAGAATTACCAGAAGTAGAGACAATTAAAAAAGATTTAGAAAAGAAAATACTTCAAAAGAAGATTATTAAGATAGAAGTATTAAAACCTAATTTAATAAAGAATAAATTAAATTATTTTCTAAAGACTATTAAGAATAATGCTTTTTTAAGTATGAAAAGAATTGGTAAGTTAATGATTTTAGAATTAAAAGATCAACAATATTTACTAATTCATTTAAGGATGACTGGTCAATTAGTATATAAAGATAATAAAAAGATAATAGCTGGAGGACATAATTATCCTAAAATAAATGATTTACCTAATAAATATTCTTATATCATTTTTACTTTCTTAGATAAATCTAAATTATTCTTTAATGATCTTAGACAATTTGGTTATTTAAAAATAGTTACTAAAGAAGAAAAAGATAAAATTATTAAAGAATATGGTTTAGACTTATTAGCCTCTAATTTTACTCTCAATAATTTTTTATCTTTATTTGCAGAAAAAAGAAGTATTTTAAAGGGTTTTTTATTAAATCAAAAGATTATTGCTGGTATTGGTAATATTTATGCTGATGAAATTTGTTTTAGAGCGAGAGTATTACCTCAGAGAAAGATTGATAGTTTAGATAAGAAAGATTTAATAAATTTATATAAAGCCACTAATTATATTATTAATAAAGCTGTTCAGAAAAAAGGAACTACTTTTGATAGTTATTGTGATTCAGAGGGTCAGGCTGGTAATTATTATCAATATTTAAAAGTTTATAAAAAAGAAAATAATAAATGTTTAAGATGTAAAGAAAGGGAGATAATAAAGATTAAAGTAGCAGGGAGAGGAACTAGATATTGTTCTTTTTGTCAAAAATAAATATTAACTTGTTTTTTAAGCTATTTTATGTTTTAATTAAATATATAAATATTATTTAAAAATTAATATAAAAACCATGCCCGAAGAGAATAATTTAGAAGAAAATATTATAAGTGCTTTAAAATTAAAGAATTTACCAGATAATGAAAAAGCAGAAATAATAGATGGAATGGCACAATTAGTACAGGATAAAGTAATTTTAAGGATGATCAAAGAACTATCAAAAGAAGATGCTGAAGAATTTGATAAGATTAAAGAAGATGATCAAGATGGTAAAATAAAATTTTTACAAGATAAGTTTCCTGATTTATTAAGTATTATTAATGAAGAAATAAAGATCGTTAGAAATGATACTATAAATCGTAGTAAAGAAAGTTGGCAAGAATTAGATCAAATGGAAAAGGAAACTATATAAAAATTATAAAATACTATAAATAAAATAATTAATATTAAAAAATATGGAAAAAATCGGATTTAAATTAGAAGGTACAGAATCTGAAAAATCATCTGATCAAGATAATAAAAAAGAAGAAAAAGACGGAGACAATGAAAAGAAGGAGCTTATTAATGAGTTCTTAGATAATGATGGTAATGAAATTCCAGCAGAATTATTAGGTGATGAGTCAAAACATAAGTCTCCTAACGATGAACAAAGAGAAAAGAGTCGAAAAAAACAAGTTGAAAGAAACAAAGAGAGAGCAGAAAAAATAGATCAGCTGAGATCAGATCTTAATGGTATTAAGGCTAAATCAGATTCTTTAAAAAAGAAGGAAGAAAATAAAGGGCAGAAACTAACAAAAAAGGAAAAAGAGGAGGCTATTGAGTTAACAGACAGTTATATAAAATTAGAGAAAGAGGTTAATAAACTTGAAAAAAGACAATCTTCTGAAGAAATTATTACAGTTAGAAAAAAAATAACTTCTTTAGAAAAAAATACCGATGAATATAAAGAGTTATATAAAGAGT
>CAZRZA010000029.1:0-2200 GCA_964604515.1 uncultured Gammaproteobacteria bacterium | reverse complement strand
ATATAAAGAGTTATATAAAGAGTACAATGAATTAAGGGCTAAATATGTAGGTGAGGATACAAAAAAAGGATTAAGAGAAAATCAAAGATTTGTTAGAGATGGGATTAATGAAAATTCTAAAGAAAAAGGATTTGCTACTAAATTTTACGAAGCCTATAAAAAAATGGGAGAATGGAATTTAGGTGCATTATTAGGGTCAAATGTAATGGATAAACTAGAATCTAAAGAGGATGATTCTAGATTAATGAAAATTGGTAAAGGTATTGCGAAATTTTCTACAAAAATGATTTCTGTCAGAACTGGTATTTCTATGGGCTTAGTAGCTGGTGGTGCAGCTATTGGTGGTGGAGCTATTTTAGCTGGTATGGTTGGTAGAAAATTATTAGCAACAGCTGGCGCTACTATTGGTTCATATGATTTAATGAAACAATTTGGTAAAGAAGGGAAAGGTAAGTTTAAAGAATTAAATTCAAAGGAAATAGAAAGTAAAGACACCAAAGAACTTTATGAAATATTAGATCATTTAGATACTAAAGCACAATTAAATAATGAAAAAGGATATCGTGGTAAAACATACAATTTAATTAAAGAGGAAATAATTAAAAGATCTGAAATATCTAAATTAGAAGACAAAGAAGGTACTGAGCCTCAAAAACAATCAGAGCTAGTAAAAGAAAGAGAGGAGTTAAGAGAGATTGTTTTAAAGGAATTAAATACAGATGAAGTAAAGAGAAAAGGAATTTCCTTAGGTATAGGTGTTTTTGTTGGTAGTGGTCTTTTTGCTAAGCTTGTTTCTAATGGTTTTAATTCTGTTGCTAGTTTATTTGAAGATTCTGGCGAAACAGTTAGCACTACTGCTGAATTAACATCTGAAATTGAAAGTCTTAATGAAGAAATAGCAGAACAAACAACTAGAGTAACAGATGCCGTAGAAGCGGCAAGTGCTTCAGATAGTATTATAGAAAGTGCAGTAGAGGTTAAGAGCGGTGATACAGTTTGGAAATTAGCAGAAGATCAATTAAAGGGAAGAATAGATAATTGGGATAGTCTTTCTGAGGCTCAACAAACTCACATGATTGATATGGTTAAAGATAAGGTTGTTGCAGATCCAGGATCTTTTGGTGTGGATGCCGCACGTGAAAATATATTTAATTCTCCTGCAGCTGATATTTTAAAAGTAGGTGATAAGGTTGATTTTTCAGGAGCCTTTGAAGATGTTGATATTACATCCGAAATAGACAAATTAGGTTCTTTAGGAGGTGGAGAAGGCTTAACAACTTTAACTGGAGTTCAAGAGTCTAATATTTTAAGTAATAATGAAGCTTTAAATCAAGCAGCTAAGGCGGGGGTACACATAGATAGTTCTAATGTTGATATGGTTTCAGAAGAAATAAAAAGATCTGGTACTGATTTTGTAGCTAAAAGTGCTTCTTTAGGAACTAAAATATCCCCCTTTTCTATAGATGGAGAGCCAGTAACAGTAGCTAGTAATGGTGTTACTAAGGTTTTTCAAAATAGTGGAGAAGTAGTACCTACTGATAAATTAGCTAATATAGTAGAACATCCTAATTCTAAAGAAATATTAGAAAAAATAGGTATTAAAGGTACAGAAGAAGTTGTTTCTACAGGCTCTGAACAAACAGTTGATTTAGCATCTTCAGGAACAGAAGTTTTAGACAATATTCCCGAAGTTGATTTAGATGTTAATGAAATTATTTCTTCAGCAGAATCCGGAGCGTGGACAGAGGCCTCATACGCAGCTCTTAAGGGTAGTCCAGAAAAATTAACTGAAGCTTTTAAAGGTTTAATTACTTCCGGTGATCAAGGGGGTATTAAATCTTTTATATCAGACTTTGGTAAAGATAATAATTTTAATTTTACAGTAACTAATGGCAAAGCGGAAATGTTTACAAAGTTTTTAGGAGGTTTGGATGGGAAAATAGATGTTGATGATTTATCTGATAATATAGATAATTTAGACAGTAACACTTTAAACGATTTAATGAGTAAGTTTGATGAAAGTGTTATTACTGATATTAAAGATATAGGTAAAGTAGCTAGTGTAGGTATAGTAGATGGTAAATATGCTTATATTAGTAAAATTAATAAAATTTGGCCATTTAAAGATACTTTTAATTATGAATTTGCTGATGGTAACTCGGGAACAGTTAAAGGTGTTACGGCGTTTACTGAACACTTT
>CAZRZA010000028.1:0-4883 GCA_964604515.1 uncultured Gammaproteobacteria bacterium | reverse complement strand
CATTCTTTAAGGTATATTATAATGGGGTTCCAATTCTTAATACGTTGGTTCACCATTTAAATCATTCTTTTTGAGAATGATTTTTTGATATAAAAGAAAAACCACTGATTTTTTTTACCAGTGGTTTTTGTTTTCTTTTTTCTCCTTTTTTAAATTTGCTTTACTTTAGCTCCTCTAAAAAAGGAATTAATATGTTTTCCAGAAACACTTTCTAAGCATACAGCTATGTTTTCTAAAAAATTCATAGTCCATAATTTTAAAGGCACCCCATCTAATTGTTTATAAAAAAGAAAGTCTTGTATTTTTTCAAAAAGATATTTTGTTGGTACCACATTATATCTTCCAGAATAAGAGAATATAATATGTTCAATAACACCCTCCACTTCTTTTCTTATAATTTTAGCATCATTATCAGTGTATTCTATATCTATATTACCATCTATTTCAGTTAATATATCACTTATTACATTTTCTGCTTTTTTTGCAATTTCTGCCATATTGTCTCCTTTTTGATTTTTTAACGAACTATATTTAAGATACTATATCTTAATATATACATATTAGCATATTTTAGATATTTTGTCAATAGAGTATTAGTTTTATTATTCTTTGGTTATATTAAATATTGTATATAATATTAGGTATTATTATCATCTAATAGTATAGGTATTAGAGAATACCATTCTTTAAGGTATATTATAATGGGGTTCCAATTCTTAATACGTTGGTTCACCACTTAAATCATTCTTTATAAGAGTGATTTTTTATTATTTGACAAAGTAACTATAATACTATACCCTTATATAGCTTAGTTCTTTAAATTTGAGAGGTATAATTAACAAGAAATATAGTCTTAATGGAAGGAAAGCTTTATTAACTGTGACTTTATGCCTCTCAAAAAACTTTATACTCATAAAGCAAGAATAGTTTCTTGCTTTTTTTAAAACTATTATCCTTGACAAAAAATATCTTTTACTGTATACTATTGGAAGTTTCTAATATTTAATATTAGATAACGAAGTATAGTAATAGTAGAAATAAAGTCGAATTTCAAACTTACTATTAGTTAATTCATTTTATTTTTACAAAAATGCAAGGAACAATTAAAAAATTAACTGACAAAAATTTTGGATTTATTACTCCAGAAGAAGGTGATAAAGATATTTTCTTTCACGCCAATGAGTTAGTTGAAACAAGTTTTGATGACCTTAGAGAAGGTGACGCTGTAAGCTTTGAAGTATCTGATACTCCAAAAGGACAAGCTGCTACTCAAGTTAAAAAAGCTTAATCACATTATAAGTTAAAAGACCGTTCTGAAAAGAACGGTCTTTTCTTATCCCTTGACAAATTATAAGAATAATACTATTGTATGTTTCTGTTCTTTACAATAAACAAACAAAAGGAGAAAGAAATGACAGAAAAGAGAGTTTATTTAGCTAATGGCTGGATCTTATATAAAAAAGATCCTGAAGATTATGAAATAAAACGCCTAAAAGAGGAGTTTGAAAATAAGAATATCGAGATTAATGTATATAAACCAAATGAGATTGATGTTTATGTCGATAGAGATAATAAACGTAGTATCATAGTAAATGGTAAATATATTAAAGAATTACCTAATTTTGTTTTTCCTCGAACTGGTTCTGGTACTACTTATCATTGTTCTGCAGTTTTACGACATTTAGAAAAAATGTCTATTACTATAATAAATGATAGCGCTGCTATTAATCTTGTTAAGGACAAACTGTTTTCTCAACAAGTATTTGCGGCCGCTGACCTACCAACACCTAAAACAATGTTGGTAAAACATCCTGTTAATATTAATTTAGTTCTTAAAATTATTGGTTTACCAATAGTAATTAAAACTCTTTCCGGGTCTTTCGGAACAGGAGTTTTTCTAGCTAATGATAAAAAAGAGTTTAATAACTTTATTCAATGGACAGAAACTACTAATAAAAACTATAGTATTATCCTCCAAGAGTTTATAAAGGATAGTCATGGTAAAGACTTAAGGGTCATGGTAGTTGGCGGTAGAGTAATTGGTTGTATTTTAAGAAAAAGTACTGGTGATGACTTTAGAGCAAATATCAACATAGGCGGCACAGCTGAAGAGTATAAAACTACCAGAGAGATAGAGTGGGTATCTTTAGAGGCTTCTAAATTATGTAATTTAGATGTTGCTGGTGTAGACCTTCTTTTCGATGGTGACCATTTTAAAATATGTGAAATTAATTCTGCGCCTGGCTTTAAAGGTTATGAAAAATATACAAATAAAAATATTGCTAAAGAATTAGTAGATTATATTTGTATTAAAATTGGTATTTTGAAATAAGTAAAAAGCCTATAATTTATTATAGGCTTTTTTATTTCTTTATTTTTTTAAAACTCCTCTGATCCCCATGTCTTAAAAAATCTTTATGATGTTTTGGCTCTTTAAAGTCTTTGTCATTCTGATGCTTAATACCACACCAATACTTTTCTGTTTCGGCAGCTATAGACACAGAGTATGCTAATAAACCATTAGCATAACCACAGAACATACAATTAACTTTTTGTAATAAGTTTAAATATTTTAATTTAAATCTATCTATCTTTATGTGCTGTCCTCTGTTTACTAATTTTAAACCGTATAAAGAAAAACAAATATGATGATATATTTCTATAGTAATATCTAAAATAATCAAAGGAAAAATCATAAACCAAATAAAAGGAAAGGATAACCAGTTTCTAATTCTTTTTCTTGGTAACTTTAAATGCTTCATAGTTAATTATTTTATTTCTGTATAATAACAAATTTAACTGTTCTGGTCTAATTATTTATTCAACCGTAACACTTTTAGCTAAATTACGAGGTTTATCAACATCAATGCCTTTTAAATTAGCAATATGATAAGCTAATAATTGTAATGGTATAGAATTAATAATGGGGGATAATTCATTAATAGTATGTGGTACTTTTATAATATAATCTGTTAATTTCTTTATTTCTTCATAATCCTCACTAACTATAGCTATTATCCTTCCTCCGCGAGCTTTCACTTCTTCCATATTACTTAAAACCTTCTTTGATAATTTGTTCTTAGTAGCTAAAAATACAACCGGCATATTATCATCTATTAAGGCTATCGGTCCATGTTTAATTTCAGCGGCTGGATAGCCCTCAGCATGAATATATGATATTTCTTTTAGCTTTAATGCTCCTTCTAAGGCTACAGGAAAATTAACGCCTCTTCCTAAATAAAGAAAATTATTTATATCTTTAAATTCTTGCGCGATATATTTAGCCTGCTCTTCTGTTTTTAAGGCTTGAGAAACCTTGGTTGGTAATTCATTTATTTCTTTAAGTAATTCTGAGTCTAAGTCTAAATTATTTTCTTGTCTAATATATAAAGAAAAAATAATTAAAGCTGTTACTTGTGAAGTAAAAGCCTTGGTGCTAGCTACCCCTATTTCTGGTCCGGCGTGTAAATAAATACCTGAATCTACTTCTCTGGTAATGGTAGAACCAACAACATTTACTATTCCTAAGGTCTTAGCTCCTTTTTCTTTAGCTAACCTTAAGGCAGCAAGAGTATCTGCTGTTTCTCCAGACTGAGAAATAACAATCATTAAGTCATCTTTGTTAATAATTGGATCTCTATATCTAAACTCAGAAGCATAATCTACTTCTACTGGAATACCAGTGATTCTTTCTATTAATGTCTTACCTATTAAAGCCGCGTGCCAAGAAGTTCCGCAAGCAGTTATTGTAATTCTTTTAATCTTCTTAGTATTAAAGTCTGTGCTAATCTTTATTTGACCATTCTTTATTCTCCCTCTAATAGTATTAGCGATACTTTCTGGTTGTTCCATTATTTCTTTAAGCATAAAGTACTTAAAACCTTTTTTTTCTATTTCTTCTACATTATATTTTATTTCTTCTATTTTCTTATCTATTTTCTGACCATTTATATTTTTAATAGTATAATTATTTTTATCTAAAATAGCTATTTCATTATCATTTAAATAAATTACTCTTTTGGTATGTTTTAAGATAGCTGGAACATCAGAAGCAATAAACATTTCCCGATCACCAACCCCTATTATTAAAGGAGAGCTTTTCTTAACAGCTATAATCCTATCTTCATTCTTATGAATAACTACTAAACCATAGGCTCCTTCCATTAATTTAACAGCTTTCTTAACTGCTTTTTCTAAATCATCTTTATAAAACTTTTCAATTAAATGAGCAATAATTTCGGAGTCTGTCTGAGAAACAATATGATGACCTTCTTTAATTAATAGCTCTCTTAAAGCTTGATAATTTTCTATAATACCATTATGAGCTATGGCTATTTCTTTTTGACAATCTAAATGAGGATGAGCATTGCATTCATTGGGTTCACCATGTGTAGCCCAACGAGTATGAGCAATACCAATTAAGCCCTTCATCTTATTTAACTCTGGAGAGCCTTCTAATTCTACTATTCTACCTTTTTTCTTTAAGACTTTAATGCCTTTTTCTTCTTTAATACAAATACCAGCGGAATCATACCCACGATATTCTAATTTTTTTAAAGCTTCTATTAATAAAGAAGCTGAGTCTTTTTCGCCTATATATCCTATTATTCCACACATATTATTATTTTTACTTAGTCTTTTAATAATATATTATATACTTAAAAAAGAAAAGGGTTAGTCTAAGGGACTATTTATTTTATTAATAAAAGAATTGGATGTTTGTATATATCTTTGAGTGGTTTTTATATCACTATGTCCTAATAATTTTTGTATAACTCTCAAACTAACTTTATTCTCCAGTAAATGAGTAGCAAAAGAATGCCTAAGGTTATGACAAGATACTTTTTTATTAATTCCTGATTTTTTCAAATTATTATTAAATA
>CAZRZA010000027.1:0-5177 GCA_964604515.1 uncultured Gammaproteobacteria bacterium | reverse complement strand
AGGACACTAGGTTTTCATCCTAGAAACCGGGGTTCGATTCCCCGTGGGATCACCAAAAGCGACTTATCATCTTGATAAGTCTTTTTTTGTTCAAAGATTAGCGATAATCCCTGGGTTTCAAACCCTGGATATTTATAAATAGGATTTTCATCAAAAATCAAACCCTGTAATTTAAGTTTTTTGTCATAATCTAACCTTTTCCAGTGTTTCGGAATGTTAGAAATGAATTCAAAACAGTAATCAATAACATCATTTATATCAAATTCTTCTACCTTTGCTTCATTTAATATATTAGTTTTATCTAATAAATCTTCTTTTACTATACTATACTCTTGTTTAAAATCATCTGCGTCTAAGATATTATCTTTTACTAATTCTATTAACCTAGTCTTATTCTTCTCTAGGTCTTTTATCTTTGCTTTTAACAACTCGGACTCTTTATTCACCTCTTTGTATCTATTCTCCCAAACATCCTTTAACACAACCTTAAATGCTCTTAAGTACTTATCATCTGGAGTTATATCTCTCAAAAAGCTTAGGAAATCCTCTTCAATGCTCTTCTTAGCTAATGATTTTTTAGATGGACACTGCTTATTATAACAACGATAATATGGATATTTACCACCTAGCTTACCAGTTGAATATGACCCTGTAATAGGCCTATTACATTTACCACATATAATAAAATTTCTTAAAGGAAAATCTTTGCTACCTGTTTTATAAATACTCTTTTTACCTCTTAATAGCTTCTGGCATTTATAGAAAATATCTTCTGATATAATTGGCTTATGTAATCCTTGGTAATCTTTCTTACAACTAACCATAGTGCCTATATAAAATTTATTAACAAGTACCTTATGTATCAACTGAGAAGATATCTTTTTACCATACTTAGTTCTAAATCCTTTTTTATTAACTATTTTTCTTATCTTTTCTTCAGTATAATTACCTGTAGAATACTTATCAAAAATCTCTTTTATGTACTTATATTTCTTATTATCCACCTCTACACTTTTAACACCTGCTATACTTTGCTTGTTTATATAGCCTATAGGAGCCTCGTGTGGCCATTTACCAGCCTCTAAGGCATTCTTCATACCATCAGAAACCCTCTGACTTTTATTATCATTATCTAATTGGGCTACTGAAGCCATTAAGTTAGCCAGAAACCTACCTGATGGCGTTTCGTTTATATCTTCTGTAACAGATATTAATTCTATCTTTAATGATTTTAATATCTGTTTTATTGCTATATAATCTTCTGTGTTCCTAGATAATCTATCTATCTTATAAATAATTAAATAGTCAATATTATTTTTATTCTCTGCACAATACGATAACATTTTTTGTAATCCTTCTCTATCTATTGTTTTGGCAGAAGCACCAGCATCTGAAAATTCTTTGATAATCTTTATATTTCTATGCTTAGCCTCGTCTATACAATAAACTCTTTGATTATCTAAACTATAACCGTGTTCAGCTTGCATCTTGGTAGATACACGATAATAAATTATTCCTTGTTTCGTCTTATTGTTCATATTTTTATATTTATATTTTTAAAAAATAGAGACAGTATAATACTTTTGTACACAACATCCAAAAGGATAATTGAAGTAAATACTGCCTCTATTTATTCTAACAATATAAAATATTATTAGAATCCTCTTGTATAGTTGTGTACATATTTAATATAACAAATATTATGGTTCTGAGCAATTATTATCTTTTAATTTCTTTTCTTTTTTTTCTTCTATCAAAACATCAAATAAAAAACTAGCTAATTGATATTGTTTATCTATCAATTCATCAATGTCTTTATTCGTGTAATATTGATGACCCTTTATTAATTTTTTATACTTAGCTATATTCATTATGAATAATGTTTTATAAAGATTTTTATATTATTTTAATAATTTATTTTTACAACCAAAAAACGTCCTATTGCTAGGACGTCTCTGTGTCGTTGTTTGGCTTTTTAGCCCCCCTTCTTTTTTACAAAACCAGTATACAGCTTTTCTAGAAAAAAATCAAGGTCTACTTTATCTATCTTTATACTATTTTATATAGTTATAATGAATGTACCACAAATCATACCATTTGATTTTTTATTTTATAACTGGTTTAATATATTATATATAATAATTATAAATTTATGAAAAAAATAATACTTTTATTCACGTTACTAATAATAATAGCCCCGTTAAAAACTCTAGCTACAAGTGGTACTTGTTCTTGGCACGGAGGCGTTAATTGTGATATTGGGAAAGATTATGATGGCAGTGTGATATGTAACGATGGATGGCATTTTAGTTCTGTTAGTTACAATAGTACCTGTAATGATATTGATGATAATTATAACCATTGTTCATACCCGAATACTTATTTATATAAATGCACAAATCAAACAGACTTGGCAATATTAAGGTCTCAATTAATTAGCTCTGGTGTTCAAAGATATGCTTCAGGAATGTATTCAAGCGAAATAGCAGCTTGTGAAGGTGATATTATTTTATATAATACTGCAATAGATGCATACAATTTTTGTGAAAACACAAATGACTTAATAGATAATAATTATTATGCTAATTTAGAAATAAGAATGGATTTTTTAGAAAATACTAGTGACTGTCTAAATAATTATGGGAACAGTTATTACAATACAGTAAAAAATAAATGTATTTGTAACGCTGGTTATTATGAATCAATCGATGAATCACTTGATCATAAATGTGTGAAAATACCAAAATGTACTGAAGGTGCTAAATTAAATGATAATTATAAATGTGCCTGGACAGATGAGTGGTTAAAAAATTGGTGTTTTAATTTAAGAGGAGAAAATGCATATACCTACCATAAAGAAGAGGATGGAAAAGATTATTGTACCTGTAAAGATGGCTATATTCTTAATAACAATAATAAGTGTATTAAAAAAATAGAAAATAATACAAAAATAGAAATAGAAACTATTAAAATCGATGAAATACAAGATATCGTCGAGAAAGATAACTTGATTAAAAAAGAAGTAGAAAAATGTAATGTTGGATATGTGTTATTCAATAATCTTTGTATTAAAATTCCAGAGAACGCACATATGGTTAGCAATAATATAGACGCTTGGTTATGTAATGAAGGATATAAAGAAGTTGGGAATAATTGTTTTTTAATAGAAGATGCTAATATTGCAGACATAAAAAAAGAAGAGGTTGAAGATAATAAAATAGATACAAAAGAAGATAATAAAGAGATTGCAAGTAAAGAAAAATTAAACTTAAAAAAAGAAAGTGCAGTACAAAAAAGAATAATGCCAGTTGTTAAAACATTTACTTCATTCTTTTCTAATACATTTAGTAAAATAAAAGGTTGGTTTAATTAATACAAAAATATATGATTAAAAATGATAAAAATACTCAAATTCAAGAATTAAAGGATTTATTGCTTGAGTTTAGGGAAAAAAGAAACTGGAAACAATTTCATAATCCAAAAGATTTGGCCGAAGCTATATCTATTGAGTCTGGGGAATTACTAGAGCTTTTTCTGTGGCAAACAAAAGAAGAAGTGGTTAATAAAATAAATAACAATGACGAATTTAAAAAAGAAGTAGAAGATGAATTGGCTGATATTATTTCCTTTTGTATCAATTTTGCTAACACCACTAACATAGATATATCATCAGTTGTTAAAAATAAAATAATTAAAAATGATAAGAAATACCCAAAAGAAAAAGTTAAAGGAATAGCGACTAAATATAACAAATTATAAATATGCAGAATTTAATATTACAACCAGCTGGCAGTAAAGCGTCTGAGGAGCATTTTAATAAAACGATTAAGAATGGATTTGAATTAAATAAAATAAAAAAATATTTATCCGAAAAAGATACTATAAATTTATTAGATATTTTTCAAAATAATAAACTAGAAATTTGGGGAGTCACTCCTGGTCGCGAAAATGTAAATTTTAATAAATGGAACAAAACTAACAGTGGAGATATTGTACTTTTTTCTAGAAAAAATACCATATTTTATGTAGCTCAATTAGCGTATAGTACTCATAATAAAGAATTAGCTGAGTTTTTATGGGGCCGTGATAAAGATGGGAATACTTGGGAGTATATTTATTTCTTAATTGGTGGCACAGAAGATAATGTTCCTGTCTTAGAATTAAATAAATTATTAGGGTATAAAGAAAATAATGTTATACAAGGTTTTAATGTTTTAGATATCAATAAAGCTAAAAATGTAATAAATAAGTACGGTAGCTTTGAAAATGCTCTTGCTGATATTGAAAGTAATTTTTCTGAACCAAGTAAAAGGGATGTTTTAAAAATTAAGAAAAAAGAAGAAAATATTAATAAGATAATTGATGTTGATAATTTAATTAAAGAATTATCTCGTGAATATAAAAATATAAGAGCACAGGAGAAAATAAAAATAGTAAAAGCAGTTGTAAGAAATAAAAAAATAGCAGATTTAATTAAAATGAAAAATGATTATATTTGTCAAATCTGTGGATACATTGGTTTTGAAAAGAAAAATGGCGATAAATATGCAGAAGCTCACCATAAAGAAGAGCTAGCAATTAGCAAGTGGGATCATCCAGACAATTTAATATGTGTTTGTGCTAATTGTCATAGAAAACTTCATTATGGAAAATAAAATTATACTTTTACAACAAAAAAATAAGGTGAAATAATACTCATCTTGTTTTTTTATATTTATAATTTAATTATTTATGCATATACTATAATCAATAGATCTAATATAGTCAATATACTACTTATTATATAATGTTCTTTACTACTATATATAGTGAGTTATCTATTATTAGCAAGACGGCTTGATATAAATATATTAAATGTAGAATATTCTAATAAAAATTAGTCTGCCTATAATACTATATTAAGTATATAAAAAGCAACCACCCGGCATACCCCCCTATATACATTATTGTTCCATTACTCTTTGGCATACACAAATAAACATCTTACCTATACCAAAGAACAATGAATGCTACTAATAATAATAGTATTATCACTCTTCATTATCCTCTAATAATACAGGTATCAAAGCACTCCATTCTTTAATATATATAACAAGGGGGTTCCAATTCTTTATACATTGGTTCACCATTTAAATCATTCTTTTGAGAATGATTTTTTAATGTAAAAGAAAAACCAC
>CAZRZA010000026.1:0-5204 GCA_964604515.1 uncultured Gammaproteobacteria bacterium | reverse complement strand
AAGAAGAGGAAGAAGAGGAAGAAGAGGAAGAAGAGGAAGAAGAGGAAGAAGAGGAGGAAGAGGAAGAAGAGGAAGAAGAGTATCAAACTCAATATGATATTATAACCATAGATATAGAATTAGAAATAGAAAGAGAGAATCATCTTTTAATTATTTCCACTCCTTTAATAGATGGGGTAGAAGAAGTTGGCTTAGAAATTACAAATAATGAAAATAGTTTTAATGTTACTTTAGAAAATATAGAAGATAAACTGAGGAACACCATAGATCTTACAGGGTGGTCACCGGGCTATTATTCTATTATTTTAGCTACAGAGCAAGACCTACCAAATGATACAGAATTTAACTTAATTAATAGTCCCGGATTTAATATTACTTTAGAAGAAGATGTTGAGCCTTCAGAGCCTTTTAATTTAGAGGATATTAATTTTACTTTATTAGCTCCTGATAATATAGAATTACAATCATTTTCAAATAGTATATTTTTTGATATTGAAACAAGTGAAATATTAGAAGATAATATTTATTTATCCTTATCTTTATTTAGAATAGAACTAGATCTAGAAGAATTACAGGAAGCAGTGACCATGGAGAAGTCTAATGATCGTTTCTATAAAGAGATAGATATTAGTGATTATATAAATGGTGAATATAGATTAAATATTTCTGCTTTAAGAGAAACAGAGGTATTTGATTTAAATTTTGATTATGTTTTAAATATTAATAATAATAGGTCTATAATATTAAACTCACCAATAGAGAATAGTATTATTAATAATTTAAGTTTTTCAATTGAAATAATAACTAATTTTGTTGCAGAAAGTTTATTTTTAGAATTTTATAATAAAAATGAACCAGTTATTACTACTAGTGAAAAAGAAATTTTTTCAGATGGTATTGGTAATAATTGGTTAACAACAATAGATTTAGATCCAGAAATATTTTATATACCAGAGGTTCAAGGAGAATATACTTTAAGGATTAAAGCTATAGATGAAGATAATTCTATCACAGAAAGGTTTTTTGATTTAAGCTTAAATATTGATAATTTAGATGATGATTTAGATTTGGACTATGAAGATAATAACGAAGAAGAAGATGAGTATCAAGAATATGACTATGATGATTACTATGAAGAAGATTCTGTAGATGATGATTTAGATTTGGACTATGAAGATAATAACGAAGAAGAAGATGAGTATCAAGAATATGACTATGATGATTACTATGAAGAAGATTCTGTAGATGATGATTTAGATTTGGACTATGAAGATAATAACGAAGAGGAAGACGAGTATGATAATTATTATGAAAATAATAATCAGGTATATTATGACAATCAAATATGTGTAGAGCAGGGCATTACTAATGAAGACATTTGTTTAGAATACTTAGCAATGTTAAATGAAGATATTGTTGATATTTGTAGGGAGCAAGAAATA
This sequence comes from uncultured Gammaproteobacteria bacterium, assembly GCA_964604515.1. GTDB lineage: Bacteria > Patescibacteriota > Patescibacteriia > UBA1558 > GWA2-36-10 > CAZRZA01. The sequence goes on along the minus strand of CAZRZA010000026.1, from coordinate 3,762 downwards.
TATGATGCTTTAGCATGTGAAGATTACTTAAACCTTCTATATACAGCCCCTGAGTGTCAGGAACATGAACCACCGATAATAGATCCTGAAGAATGTAATAGTTATCTTTTAGAAACATATAGTAGCAATGTTAATTGTGGTTTAGATAATCAAGCTTTATGTAATGAAGTATTAGAAGAAAACTTCTTAAATCGTTTAGTAGTAGAGCATAATAATCAAGAATTAATTATAGAAGTAATAGATGATTTAATAGGAGAAAGTATTGAAATAAATAAATTAAGTGAACAATTAATAGAGAATAATGTCGAAGATACCTTACCAATAGAAATAGATTATACTAATATTTATTTAGCTAATTCTCAAGAAGAAATTATATTAGAAAATGAAAATACTTTAACCTTTTTAACAAAAGCTGTAATTATCTTAGATAATGATGGCGATGGTCTTTCTAATGATTTAGAAGAATATTATGGAACAGATATTAATAATTCAGACTCAGATAATGATGGTTATACAGATGGTGAAGAGATTCTTAATAATTACAATCCTTTAGGAGAGGGTATTTTGGCTAAAGAAAGAATTGATTTTGATAAAATTATTTTAAATAACTTACCTTTAGAACAACCAAAGAAAGTAAGTAATAAGATAAACAAAGAATTAGAGGTAAAGAAAGTAGAAAATAATAATAAAGAAGTAGTTTTTTCTGGACAAGCAGAACCAAATACTTGGATTAACATTTATTTATATAGTAAATTACCATTAGTAATGATTGCTAAAACAGATGCTAGTGGTAATTGGTCTTATGCCGTAAAGAAATCTTTAGTAGATGGTGACCATAAAGTATATGTAACTATAAATGATAATACTGGCAAAATTGTTAAACAATCTAATCCTTTATCATTTTTAGTAAAAAGTGCTCAAGCTGTATCAGCAGCAGATTATTTTGACACAACTACTACTCAAGACAAAACAAATTTTATGATTCTATATTATATTTTAGGAACTCTATTCTTAATATTATTATCTTTAGGAGTAATAGTATATTTACATAAAGAAAAAGAAGTTTAAAATGAAAAAAAATAAAACAAGTATATTCTTAAAAAGAAATTATCAAATAATATATGCTATTATTTTAATTCTTTTAATTCCTTTAACTATTGTTTTAAATACTATTTGGTCTGTTAAATCTTTTAAACATAATATTGATATAGAATTACAAAGAGAAGCGGTGTTAATAGCTAATTTATTTAATACATCTGTTTTCAAAGAAACAGATAATTTAGTTGATTTACAAGAGAAGGTTATTAATATTGGTGAAGCAACAGCAGAAATAACCACTCTTAATGTTTTGATTCCAGAGGGAGAAAATTTCAAGGTTTTATCTTCTTTAGAAGAGGATAAAATAAATACTATAGATGATGGTTTAAATAATGTTATAGCTTGGCATCAGAACCAGTCTATAGCTACTTTAGTAGGTGATTTAAATGAAGAAGGAGACCTTATAAGGTATTGGGAGGTAGTTAGTCCTTTAACAGATAAGGATAATAATAAAAAAGCTTTATTAACCCTCAGAATGTCCTTAGAGCCGATGGATAATATAGTTAAAGATACTTTAACTAATTCTTATATTGTTTTAATAGTAACTATTTTTATTGTTATTCTCTTATTAACATTAAATACTAGATTATTTGAATATGCTTTACTCTTTAAGAAGTTAAAAGAAGTAGATAAAATGAAAGATGAATTTATTTCTATGGCTTCTCATGAATTAAGAACCCCTATCACCACTTTAAAGGGATTTATAGCTATGATTTTAGATGGAGACTTTGGAGAATTGAATGAAGCTGGTAAAAAGAATTTAAGAATAATGGAATTGTCTGCTAATCGTTTAAATTCTTTAGTAGAAGACTTATTAAATGTTTCTCGTATTGAACAAAAAAGGCTACCTATTGATTTAAAAGAAGTTAATACCCAAGAAGTATTAGAAAGCATTAAAGATGAATTTGAATTAAGGACTAAGTCTAAGGGATTAGAATTAAGCTTAAGCTTGACAGATAATTTACCTAATATTTTAGCTGATGAAGATAAATTAAGACAAGTTTTGGTTAATTTAATGGGTAATGCTGTTAAATATACTAAAAAAGGTAAAATAGAAATAACTACCAAGTTTGAAAAAACAAATATTACCATAGCTATTAAAGACTCAGGCATTGGTATGTCTGCTAAAGATAGAGAAGGATTATTTTCTAAATTTCATAGAATTAAAAATGAAAAAACCAAGGGCATTACCGGAACAGGCCTTGGTCTTTGGATTACTAAACAATTAATAGAATTAATGAATGGTCGAATATATGTTGATAGTATTGAAAATGTTGGTACTCAAATATATTTTACTATTCCTATTTTTAAGAAATAGACTTTAAAAGCTTTTTAATATCTTTACACTTTTGTAAATAAGAGCCGAGAGCAATAGAATTAACTTCGGTCTTTTTTATTTTAGCTATATTTTTATTATTAAGACCTCCATCTATTTCTATTTTGATTTTAGGATAATTTATTTTTAATTCTTTAATTTTATTTAATACTTTATTTTGAAATCTTTGTCCTTGTTTACCAGGAGTAACACCCATTATTTGTATATTATTAAAATCTTTAAGTAATTCTTTTATATCTTTAATATTTGTTTGAGGATTAATAGCTAAGCTAGCTTTTATTTTCTTCTTTTTCAAGAATTTAATAAACTTTCTTATTTGTTCTTGGTCTCTATTAGCTTCATAATGCCAAATAATCTTTTTGACATTTTTTATTTTAGACCAAGTAGTAATATATTTAGATAGACTATTAACCATTAAATGAATTTCTAAATCTTTATCTTTTATAATATCTTTAATAATATAGGGATTTATATTTGTTTTATTCTTAACAAATTCTCCGTCCATAATATCTATTTGCAGATAATCAAAGTAACTTTCAACATGAGAATATTGTTTTTTAAATTCTTTTTTATCTTCAGCTAAAATAGCGGGTATTACTTTCATTATATTTTCTTAATTCTTCTTTGATGTCTTTTTAATTTAGAGAATTTAGTATTTAAGAAAGCATTAACTATTTTAAGAGCTTCTTTCTTTTTTAATTCTCGAGAAGCTAAACAGAGTATATTACTATTATTATCTTTCCTACTTATTTTAGCTGCTTTAAGACCATAGCCAAGACTAGCTCTAATGCCCTTTTGTCTATTAGCAGCCATACACATACCCTGACCGCCACCACAAATTAATATTCCTTTACTATTTTTATCTTTTTTTACTTTTTGAGCTACTTTTTTAGCATAATCAGGATAATCATCATTCTTATTTAATTTAGTATTACCTAAATCAATTAAATTTAATTCTTCTTTTAATTCTTCTTTTAATTTATAACCAGCATGATCTGCACCAATATATATATTCATATTATTTTATTTATTTTTTACTTAATTATAATATACCATAGTTTGCCTATTTTTTAAATAATTTATTATTGACTTTTTATCATTTTATTAGTATACTATCTTTTGTTTAATTATGTCCCCATAGTTTAACGGATAGAATAAAAGCCTTCTAAGCTTTAGATGTAGGTTCGATTCCTGCTGGGGATACCATGGTGGCTATAGTGTAACGGTTAACACAGAAGTTTGTGGAACTTTTAATGAGAGTTCGATTCTCTCTAGCCACCCCATAAGAACGCTTCCCTCTGGGGAGGTGTTTTTGTATTGTAGAGAAA
>CAZRZA010000025.1:0-6275 GCA_964604515.1 uncultured Gammaproteobacteria bacterium | reverse complement strand
ACCATCGACTTTGATACCACTGTTAGCATTTAAAACTCCCGAAACAGTTAAGTTACCAGTATTACCCTCTAAATTCATTAACTCTACACCATTATCTTTCCAGGTAAACCAATCAGCAGAACCACCATCAGTATCAATAAGGAAATTCATTCCCCAACCATTAGCACTAACATTAAGAGGTCCTGATCCTGATTGAATTGTATTATTAACAGTAATATTATCAGTAAAATTAGAATCTCCACTGAAACTACTACTACCCAAACAATTACCACTACCATCACAAATAGTGCCTGAAGACTCTAATCTACCTTCTGTAATATTTAATACGTTTGTAGTTCCTAGAAAAAACTTATGACTTAGATCAGGGGAATTAGGATTTAGCCTGTACTCCATATAACCATCATTATTTTGACCAATTCTACCATAATCTTCTCCTGCAAAATCACCATTAATAGCATCAAAATAAGTCACTGCCTCTACATTTCCAGTATGACCTATAAGCAAAGCCGCATAGGCGCCATCATCTCTTTTAATATTAATATTACCACTAGTGTTTATACTACCAACATCTTTAATATCATAACCAGCAACATCTAAATTAGATTGCATAGGACTAGTAAGTATATTAACGGTATCTTCTCCTGGTGTACCAGAAGGTCCTGTCCATTGAGCTTTACTACTATTAATAGTATTAAAGAGTATAGTATTTAGAATAAATACTATACCTATTAATATATAAAGGTGATTATTATTTACTTTCTTTAACATATTATTATATATATTTAATATGAATATATTATAGCATGAAAAGAGAGAAGAAAGAAGGTAATAATAATTATTGACAAATGATAATATAAATGTTATCTTATTAACACTTTTAAGTAATAAATATGAAGAAAAAAATACATCCTAAATACTATTCTGATGCTAAAGTAAAATGTGCCTGTGGACATAGTTTTACTACTGGCTCAACAATGAAAGAAATAGAAGTTGAGATTTGTGGTAATTGTCATCCTTTCTATACTGGAAAAGAAAAGTTAATTGATACCGCTGGTCGTGTAGATAGATTTAAAAAGATTAAAGAATTACAAGAAAAAGAAAGTAAAGTAAGAAAAGGTAAGGCTGATAAAAAGAAAAGAGCTAGTGCCAGAAAAGTAGAAAAAGAAAGAGCTAAAGTAAAAGCTGAAATAGAAGCTAATAGTAAATAATTTACTTTTTTTCTAAAAACTCTTATTATTACTATAGGAGTTTTTTAAATACAAAAATATGAAAATAGATATAAATAAAATTAAAGAAGAAATTAAAGAGTTGGAAAATGAAATGCAAAAACCAACTATAGTTTCTGATAATCAAAAAATGTCTAAATTAGGTAAAAGATATAATGAAATTAAAGAAATATTAAGTCTCAAAGAAAATATAGATAAAAATACTATTGAAATAAGTACTTTAGAAAATAATAGTAAAGAAGAAAGAAATGAAGAAATGATATTATTAATTCAAGAAGAAATTAATAATTTAAGAGATAAATTAAATGGAGATAAAGAAGAATTAGAAGAATTAATACACCCTCAAGACCCTCGTGATAAGAAAGATATTATTCTAGAAATTAGAGCTGGGACAGGTGGAGATGAGTCTGCTCTCTTTGTAGCTGAATTATACAGAATGTATACTAAATTTGCTGAAAGCTTAGGATATAAAACAAGTATAATGTCTAGTAATAGAACAGAAATAGGTGGCTTTAAAGAAATAATTATAGAAATAAAAGGAGAGGGTGTTTATAAAAACTTTAAATTTGAAAGTGGTACACATAGAGTGCAAAGAGTGCCAGAAACAGAAAAAGCTGGTCGTGTTCATACTTCTGCTATTACGGTAGCCGTAATGCCCGAAGCAGAAGAAATTGACTTAAAAATAGATAAACAAGACTTAAGAATAGATACTTTCTGTGCTTCTGGTTGTGGTGGTCAATCAGTTAATACCACCTACTCTGCTGTCCGTATTACTCATATCCCAACTAATGTTATTGTTTCTTGTCAGGATGAAAAATCTCAAACACAGAATAAATTAAAAGCAATGCAAATATTAAGATCTTGGATCTTAGCTAAATTAGAAGAAGAAAAGAAAGCTAAAGAGTCAGAAGTTAGAAAAAATCAAATAGGAACCGGAGATAGAAGTGAAAAGATTAGAACCTATAATTTTCCTCAAGATAGAATTACAGATCATAGAATTAATTTATCTTGGCATAATATAGATAAAATATTAGACGGAGAATTAAACCCTCTTATTAATTCTCTACAAGAACATTTAAAAAAACAATTAGCTAATGACAATTAAAGAATTATTAAAAAAAACATATTCTAAAAAAATACTATCTACTAATGAAATAGATAGTATTTTAGCTTTTACTTTAAAAAGAAAAATAGATTACCTCTACCAGAATATAGATAAAGAATTAAATATATCTAATATTAAAATTTTTCAAAGATTAATAAATAAAAGATTAAATAATATACCTTTAGCTTATCTTAAAAAAGAAAAAGAATTCTATAATTTAAAATTTAAAGTAAATAGAAAAACATTAATACCGAGACCAGAAAGTGAATTAATAATAGATACTGCTTTAGAATATATTAAAGATAATAAATTAAAAGATATTAATATTATAGATATTGGTACTGGCTCTGGTTGTTTAATAATATCCTTAATTAAACAATTAAAGAATTATAAAGCTTTCGCTGTAGATATTAGTAATAAAGTATTAAAAGTAGCCAAAACTAATGCTCGAAAGAATAAAGTAAATATTACTTTCTTACAATCTAATTTACTAACTAAAGTACCTTTACAGAAATTTAATATTATCTTAGCTAATCTTCCCTATTTAGAAAAAAAAGAATTAAAAGAGCCTAGCATAGTAAAAGAACCTCAAAAAGCTTTAGACGGACATACAGAAGGTTTAAGGTACTATAGAGAATTAATTAAACAATTAAATAATTATTTAGCTAAAGAATTTATTATTCTTTTTGAAATAAATCCTCAACAAAAGAATAAATTAGATAAACTAATAATGGAAGAATTAAATTCTAATAATATAGAATATTTAAAAGATTTAAATAATAATATTAGAGTATTAAAGATTATACAGAAATAAGTTTTTTCTTTTTATTAATTAAAGACTTAGAATTCTTCCTAGAAACTACTCTTTTGCCTGTTTTCTTTTCAATATCCTTTCTGGCATTACCAGCTATACTTCCCCCATTTTTATTTGCTGAAAAAGTTTTAGGTTTCTTTGTTTTAGAAATCTCTGTTGTTGATACTTCTCCCAACATATTTATAACTAATTCTAAATTAGTCATATTATCTCTTAAATTTTCTTTTTTAATTTCTTTATATTTTTTATATTGTTTTATAGATTTTCCAGACCAAGCTTTTGTAATTTCATCTGTTAAAATTGAAAATTCTATTTCCTCTTCTAGACCTCTTTCTTTCCATTCATCTGTAAGTTCTTTACGAACTTCAATGCTCTTTAATCTCTGATTTATCCATTCTTGAGAATATCCTTTTTGAGAATATGTTCGCATCGCTCTCTCAAAAGATAATTCTGGATCTGCATTTTCTTCAATCCTTTCATACCCTACTTTAGCTAACCATAGTTTAAATGGCTCAGCTTTAGGAGATGGTATAGACTGAATAAGTCTTAATAATGTTTCTGTATCAGCTACATCAGTAAAATACTTTTTACCATCAGAAGACATTAATTTCAGTTGTACGATTTTTTCGTACACCTCACTTCCCTCTTCTTTTAATTTATTTTTTAAATCGCTCCAATATCTTTTAGGAATTGTAGAGTCTGTTAAAATCTCAATTACATCAATAATTGAAAAATACCAAAGTTCTTTTTCTGCATCCCAATGACGACGAACTTCTTTTTTGTTAAATAATAGTATTGCTTTGCTTTTCTTCATATATTTATATTAATTATTAACTATATTAAATTTACCTAAACTAATATAAATTGTAAAGAAAAAATACCTCTTCAAAAGGTATTTGTATAATTAATTTATCTTTAAAAACTAATAAATAAGTTTTTCTTCAGAATCTATTATTTCAACCCAAGTTTGACCAGGTATTAATATTAATTCTGCTCCTTCTTCATTTAAGAAAATAGTACGATTATCAATATATTTCCAAAGACCTTCTTGTTTACCTAATTTATTAAAGATATATACCTTTCCTTCTTCTTTAGTGTCCATGCCCCTTCTTTCTTCATCAATAAAGTAAGTATTTACTATTTGGACAATAATATTATCAACCTTAACTTGTTCTCCGGTATTATAAATAAATTTATCGCCCCCCTGTTTTCTTTCATATTTCTGTAGAGAATCATTATACTCCCATTCTACTCTATAATAATCATTAGAGAAATTAATTATAATATCATATATACTATTACCCTCTTCTCCTTCTTGAAAGTTCCAAGCTTTAAAATCAGTTAAATAAGTTACTTCTTTTAATTCCCCTGCTCTTAAAAAATTAGCAGAAGAAGTAAAAACATTATGCGGAGCTAAATAATTATTATCTCGCCAAAAATATATTTCATTAGAACCCATTTCATCTATATTGGTAAAAGAAAGAGAATTAATAATACCTAAAGCTTGCGGACTACCACCAACATGCATGTATAATCCTTGATATTCTTCAGCCCAGTCCATAAAATAATTACGAGCTGATCTAATAGGACCTATTTTATTTACTTTATTATTACTATCATAAATAGCTAATAATCTAGTTATATTACCCTCTACTAATGCTTCATATACTATTGCTGCTTGTTTTAGTCCTGCTTGAGGTCTAATATCATAAGCATTGTCTAAAACAGTAGTGGTTACAAAAAGACTATAATCTTCTTCAACTTCTAAACCATTTAAAGGATTTCTAATTATTTCTTTATTTGCTTCTTCTATTTCCTCAACAGAACTTCTTTCTTGTTCAGAAAAGAAAGGTAAAGAAATTAAAATAACTGTTATAAAAATAACAGTTATAAAAACAAATTGTTTATTTATATTAAGCATTTATTATTAAGATTTCTCTTGACCCTCTTTCTTTTCTGCACCTTCTTTAGATTCACCTTCAGTAGGCTTATCACCTTCTTTAGCTTCGCCCTCAGCACCCTCTTCACCTTCTTTAGCTTCTTCAGACTCTTCAGCAGCAGTTTTAATAATAATCTTTTTAGGAATACTAGTATTTACTACTGGATCATTAGGATTATTTAATATTTCTACCTTTTCACTAATTACTAAATCTTTAATTAATAAACCTTTACCAAGTTCTTTTAATAAAGAAATATCTACTATAATATTACTTGGTAAGTCTTGAGGATAACACTTTACTTTAACAGTTTCATTTCTAATATCTAATTTACCACCTTTTTCTTTAACAGCTGGAGAAATACCTTCAAATAATAAAGGAACAATAGTATGTAATTTAACTTTTTCATCAATAATCATAAAATCAACATGAATAAGCTTATCACTTACAGGATCTTGTTGATATTCACGAACTATAACTTTATATTCTTTTTTATCTAATTCTAAAGTAATAATATTACTATATCCAGCATTAGTTAATATTTTTAATAAAGGATTATAATCCATTACTATAGCTACATTTTCTTTCTTGTTTCCATAGATAATACCAGGTACTTTTAAACCTGTTCTAAGAGCGGTTAACTCACTATGAGCACCCTTTTTTCTTTGAGAAACTTTTAATTTATATTCCATATTTTATATTTAAAGTAGCTATATTTAATCATAATCTAAAAAAAGAGTCAAGACTGACCCTTTTTAGGAAAAGTATTGAATATTTTTTTATTTTAATTTCTCTATTTCTTTAATTAATTGCTCTATCTTAATATCTTGAATACTTAGCTTTTCTTCTTGATCTTCTATCTTAATATCTTGAATCTTAATAGCTTCTATTAAAGGAGCTATTAAATTAGCATAGGCTATGCTCTTTAGTCCTTGCTCATTAGTAGATACTAATTCAGGGAATATCTTTTCTACATCTTGAGCTATTAATCCTATGCTTTCTTTATTATCTTTTTTCCAATTGAAGGATACTCCTTCTAATTGGATAATCTTTTCTAAAGGATTAGTTATAGTTTTTATATTCTTCTTTAATCTCTGGTCTGAAGAGTAGAAAAAGTTCGAGGCAGAGACATCGCCTGCAACAGTAAGATTCCCACTTGTAGTTAAGCTCATAGCACCTTGACTAGAATTATG
>CAZRZA010000024.1:5161-6400 GCA_964604515.1 uncultured Gammaproteobacteria bacterium | reverse complement strand
ACGATGATGATCTATTTCTTTTATTAACTTAATTATTCTTTCTTTTGCTTCTTTAATAGTCATATTCCCATTGTAAATGTGGATAATCATTATCGTTATCAATATACCAAATATCATCACAATCTTCAGTAAATGAAAGGCAACTATCTATGCTTTGTGAAATATCCCAATAATGATTACTGGGTACATTAGCAAAGGTAGAGTAATCCATCATTTCTTCTGTGGTTTTATCAAAAACATCATTAGAATCATTACAAAAAATATCATTATCAATATCAGCTAAAATAGTACAATCATAATATAAACCTGCATAAATGCCACCTAGACCATCACCAGCTAAACCGCCAGAATAGTTAGCTGCCGGATTAGTAGCGGTAGAGTATATATAACTTGCTGAGTATGAATCATCGAAGCTCACATGACCTCTTTTACCTATTAAACCACCTATATAATTACGACCTGTTATAGAACTCTGAGAATATGAATTATTTATTTCTGAAAAAGGACCAGAAGAACTTTCATTATTATAACCAACTAAACCTCCGACATAAAGATCCCCTGTTACAGAAACCGTTGAATATGAAGTATTAATAGTTGACTTATCTATTTTTCCAACTAAACCACCGACATTACTGTCCCCAGTTATAGATCCTGTTGTAATACTCACATTATTAATAATAGAGTCTTCCATAATACCAACTAAACCACCGACATTATCACCACCACTAATACTTCCTACTTCTAATATAATATTATTAATTTCGGCATCTTCTAATCTAGAAAATAATCCTGTTCCATAATTACTATTACTATCTATAGTAATACCTTTTATCTTTGGTGGCGCTCCATTTTCTGCTATTAACCCTGTCAGTGTGCCTGTAAAATTATCTATTGGTAAATCTGAATTATTTGCTGTTAATATACCACTAAATTCAAATGATCCCGCTGAATCTTCCATATCTCCCAACACCACACTACTGCCATCAATAATATATTCGCAACAACTGTTATTACCACCCTGATTACAGCCCGCAGAAGCAACATTATAATTAGTAGCAGTAGGATCATCACAACCTATTTGAGCATCTAATAATTCTATTTCTTCTAACTTAGCAACTGCTAAACATCGGAGCGCTCGTGAAGGATAACAAAACTCAGTGTCCCAACGTGAGCTTGCCCATTCATCTGCGTCAACACTAGTTGCTGAACCAATATTTGCTGTACGAGTACTATCTGACC
>CAZRZA010000024.1:0-5151 GCA_964604515.1 uncultured Gammaproteobacteria bacterium | reverse complement strand
CATGTTTTATGGTGGGGATATAATTAAAAGTCAATTAGAAGGAACTGGCACCAATATCACCCCCTAAGCTACCAACCCAAGAGTCCTCATTGATGCCAGTTCCTTCTAATTGACTTTTAATTATATCCCCACCATAAAACATGTCACTCCAATTATCTGCTAATAATTCCGTGGTACTATCTGTAAAATTATACCAATATATCTTTGCCCCACTTTTATTATAATCTTCATTTTCTGGAAAATAGAAACCTTCTTCTTCCCCTCTAAAGCCTGTACCACTCGCACCTATAAAAGCCCTTAACTTGCTGTCCACTATCTCTAATTCACTGCCGCTCTCTCCTTTATTTTCTGAACATGTTTGGCTTGGGCCATAGGGCCAAACTCCTAAACTATCTCCATCACTGAGAAAGGTGTTCCCATTATTATCTGTAGCCATATACATAACTAAATATGTACAGCAACTATTATCATTATCTGCTCCTGAACAAGAGTCTGCCTTACTATTATAATTATATGAATCAAGATCTGAACAACCATAATATATACAGCTTCCATCGTCCATAACAGCATCAGAATTATACCCATAATCAGCATCTTCATCTGTACAACCACAAACTACATCATCACAAGTTATATTTTTAGTTAAATCTCCACCAGAGAATATAACATAAGAAAAAACATCAGAAATACGACCTAAAGCTGGTAATCTAGCTTGTAAGTGTTGTACTGAATTCCTATAACTACCCTCTATCTTTATACTAACTTCCGACTTAATACCCTCATCATCATCACGCCAAGCAGTAAATTTTAAATAAGAAACAAGTTCCTCATCTAAAGGTTCAAAAGAAAAACGATAGTATCTATTAGCAGCTATAGTTCCCTCATAATCCAAACAAGAATCAGAGCCCTCCCCACAAGCACAGGTTATAGGAGTCTTAGAAGTATCCGCATTATTAAATGCATATGCAAAACTTTCTTTAGTAAACTCTAGCCTATTATCACTATTGTCTGCACAATTTTCTATATTCCATTCTATTTTATAATTAGTCATACCACTTATAGCATCTACTCTTCCTGTCGGATCAATTATATCTACATGAACAGGACTACCCCTTTCTATATTATATTTTTCCCAATAATCTGCTTCAATAGTAGCTTCTGTTATTTTAATCTTTCTCTCATTATCATCAGAAAAAGAATATACCACTTGATTTAAATTAGTAAAAAAAGAAAAATCATTATTCTCTGCAGAATACTTTATATAATACAAACTTTTTTCTATACCACTTTCAGCAACATAAAAAGCAATAATACTATTATCTATATTACGAGTCATATTAATCTCACCCCTAATAATTTTAGATAAAGCTAAAACAGAGGTCATCATTAAAGCTAAAATCATCATCGCCATTACGAGAATAACTCCTTTTTCATTTTTATTTATCTTATTACTTTTCATAATTATTTATATATTCTCGAAGAAACAGTAGTTTGTAGTTTATATTTGACTCTTTCATTATCATTATCTGTAGTATTCTCTACTTCCATTATTATGGTTACCCTAGGTTGTTCATCTCTATTCATTAATATTAAATCAAAATAAGTTATTTTAAAAATGTCTTTATTATTCAAAAACTCAAACCAACCATCGTTAAATTCAGTAGCATTTAAGCCAAATTTAATATCTACAAGATAATCATATTCAAAATATACTAAATCCCCATTTTCTCTTCTAAGGGTATAAATAAATGGTGCTTCGCCTGGTTCCCAACTTGGGGTTTCAAAAACCTCATTATTCTTTATTTCAGAAGCAATAGTTTCTAATATATATTGAGCATCATTTAAAACACTAGTTGCTATTTTAGTTCTTTCCTGATTCTTAGAAAAAGATAAATAAATACCTGAAATTATAGTAGAAAGAATAGCAAAGATAGATATTGCTACTAATAATTCTATTAATGTAAATCCTTTATTATTTTTTACCATCTTTTCCAATTATATAATTTTTCTTTAACTACTATTTGATGATCTTTTCCTAATAATTCCCAAAATAAAGTAACCGAAACTTCTAAACCAATTAATTTATCACCAACATCGCAAGACACTTCTAATACTTCTTCCGAATTATCGTTGTTCTTTAAACAAATATTCTTTATATTTACTTCCCGAGACATATTAGTATCTACTATAGCCTCTCCTTCATCAGCATGAATATAAACATGCTCACCCTCATCATACTTTAATGCTATATTACCATCCCCCTCCCAACTACCATTTATATCTATAATATAATCTCCGGGATCTAAATCTTCATTCCATTCACAAAACTGAAGACCATCTGCCTCACTACAATCTGTATTATTATCTATTTTTAACCAATTAATGTCTCTTTTATTCCTCACTAATTCTATACCCTCTCGAGCTAAATTAGCAGCTTGAATACGAGCATAATTATCTTTAGATGTATTTAAGCCAGCCAAAGCTAAAGTAAAAGCAGCCATAATACCAGCGCTAAAAACACCTAAAGCTATAATAAGTTCTATTAAAGTAAATCCTTTCCTATTTTCTTTTCTTTTCATTATCCTGTTTCTATTTCTCCGACTACTATATTACCCCAATAATTACCCTCTTCACCACCATAGTCTATACTAATATTAATATATTCACCATTATATTCTACTTTAATAGGGTCAGTTAAATCTCCTGTACTACTAATATTATGCTCTGTTAAGAATGTTAAATAAAAGCTAGGGTTATTTCCTTTGCTAATAAAAAAATCCGAATTTAATATTACCTCTTTTATTAATTCATCTTCACTAGCTTGATAATTGGGACTATTCCCGTTCTCAGCAAAAAGATAATAACCATTGCCAGCTGCTATACCCGCTATACCATATCCTCCTTGAGGATATTCTATAGTACCAGCCATATCATAAACTGAACGAGAAAAAGCTCTGTTCCTGATTTGCCTTAAATCAGCTGCTAATTGTTCGGCTGCTATTCTCAGAACTTCTCTGTCACTAGTCCGAATGCTAACTAAAAAAACACTAGATAATATCCCTATTATAGCTACAGAAACTACTATTTCTACTAAAGTTGTTCCTCTTCTATCTTTAATCATAGCTACTTAAGTCAGCAAAGATAAATACCAATTAACTAATACCTCTCCATATAACATAGTAATAATAGTAGCTAAAGATAAAAAGGTACCAAAAGGTATTTTATCAGACCAATGTTTTTGTCTAGATATTAATAATATTATAGAGATAATACTACCTAAGACATAAGCAATAAATAAAGCAGTTAATATTTGTGGCCAACCTAATATTACACCCATTAGAAAGCCTAAACGAATATCTCCTCCTCCAACCCATTTCCCTTTAGAAAGAGAATATTGTAAAAGAAAGAAGCCTCCGGCTAAAAAACCAGCAAATAATAAACTTAAAATATTAGCTCCTAATATTAAATTAAATATTAAAGCTAAGAATATAGCCGGTACACTTACCTTATCAAGTATTAAATAATACTTAGCATCATAAATAAAGATGATAATTAAGAAACAAGCTATAATCCACCAAGCTATCATTTGAAATAATACTAAACTCTCAAAGTTTAAAAAACTTTGATTAGGAAAAGTAACTAAGAATATTAAAGAAAATACTATACCAGTTATAAATTCTACTAAAAAGTATTGTTTAGAAAATGATTGCTTACAGTACCGACATCTCCCTTTTAAGAGTAAAAAAGAGAAAAGAGGTACTAAGTCCTTAGTATATAGTTTATGACCACAAAAAAGACATTTAGAGCGTCCGGTAATAAACTTTTCTCCTCTATGTAATCTATATATTACAACATTGAGAAAAGACCCTATAAAGAGTCCTAAAATAAAAATAAAAGCTATTATCATAGACTTTATTATATCATAATAATAAAAAAATATCTAATTACTATGACATTCCATTATCATCTTTTCTTTTATCAAACAAGTACCACCTTTACCTGTATTTAAATTCCATAAAGACCATTTATTCTTTAAAGAGAACTCTAGACTATAGCTATTTCTATTACTTTCAAAAGTAAGAGGTCTACTATATATAATATCTTTCTTAAAATAAATTACTTCCCCCTCTTCATTAATACCATTTTCAGTAATGTATAATATACTATTACCATCTACTTTATCTATTACTGGATATGAATTAAATTTACTAAAATATATTTCTAAACTATTACTAAATTGTTTAGTCTGACTAACTATTTCTAAATCTTTAGCTCTACTATAGTTTAATACTATAAAAACTATAATACTAATAACTATTATTAATACTGCTACTACTATACCAAACATTATATTCTTTGCTTTCTGAGTTAGATACATATTAATCTGCTTCTTGGCAACCCAATGATTCTCTATTACAGACTATTTCTTTTAATCCACTAGAATCTTCTGGAGGAATAGCGCCAAAAGAAAAAGAGAAATCATCTATGTCACTTTCACAAGAATCATAATTATATCCATTCTCTAATGCCGGCCATTTATCAGTAACAGAATTACAAACTACAGTATCCTCTACTATTGAGTTGCTACCATCACAAGTATTGTTTCCATCATATAATAAAGAATTATCAAAGGAATAGCATAAATTTATTAATGGTAATATACTATTTAATTGAGTTTTTACTGCTGACATTTTAGCCTTATCCCTAGCACTATTTAAATTAACTACTGCTACTGAAGATAATATACCAATAATAGCTACCACTACTAGTAACTCAACTAAAGTAAAACCTTTTTTATTCATAATTTTATTTTTAATACTATATTATATATTATAGCATAATAATAAAAAACCCTAAAGAGGGTCTTTTATTATTTAAATATCTATAACAATTACTATGAACAACCTTGTTCTGTGCAAGCTATGGTAACATCATCGTTACTAGCACTAAAGACCATTTCATATCAGACGCATCATTATCACCTAAACTATCATATGTAAATCCATTACTCTCAGGTAATGCTGGCCATACAGTATCTGGAAAAGCAACGCAAACTGAATTATCACCATACTCATCTGGTTGATTAAGATTAGAGACCTCGTCTCCACATAATATAATTGGTGTAGACATCTGGGACATAGCAGCTTGAGT
>CAZRZA010000023.1:0-7433 GCA_964604515.1 uncultured Gammaproteobacteria bacterium | reverse complement strand
TTTTCTTAGGAAAAGAAATTCATGAAAGAAGAGACTATAGTGAAAAAACAGCTGAGCTAATTGATGAAGAAGTTAGTAAGTATATTAAAGAAGCTAAGGAAACTGCTCAGAAAATATTAAAGGACAATAAAGATACAATGGAAAAAATAGTTACTTCTTTATTAAAAAAAGAAACTTTAGAAAAAGAAGACTTTGATAAGCTAGTTGCTTAAATAAAAAACAAAAAATATAAAGACCCCTGTAATATTTTACAAGGGTTTTTATATTTTTAAAAAATATGTTATAATAATAATATTATTATAGTTAATATAAAAATTAAAAATTAAAAACAAAACTATGGGTTCATTTTATAAAAAAATCTATTTACAAAGTTGGCAAATAGTCAAAGCTAATTGGTATTTATTGGTCTTTGGTCTTTTTGTTTCTTTTATGGGTTTTAAGGAAATAAAAATCTTATTTAACTTAAATACTTTAGAAAATGATTTTATTACTTATGGAGTATTATATTGGCTAGATACTTTTAAATCATTATTCACAAATGAGTTTAATTTAGAGAACCTACCTCTACTTTTAAATGTTTTGGGAGTTTTTGTCCTTTTTGCTATCTTATTAGTATTAATAATATCTTCTCAAGGAGCTTTAATAAAAGCTACAGCAGATAATCAAAAAAAGAGTAAAGGAAATAAATTCACAGAATACTTAAGGGTTGGTATTGAAAATTTCTGGGAATTATTTGGTTTAATAATTTTAAATAGTATTATATTAATAACATTAATCAGTGGTATAATATTACCTTTAATTTATTTGTTAGCTGAGAATAGTTATTCCGGAGGATTAAACTTCTTATTATCTATTATAACCTTCTTTGTTTTGACTCCTCTTTTAGTGATAGTATCTTTAGTAACTAGATATGGCTCTTCTTATATTGTTCTTAAAAAAGATAAGTTAATAACCGCTTTCTTAAATGGTTGGAGATTATTTAAAGCTAATTGGATTATTAGTATAGAAAATGCTTTATTTCTATTATTAGTAACTATCATTTATATTTTAGCTGTTTCTACATTAACCACTGTTATTGCTGTGCCCTTCTTAATACTATCCTCTCTTTTGGGATCTACTTCTTACTTTGGCTTCTGGTTTGTGGTAATGGCTGGTAGTTTCTCAATAATAATAATAATTCTTTTAAGCACCGCCCTTTGGGGAGCTTATTATAGTATAGTTTGGACAAATACTTTTCTTAATTTAACTTCTAAAGGAAAAACTCATAGCAAGGTGCATAGATTATTAAATAAATAATATTATAATTAATAAATAAAAAAGCATATACTATATGTTTTTTTATTTTATGCTAAAATATAATTATGAATAATAAAGAAAATTTAGAAGACTTTAATATACCACTAAACAAACAACCTCAAAGAGTAGAAAAGATAAAAGCACAAAAAGATTTTATTAATTATAATAAACTTTCTGAATAAATAAAAATATAGTATAATATAAATATGAATAATCAAAGTATACAAATTGGAACAAAAAAAACTCAACAGGAGCTAGACTCTAAAATAGAAACATTAAACTTAGTTAAGCTTGAAGAAGAAACAGAGAAAAAAGCACAAGCTACTAGCATACCATATATTAATTTGGCTAAATTCCCTGTTTCTTTAGATGCTATTAAATTAATAGACGAAGATCAAGCTCAGTCCTTAAAAATTGTTTCTTTTTATTATACTGGAGAGGAATTACGCTTAGGATCTACTAATCCTACTAATCCTCAAATTACAAAATTTAAAGATGAATTAGCAGAAAGAAAACATAGTAAAACTCAACTATATACTATCTCTGAAGCTAGTTTTAATAAGGTATTTGAATTATATAAAAAAATACCAAAAATAGTAAAAATTGAAGGAGTTAGTATTACCGAAGAAGATTTAAAAAAATATGAAGAACAATTAAAAGATTTAAAGTCTTTAGATAAATTAGTTAATGAAGCTGCTATGACCGAGGGCATTAATATTATCTTGGCTGGAGCTTTAAAGTTTGGCGCTTCAGACATTCACTTCGAAACAGAAAAGGATGCTACTAAAATAAGATTAAGAATTGATGGCGAATTACACGAAGCTATTTCTTTGCCTAAAGAAGACTTTGCTAAAATAGCTAATAGAATAAAACTATTAGCTCATTTAAAGCTTAATTCTGCTGTTCCGCAAGATGGGCGCATTACTATCAATTTAAAAGATAATACTATTGATTTAAGGGTTTCTACAATGCCTTCTACTTGGGGAGAGAGTATAGTTTTCCGTATTTTAAAATCATCTTCCATTAGTCTTAAGTTTGAAGAAATGGGCATTATCGGCAAAGCCTTTAATGACCTACAAAATGAAATAAAAAAACCTAATGGCATGATCATCACTACTGGTCCTACTGGCTCTGGAAAAACAACTACTCTTTATGCTATTTTAAGTAAATTAAATGAACCTAGTACTAAAATAATTACTCTAGAAGACCCGGTAGAATATAAATTAGCAGGCATAGTACAAAGTCAGGTTTCTTCAGAAAGAGTAAGTGAAGGCGGTGGTGGAAAAAATATTTATACTTTTTCTAAGGGATTAAAAGCTATTTTAAGACAAGACCCTGATATAGTCATGGTTGGTGAAATTAGAGACCTAGAAACAGCAGAAACAGCTATTGACGCTGCCTTAACTGGTCATATGATGCTTTCTACCCTTCACACTAATTCTGCTGCTGGTTCTATTCCTCGTTTTCTTTCTATGGGTGTTAAACCTTTTCTTTTAGCCCCCTCTTTAAACGCTGTTATTGGACAAAGATTAGCTAGGCGATTATGTGAACATTGTAAAGTAGAAGACAAAGAGTTAGATAATAAAACATTAACTACAGTTATGAATGCTTTAGAATCTATTAGCGCTGAGTCTGGTCAAAAAATAGAAGATTTAAGTAATTTAAAATTCTTTAAAGCTAAGGGTTGTGATAAGTGTAATAATATAGGTTATAAAGGTAGGGTTGGTATTTATGAAATAATGACTATGAGTCCTGAAATTGAAAAATTAATATTAGGTGGTAAGGTTTCAGAATATGAAATGCAAAGAGCTGCTGAAAATCAAGGTATGGTTAATATGTTACAAGATGGTTTAATAAAAGCTTTAAAAGGAATGACCTCTGTTGAAGAGGTCTTGGCAAAAATAAAAAACTGAGCAGTAAAAAACAGTTTAATTATTAAGCTGTTTTTTTAATTACTCTTAATTTATCTTTAATCTCTTTTACTATTCTAGGAGGAGCATTTTTAATAAAATCTTTATTTTTTAATTTATTTTCTAAACTCTCTTTATACTTTTTTAACTTATCTTTTTCTTTTTGACTTAATTCTTTTATTAAATCTATCTCTCCTTTGCTATATTTAGTTTTAAACTTATTAATTTTTAAAGGTTCTTCTACTATGTTAACTCTAGAAAGTTTAGCTACTATTTCTAAATCTTTTTTACTCAATATCTTGCTCTCTAAATAACAATTAGGAAACTCTGTAGCAGCTATTTTGTTTTCTGCTTTTAAATTTCTAATAATAGTTACTAACTCTTGTAAATCGCTAAAATAACCTAGGCTCTTATCATAGCTCTTGTTAATCTTTGGCCATTTTTGTGTCATTAATAATTCCTTACTATTAAATTGCTGCCAAATTACCTCTGTAACAAAAGGAGTGAAGGGGTGCCAAAGTATTAATAATCTTTCTAAAATATATAATAATATTTTATCTTTATTCTTTTCTAATTTACTTATTTCTAAATACCAGTCTGCTAATTTAGACCAAGTAAATTCATGTAGCTTTTCTCCTGCTTGAGAAAAACTATATTTATCTAAATCCCTACTAATCTCTTCTATTAATAAATCAAATTCTGTTAATATCCACTGATCTGCTAAGGTTTTAGCTAATGGTTCCTTTTTCATTCTTTTTACTTCTTTAATGTTTGAAAATATAAATCTTGATATATTCCAAAGTTTATTTACAAAATTACGATAACCAGAAATCTTCTCTTCATATATTCTAATATCTTGTCCTGGAGAAGATCCTATAATTAATGATAACCTTAATGAGTCTGTACCGAATTTATCAATCATATTTAAAGGATCAATACCATTACCTAAAGACTTAGACATTTTCCTTCCTTCTTTATCTCTAATCATACCGTGTAAATATACAGTAGAAAAGGGTTTTTCTTTTAATAAATATTCAGTCATTAATATCATTCTAGCTACCCAAAAGAATAAAATATCATAGCCTGTTTCCATTACTTGTGTGGGATGAAAATTATTTAAGTCTTTGTCCTTCTGAGGCCAATTTAAAGTAGAAAAAGTCCAAAGAGAAGAAGAAAACCAAGTGTCTAAAGTGTCTTCATCTTGTTTAATCTTTTTGCCTTGAGCTAATTTAAGAGCTTCTTCTCCATTATGAGCAACAATAATATCATTATCTTCCGTATACCAAACCGGAATTCTGTGTCCCCACCATATTTGTCTAGAAATACACCAATCATGTAAATTATTCATCCAATTAAAATATACTTTCTCAAAACGATTTGGTAATATTTCTATATCTTTATTCTGAACTACTTCTAATGAAAGTTCTTTTAATGTTTTATTTCTACCTGGTATTTTTTTGTCTACAGCCACAAACCATTGATTGGATGTTAAAGGCTCTATGATTGTGTCACAACGATAGCACAGAGAAAGATTGTTCTTAATGTCTTCAACCTTAACTATTTTTTTATTTTTTTCTAAAGCTTCAACAAACTTCTTTCTGGCTTCCAAGACAGTTAAGCCCTCATATTCTCCTCCGCTAGCCAGTATTTTACCGTCCTCACCTATTAACTTAATAATTTCTAAGCTATTTTTCTGAGCCATAGCAAAGTCAATAGTGCTATGTGCTGGAGTAACTCCTAGTGCTCCGGAACCAAATTCTGGATCAATATTATGATCAGTAAAAACTTTTACTTTTATTTTATGCTTAGCTAAATTTATTTCTAATTCTTGACCAATATACTTCTGATATCTTTTATCATCAGGATGTACCGCTAATCCTGTGTCTGCTAATTTAGTTTCTGGTCTAGTGGTGGCTATTATTACTGGGCCATATTTAATATAGTATAATTTGCTATTAGCCTCCTTATGTTCCACCTCATCATCTGCTAAGGTAGAAGAACAACGCGTACACCAATTAACAATTCTATTGCCCCTGTATATTAAATCATCTTTGTACATTTTAATGAAAGCTTCTGTAACAGCTTCTGATAATCCTTCGTCTAGGGTATATCTTTCACGAGACCAATCACAAGAAGAGCCCATTTTTCTAATTTGATTTCTAATTATATCTTGAGAATTAGCTACATATTCTTTTACTCTCTTAATAAAGTTTTCTCTACCTAATTTATCTCTAGTTAATCCTTCTTCGGCTATTATCTTTTCTACTTTAGTTTGAGTAGCAATAGCAGCATGGTCTGTGCCTGGTAACCACAGTGTCTTATATCCTTGTAGTCTCTTATATCTGATAATTAAATCTTGATAGGCTAACATAGAGGCATGGCCTAAATGAAGAACTCCAGTCGCATTAGGAGGGGGCATAGAAATAGTAAAGCTTTTGCCTTTCTTTAAATTATCAGGATTAAATAAACCAGACTTTTCCCAAGTTTTATATATTTCTTCTTCATATTGTTTGGCTTCATAAGCCTTAGACATATCTTTAGACATAATTATTCTATTATTATTTCTCTTTTATTATCCCCTTTATTATCTATTCTAACTTTAATAGTATTAATTGGTAAGTTATTTATTTTCTCTGCCCATTCAATAACTACCAATGCATTATCTTCTTCTAAATAATCTTCTAAACCAATATTACTTAAGTCCTCTTTATCTTCTAAACGATAACAATCAACATGTATTAATTTCTTTATACTTTTATTATTAGTATCATAGATCTTCATTAAAACAAAGGTTGGGCTAGTAATATTATCCTTTACACCTAGTTCTTTAGCCAAGGCCTTGGTAAATGTAGTTTTTCCTGATCCTAAATTACCAAAAAGAGCTATTACTTTATTATCTTTTAATTTACTTATCAAATCCTTAGCTACTCTATTGGTATCTTCTATATTATTTATACTATACTTTATCATTTATATATTATAATTTATTTTTAATTAATTGCCAATTAGAATTTGGTATTAAATTAAATATTTGTTTACCTTTTAATATTCTAGCTTTCTTGTTCTTTATATTATAATAAGCGGCAGTAGCTATCATCGCTGCATTATCACCAGTATATTTTAATTTAGGAGCAAATAAAGGTAGACTTCTTTTATGACACCCTTCTATTAGTCCTTCTCTTATTTGTTTATTAGCTGCTACTCCCCCTGCTATCATAATACTATTTACTTTATAACTATTAAGGGCTTTAAGTGTTTTCTTTATTAACACTTCTTTAGCTGCTTCTTGAAAAGAATGACAAATATTTTCTTTATCTCTTTTATTAATTCTTTTTTTCTTTTCTAGGCTATATAATACTGCTGTCTTTAGTCCAGAAAAAGAAAAATCATAATTATTTTCTTTTAACATTGGTCTGGGAAAATTATATTCGTCATTACCTTTCTCTGCTAATTGAGAGACTATTGGTCCCCCTGGATATCCTAAATTCATCATCTTTGCTACTTTATCAAAAGCCTCTCCCACAGCATCATCTACTGTTTGTCCTAATAATTGATATTTACCATGGCCTTTCATTAATATTAATTCTGTATGACCACCTGATATTATTAATATTAATGAAGGAAAATACTTTTTACTATTTTTTACTAATTCTTTATGAGATAGCCAATTAGAGTATATATGTCCCTCAATATGATTAATAGGTATCAGAGGAAGATTATTACTATATGCTAATGTTTTAACAGTTGTAATTCCTAATAATAGTGAAGTAATTAAACCTGGTCCACTAGTAACAGCAAGATAATCTATATTTTTTAATTTCCTTCTTCCTAAACTCTCTTCTAATAATGGTATTATAGTTTGAACATGCTGACGAGCAGCTATCTCTGGTATTACTCCTCCATATTTTTTATGAATATTAACTTGAGAGTATACCTGGTCCTTTTCTAAAGACAAAGAACCTTTACTTGTTTTAAGTAAAGTAAGGGCTGTTTCATCACAAGATGATTCTAGGGCTAATATTCTCATATCTTTATTATATCACTTTTAATAATTAAACTTAAATTTAATTTAATTACTACTCTTTGTCAATTACAAATATTGACTTTTGTCCATATTCTTGCTATTATTTTGAGCGTTAATTAATTATTATTGGTCCCATCGTCTAGTGGTTAGGACACTAGGTTTTCATCCTAGAAACCGGGGTTCGATTCCCCGTGGGATCACCA
>CAZRZA010000022.1:0-7879 GCA_964604515.1 uncultured Gammaproteobacteria bacterium | reverse complement strand
CCTCGTCTCCACATAATATAATTGGTGTAGACATCTGGGACATAGCAGCTTGAGTTGCCGCAAATTTAGCTTTATCCCTGGCACTATTTAAATTAACTACTGCTACTGAAGATAAGATACCAATAATAGCTATTACTACTAATAACTCAACTAAAGTAAAACCTTTTTTATTCATTTTGTTTTTCCTTTCTAAAAGTTTATCTATTTTCTTAAAGTTTAGAGCTCTCAAAACTCTAAAGTAATAAATAAACTAATTAATTAAATAATAAATATATTATAGCATGTTTTTTAAAAGGCAGCAATTAGCCTCCCATACTCTGTGCTACTTTAAACATGGGTACCATAATAGCCGCGACCATACCTCCTACTCCTACTCCCATAATCATTAATATTAAAGGCTCTATTAAAGCTGTAAGGCCTACTACTAAACTATCTATTTCTCGAGAATAGAAAGTAGATAATCTATCTAATATTTCATCTAATTTACCTGTTTTTTCTCCAATAATCATCATTTGAGAAAGCATCGGTGGCATTAAGTTTGATTTACTAAAGAGAGTAGAAATAGAATTACCATCTTCTACTTCTTTAACTGTATCTAATATTAATTTCTTATAGGCTTCATTATCTACTACTTCAGCTGTAATCTTTAGGGAAGAAGAAATTGGCACTCCTCCTTTTACCAAAGTAGAAAGAGACCTAGAAAAACGAACAATATATACTTTTTTAAATAATTCTCCAAAAACAGGTGCTCTTAACATTAAATTATTAATAATAACCTTACCACCTTTAGAGGATAAAAAGACCCTAAAGGCAATAACTAAACCAATAATAGCTAATAATATTAAATACCAATAAGCTACTAAGAAATCAGAAGAAGTAATTAATACATTAGTCAAAAATGGTAATTCTTGACCAGACTCTTTAAGCATTACTGTCATTTTCGGTACCACGAAAACCATCATTAAGAAACCAACCACTAACATACCAAAGATAATAAAAGCTGGATAAATCATAGCCCCCTTAATACGAGAAATAAGATCATAATCTTTTTCCATTTGATCAGCTAAATATAATAGTATTTCATCTAATTTACCAGATGTTTCTCCAGACTTAACCATAGAGATAAAGAAATTAGAAAAAACATTATCATGTTTAGCCATCGCGGAAGATAATTTCATACCACCATCTACATTATCACCCATTTCTGTTATTTTTTTGATAAAGATAGGATTGGTAGTTTGTTTAGCTAAAATACGTAAAGCTTGAACAATAGGTACTGTTGCTGAAATCATAACTGAAAGTTGACGAGAAAAAATAACAATATCCTTATGCTTCACAGAACCAATATTAATATTCCAACCTTTTTTAGCTTTTCTATTACCTTCTGTTAATGATAATACTATTAACTGTTTTTCTTCTAAAAGATTAGAGGCCTCTGTTTCTGAAATAGATTCAACAGCCCCAGTTACTATTTGACCCGCTGTATTACGAGCTTTGTACTTATATATAGGCATATTTATTTATATCTAAATCCTTTTTTAAATACTTGGGGATTAAGAGCATTATTATAAGCATCTTCTTGAGATATTTCAGATACTCTGACTAATTCTAAAAGAGAAGAGTCTAAATTAGACATACCTTCATCTTTAGATGTTTGCATAATACTATTTAATTGATAAAGTCTATTTTCTTTTATTGTTGACTTAACAGCTGGCGTACTAGTTAATACTTCATATGCTAAGGCTGTGCCTCCGCCAATACGAGGTAATACTCTTTGTGAAAGTACTCCTAAAAGAACATCTGCTAATTGATCCTTACCCCAGTCTCTTCTATCTTTATCAATATTAGAAACAAATCTTTCTAAAGCTGAAACTACTGAATCAGCATCCATTACTAATATTATTAAACGACCTGATTCTGCTAATTCTAATAGTTTTTCTTCTTGTCCTCTTTCTCCTAAACTAGAAATGAATAAGACATCAATATCTTCTCCTTCTGTATCTTCTAGTCCTTTCATAAATGATAAGGTGTCTCTATTTATTTGTCTTTGTTCAATAATACTTTGATTATTAACTAATAAATATTCTACTGGATCTTCTAAAGTTTGAATATGTACTCCTTTATTATGATTTAAGGTTTCTAAAAGAGAAATAGCAGTTGTTGTTCGACCACTACCATATGGTCCGGTTACTATTATTAATCCTTTATTCTTATTCAATAATTGGGTAATAACAGTTGGTAATCCTAATTCTTTAGGAGATTTAATAGTACTTGGTATTAATCTAAAAGAAGCAGCTAAATATCCCTTTTGATAGAATACTCTAAATCTAAATCTTAAACGATTAGCCCAAGTATAAACAGAAACAACTTCTCTTTCTCTGGTTAATTCTTCTATTTCTTCTTTCTTTAAAAAAGATTCAATAATACTATTTAAATCACTAGGAGTTAACACCTTTTCTTCATTTAAAGTCATTAAACGACTACCGGTTCTAATTACCGGATGACTACCAGCTACCAAATGAATATCGGTGGCTTTTCTCTCTGCTGAGATATTAAATATTTTATTAATTAAAAGAGTTTCTGACATATTATTTAGCTAATACTTTTTTTACTTTATCTATTACTTCTGAAGGAACAAAATGAGCTTTAATTAAGTAATCTTCTGCTCCTAAATCAAGACAACGATTAATATCCTCTTTTTGCGCAAAATTAGTTAAAACTATAACTGGAATATCTTTCGTATCATCTTTAGATTTTAATTCCTCTAAAACAGTAAAGCCATCTACTTCTGGTAAGTTAAGATCTAAAAGAATTAAGTCTGGTTTTTCTTTTTCAACTACTTTCAAAGCTTCATTACCATTTAAAGCTGTTAAAACTTTAAAATTTTCTGTGGCTAATTTAGTAGCATACATTTGTAACAGGAAGTCATCATCTTCGACAACTAATATTTTTATATTTTCCATATATTTATTATTTATTGTTCTTCTTCTCCTACTCTTAATACTTCTTCAATAGTAGTCATTCCTAAGAGTGATTTAATTATACCATCTTGCTCCATAGAAATAAAATTCTGTCTAGCTAATTCTTCATCTGCTTTTTCTCTTTTAAATCCTTCCGAAATAATAGCTTTTAATTTTCTAGTTATTTCAATAGCTTCGACAATAGAACTTCTCCCTTTATAACCTGTTTGACCACAATGGGAACAACCTTTGCCCATAAAGAATTCTAATTTACTATCTTTATTTATTCCTCCATAAAAAGCTTCAGTTGGTATTTTAGAAAATTGTTTAACTATTTGTTCCATTATATCAGCTGGTAATTCATTTTTATCTTTACACTTGGGACATATTTTTCTAACTAATCTCTGAGCAATAACTAAGTTTAAAGTAGAAGCTAAAAGAAATGGTTCTGATTTCATATCAAACATACGAGGTATAGCTCCAATAGCATTATTGGTATGCAGAGTAGAGAGAACAAAATGACCTGTTAAACCCGCATGAATAGCCAATTCTGCTGTTTCATTGTCTCTGATCTCACCAACCATAATAATATCAGGATCTTGCCTTAAAAGAGCTCTCAAGCCCTTCGCAAAAGAAAACCCTATTTCTGGTCTAACCTGAGATTGATTGACTCCCGGCACATAATATTCAACCGGATCTTCTAAAGTAGTAATATTAATGGTTTCTTTATTTAAAAAACTTAAAGCTGAAAAAAGAGTAGTTGATTTACCAGAGCCAGTCGGTCCGGTAACTAAAAACATACCATTAGGTTTTTTAATATTACGAGCTACCATTTTAGCTACTAAACCTAAAAATCCTAAGTCTTTAAAGGTCGGTGCTTTTTCTGGAGTATCTAAAATACGCATTACTATCTTTTCTTGACCCATTAAAGGAATAGTAGAGATACGAAAATCTATGTCTTTATTATGAACCTTAATTCTAATACGACCATCTTGAGGAATACGAGTTTCATCTATTTTTAAATTAGCCATAACCTTAATACGAGAGATAACAGCTGAATGAACATAAATTGGTAATACTATTGTCGTATGTAATATACCATCTATTCTATATCTTACTTTACTTTGTTTACCAACGGGTTCAATATGAATATCAGAAGCTCGGCCCTCAATAGCATGTCTTAGAATAACAGATACTATTTTAGAAACAGGAGCTGATTTCATTACTTCACCAACTCCTTTAGTCATATCTGGTAAATCTGTTTCTTTCGGAGCAAAAATAGCCTCTGCTGTATCTAAAGCTTCGCCAACCTCTTCTCCTAATGTTTCATATTGTTTTAAAGCATTATTATAACTTTCTTCAGAAATTACATAATACTTAACTTTATAATTATCCTTACGAGCTAAATAATTAAAAGCTTCAATAGCTTTAAAGTCTCCTGGATTTACTAAGCCTAATTTAACAGAAGTTTTTTCTTGACTAAAAACAACCATTTGATAATTTTCTGCTAAATCAGCTGGTAAAATATTTAAAATAGTAGGATTAATAGTTTTACCCATTAAAGATATATACTCCATATTAAAAGAAATAGCTTTAACTTTAGCTATATCTTCTTTAGAAAGCATAACTATTCTAGTTAATTCTTTTTCTAAATCAGAAAAAGAAGCGAATTCTTTTTGAAGTAATCCGCTATATTGCTTACTATCTATATATTTATTTTCTTGAAGAAAATCAAGAATTTTTTTTAAATCTTCTTTTTTCATTACTCTTCTTCTGCTACTATATTAGGATTATAAAAAGGATCAGAATTACCTATACCACTTTTTAAATCTAAGAATAGATTAACATCTTTTAAGTTCTGATACTGTTTACTATTAGCTAATTCTGTAAAAGAATCTTTATTAATAAAATAATTTATATTATCTTCAGTTAATTTCTTTATCTTTTCTATTCTAATGCCCTTTAAAACACTTTCACTACCACTCTTTTCTTTTTCGGCTACTAATATTCTATAAAAATACAAACCACCTATTATTAAAATAGAAGCTAATATTAATAAGATAATAATAATTTTATTTCTAGGCATCTTTTTGCTTATTAAAATAAGTAATAATACTAAAATTAAAAGTAGCATAAGTTTCATTCTCCGCATCAGAAAAACCCTCGAAGCTAACAGTTTGAATATCCATTAATCTTAAATTATTCTCTAAACCATTTAAATACTCTTTAAAAGCATCATAACCGTTTCCTAAGTCATTAACTTGAGCTACTACCATATGAATTACTAAAGACTTTAAATCACTTTCTTTAATTTCTTCCGCTCCCTTCTTATTTCCTTTATTACTTGGCTCTACTATATCAATAGATAATAATTGAAAACCATAATCATTTGCTAAACGCTTAGCTATTAAGAATATATCAGCTATTTCAGCATTATTAGGAATTACATCATATAATTTTTCTAAATCTTGAGACCTTCTATTCTTAATATCATTATACTTAATTTCTAAATCACCTAATTCTGTTAAAAGCTTATTCAATTTTTCTTCTTTCTTTACTAGCTCTGGTGTAATATCACCCTTGGTAGTTCTAATAGTATTTATTTTAGGTTGCAAAAGAAGAAAATAACCAAAAATTAAAATAAGAGCAATAACTAAAGAAAAAACAATCTTTAAATATTTATTAAATAATAATAATATATCAGATGGTCTATCAAATTGATTTTTATTTCCTTCTTTCATATTAATTTTCTTGATAATAAAATAAATCTGGATCTAAAGTTAAAGCGATAGAAAAACTAACTCCTGCTTCAGAAAGAGAAGCTGAAGAAATTCTAATATCTGTCAAAAAGTCTTCTGAACTCTCTAATATCTTTAATTGCTTAGAAACAGAATCAAAGTCAGATGCTAAAGCATTTAAAGTTAAATTACCACCCTGACCTGCTGAAAAACCACTATAATGAACATCAGCTAAAGTATATTTTTCTAAAAGTTCGAAAAAGTTAGTCCAATAAATATGTTTATTCAAAAGACTATAAACTGAAGCTATTTGTTGTCCTAAGTCTTCTACTTCTTCATTCCAAGATTCAAAGGTTAATAACTTTTCTTCTATATTAGATATTTCTTGACTAGTTATTTCTTGTTTAATATTTAAACCTCTTTCAAAAATTAATAAAGAAAAATAAAAAACTATAATAACAAAGAATGAAGTTAGAAAAGCTGTAAATAATAGGTTAAGAATTTGATTCCAATTTCTAATCTTAGCAGCTGCTGGTATTAAATCTACATCATCATCTCCTCCTAAGAACTTAGCCCTCATCAAAGGCTTTGGTTCATGAAATTTTGCTTCTCCTGCAGATGGCAAAGCAAAAGGATCTTTTGTTTCTTCTTTTGGAGTAATAATAGGTTCTGGTTTCTTTATTTCTACAACTTTCTTTACTTCTTTTACTACCTCTTCTTTCTTTTCTTTTTTAAATACTTTACTAAAAAAAGATTTTTTCTTTTCTTCTTTTTCTGGAATAACTAATTGTGGTTTAATATTTTGATCATTATTAAGAGAGGGTTCTTTTTTTTCTGAACCCATTCCTTCTGGCATTAAATTTATATTTTTTTCATCCATTATCTCTTAATTAATATCTCTCATTGAAAGACCAATACAAGCTGCCATACGAGGCCCTATTTCTCCTAGGACAGGTTTTAAATCTAAAGGATATACTATTCTATCCCAAGGATCACCGATAATAACTGGTAAACCAAGTAATTCTGATAAATAATTAGGTAAATTAGGTAAAAAAGAAGATCCTCCAGATAATATTATCTTGTCGATTCTTTTGTCTCCTTGTCTTTGATATAATTCAAAAGCATATTTAATTTCATTGATAATAAAGTCTAAAGATTTCTTGATAATAGCAGGGACACTTTTTTGACCATCAGAAACAGATAAACCAAAGTCTCTTTTAAATTGATCTGCCCTATCTAAACTAATATTTAAGCTATTCATAATTGATTTGGTGATAAACTCTCCTCCTGTATCAATACCTCTGTTCAGGATAGGGACTCCGTTTTCAACAACACAAATATCTGTTGTTGTTGCTCCTAAATCAACAATCATAACTGTTGATTTATCATTACCTAAAAGAGATCTAGATAAAGCAAAAGACTCTGTTTCTAGACTTAATAAGTTTAACTCTGCTTTCTTAAATATATCAATATAACGAGCTACTAAAGATTTAGGAGCAGCAGTTAATAAAATACGATAATTCTTAGTTTTAGCTTTTATTACTTCTTCTTTTTGAGCTTCTTCTTTACCCTCTTTTTCTTCTTCTTTACCCTTCTTATCTTCTTCTTTATTTTCTAAATTAGCAACACTTTTTTTACTACTTATATTATCTTCTTTATTTAATATTTTCCAATCTAAAATCATTTCTTCTATTGGTAAGGGAATAAACTTTTTAGCCTCCCATTTAACAGCAGAATCTAAGTCTTTTTTAGGCATATTAGGAAGATTTATAATAAAGTTAAAAACAGAAAAGGTAGGTAAAGCAGCTATAACTTGATTAGTTTGTACTTTAGCTTTTCTAGCTATTAAATTTATATAGTCAGCAATAGCTTTATTATTCTTTTCAACGCTACCACGCAAAACATTACTAGTTACATCAGCATAACCATATGTTCTTAATTTGGGCTGTCCTTTATAGCTTTCTAATTCAACCATTTTTATACTGGCTGTACCTATATCTATACCTAAATAGCTATTACTAGTTTTAGAAAATAAACTCATATCTTAAATCTTTGTTAAATTATACCATATATTAAATAGAGAACCAAATAATTATTTTAATTGATTCTATTACTAAATCTAGGTAAAGCTTTAGAAAAGTCTACTAATCCTGCTGGTGGATTAGCTTGTAAACGACCATC
>CAZRZA010000021.1:0-9048 GCA_964604515.1 uncultured Gammaproteobacteria bacterium | reverse complement strand
GTCGTTTGGGACGATGAGGTCGGAGGTTCGAGTCCTCTCACCCCGACCATTTAAACTTAGCGGGTATAGTATAATGGCTTTTATGTCTGCCTTCCAAGCAGAAGATAGGGGTTCGATTCCCCTTACCCGCTCCACAAAAAAACACTCTTTATAGAGTGTGTTTTTTATTAATTTCATGTTATAATATATTAATATTAAATATATATAATAATACGTTAAAGAAAATAAATAATAATCATCTTTATGTATTAATAGGTATAGTATTTATTCTAAATACTATACTCTTTAATACTATTAATATAAGTAAAGCTGAACAAGAACAAACATGGAGGGGTCCGACAGGAACACCAGGAACACAAACAGTAAATATACCAACTAATCCTCTAAAAGAAAACCTTAATTTAGGACCATTTAATATAGTTGGTGATGGTAGTATTGATATTGAGGGTAATATTAATGTAAAAAGCATTAATATTGACGATGCTAATTTAAGTATATTCGGATTTAATGGTACACAAGAAAGAATTAATATTGCCGGCGATGGCAGCTCTCCTTATATTGAATTATTTTATGAAGGAATAACAAATAGTAAAATAAGCACTATTGGAGACAGTTACTTCAATGGCGGTAATGTAGGCATAGGCACTACTGAGCCTAAAACTAAACTACATATTTATAAAGGTGACTCAGGTGTTCAGGGTGTATATAGTTATGAGTATACTACTGCTGTTTTTGAAAATAATAATCATTCTATGCTTGAAGTTTGGTCACCAAGTGATAAACAAGGAGGTTTTTATTTTACTGATCCAGATCAATATGCTATGAGTGAATTTGTTTATAATCATGATAATGATTCCTTTAGACTTGCTTCTCGTCCTATTGCTGGTGTTAGCATGAATACGCATATGTATATAGACGGTGCCACAGGTAATGTTGGTATAGGTAACGTAGATCCTTGGGCTAAGTTACATGTTATGGGAAGCACAGTACTAGGAACCGCTGATAGTGTTAATGTTATTTTAGCGTCTCACCCTCGTTTAAATAGTGAAGGTAATATAGAAGGAACGGGATTTGTAAGAGGCACAAACATTGGCGAAGACCCTGAATCTGATGATCCTGAAGACTCTGGTTCCAGTGAGTTTGACTATACAGACAGCCTGGGCGATTTCCACAGTGAGAACGGAGCTTTTTGGGCAGCCCCTATGCTGCACAGATCACAAAGAATTCCTGACGATCCTACCAACGGTATCAGTGCTTTTCCTTGGAACGAATATGGAGAGTTTTTTATTCAAGGAACCTCTTATGGTAGTCATTACAATAAAGGAATAAGCTTTGTAACCTGGGACGGTGTTAATGCTAATGACCCAGATATTAGGATGAGAATTAACGAGGTTGGTAATGTTGGTATAGGCACTACTATGCCCAATAGAAAACTTCATGTTAAAACAAATAATAGTGATGACAACGTTAATGCAGAAATAGACATTCAATCAGGTGATAATGATTATTGGGGCATTTATCAAAACAACAACGATGGTTCTTTAAATTTTTGGAAGAAAAAGTCTGCCGAGGAACTAACACATGAGGGCAACAACCCAAGCAGCTCTGTAAAAGAGAATAGATTAATAATAGATTCAGCAGGAAGTCTTTTTATGGGTGGTGGTAATTTACACATAGGAACTCAAGCTTATATTGACGGCGGAGGAGAAGGAGGAGAACTTTGGTTAGACACATGGGACAGCACAGCTGCCTGGAGTTTATATGCAGGAAACAATGGTCTTAAGATTAGCAAAGGAGACAACGATTCTTTTATTATCAACAACTCAGGTGAATTAAAAACAAAAGGAATATATTCTGATTCTAAGTCTGGTACTATAATTACACCAACAAACGAAGGAGAACAAACAGAGGTAGAAGAGGTGATTCAGTTTCCTTATACCAACGGTGAAAGTTTTACATATCTTCTAACCTTAAAATTATGGGGATCAGAAGTACACATAATAGACACATACCTTGTTCACACGTCTCCTCCTAATGTAAACTTAGGGTTTACACAATTATTACATAATACATATAATAAAGGTAATATAGAGGTAGACACAGAAGATGGAAGAGGACACTTTTTTCTTAATATGGAGCATGAAGACGGAAGCTCAGACGGAAGCAATAATTATGATTCATGGTCAGACAATAGACTAAGAATTAAATATATTAATGATTATTATCACGAAACATATCCTCAACAAAAATGGTCCTGGAGTTATACTAGAATTAATCTCTAATAATAAGTAAAGTAAATAAATAAGCCACCCCTTTTAAAAAGGTGACTTTTTAAACACTAGACATGTTTTATTATTTAGCATAAACTAAAGATGATTAATTAATAAAAAATATAAATAATAATATGAAAAAAGTATTTATTTTAGCAATTTTAAGTGGTGCTATTGCTGGAGGAATGGTAAGTCTTATTGTTTCCAAAGAAGAAATAAAAACAAATGAAGATCTTATTAAAGAATTTTATGAAGTAGAAAACGCTGTGCATGTTAGTCCTCATCACATTCGTAAACACATGGGCAAAGAAGACGAAGACTTTGTTTTAGTTGATTTAAGGAGTCAAGAAGAATATGAAACAGCTCATATTGCGGGAGCATTAAATGTACCAGCTTATTTATCCCCTGATAAGTCTGCTTATGGAGATGTAGAAAGAATTGTTGATGAGTTTAAAAAAATGCAAGAAGAGTATATTAATAAAGATATTATCGTTTATTGTTATAGCGCCCCTTGTATGACAGGAAGGAAAATAGGAAAAATGCTTGTTGAGCATGATATTTATGTAAAACACCTAGGTATTGGTTGGCAGGAGTGGAGATATTATTGGAATATATGGAACCATGACGGAGAAACGCCGGTAAATCCAGCCAACTATATTTCTAGCGGAGCAGAACCAGGAGAGGTTACCAACAGTGATTTTAATGGTTGTAGTATTGAGGGAGAGTTTGGTTGCTAAATAAAGAAAACAAAAAAGACTCTTTATTAAAAGAGTCTTTTTATAATACAAGTATTATTTTCTACACTTACAGAAATCTTGAGTTATATACCATATTCCAACTATAATATAAGCCCAAACATAGGTTTGTACTAAAGCTAGAACAAGACTTTTTAAATTAAAACCTGTAAACCAAAGATATGATACTTCATAGAATTGATTTATTAACTCTGGTTGTACTGGTCTTAAGTAATGCCACAGAACATCTAAGATGAACAAGGCTACAAAAAATGTACCAATACGATGTGACCATTCTAGCCACTTGTCTTTATTTGCCATACTTTTTTCTTTAATAATTATATAAGTTTTTTAAACTCTTCAACCATAGGCACTTGTTCTGGCTCTACTTTATATTCTAAAGCTAGGTAATATGAGGTATAATCGGCTAAGAGAAGGTTAGAAAATATCTTTTCTAATTTATTTTTACCGTTTAGTTCTATATTTATAATTTTAAAACCTTTTTTCTTGTATAGTTTTGTTAATACTTCTATTCTCTTAATATTCTTATTATAACATTTTTTATCATTTATGAAAAGGAAGTAAAAGTTAGCAGATAATTTCTTAGTACTGTTAATATAATCAAAACCAGTCATTTCATTATGATTTAGTTCCGGAACAGTATTATAAAAAGCAGGTATTTTAGTATTTTCATTAAATTTTATTTTCCAATTATAGGCTAAAGATATATTATTAGCATTAGTATACATTATTGGAATATGATTCTTTAATTTCTGAGCTAAATTATAACCTTTTTTCTTATAAGTAGAAGGCTTTAATTTCTGAGCTAATAACTCCATATCTTTTAGGGTCTTATTAAGCCTTATAGCCTTGGCAATGGCCTTAATATTGAATCCTAAGGCTGAACGAGGTTGTATACTAGTATCAGGCATTTGAATATAAGGTAAGTTATTATTTTTAGCTAATTTAATTAATTTACCACCTGTCGCAATAACCATAATATTTAATTTATACTTTAAAGATAATTTTAAGCCAGAGATAACTTCTTCTGTATTACCAGAATAGGAATTAGCTATAATTAAATAATCTTTTAATTCTTTTTTAGATAAAGAAGGTAAATTATAATTACTATGTACTATTAAATTTAATTCAGGATTAATAGTTTTTAAAAGATCAGCGGCCAAATGAGAGCCACCCATTCCCAAAACAATATATTTATTTCTTTTTTTATAATATTTACTATTTTCTATTTTAGGTTGATAAGTAAATTGTTGAGGAAAGTTTTGTAAAGCATTTAACATATTTATTTTTTTAATAATTTTAATATTTCTTTTATTATATAATCTTTATTTAAATTATATTTTTTATATAATTGTTCTGGTACTCCTGATTCTCCAAAAGTATCATTTACTCCAATTATTTTCATGGGGACAGGATAATTTTGACTTACTAATTCTGCTAAAGCAGAGCCCAGTCCCCCATGTCTTTGATGATCCTCAACGGTTAATAGTCTTTTTGTTTTTTTAATAGAATTTATTATAGTTTTCTTATCCAAAGGCTTAATAGTATGATTATTTATTATCTCTATACTAATTTTTTTCTTTTTTAATTCTTGTGCAGCTAAAAGCACTTCATTCATGATAGGACCACAAGCCACAATAGTAATATCTTTACCTTTTTGCATTAGATTAGCTTTACCAATTTTAAAGGGAGTTTTAGGGGTAGTAATAAGATTAGTTTTATTTCTAGTTAATCTTAAATACACCGGACCTTTTATTTTATTAATAGCTCTTAAAGCTTTTTTTGTTTCTAAATAATCTAGAGGAGCAATAACTATTAAATTAGGCAAACATCTTGTAATAGCTATATCTTCTAAAGCTTGATGACTGGCACCATCTTCCCCTACTGCTAAACCAGAATGAGTAGAAACTATTTTGACATTAGTATTGGCATAACAAACAGAAACTCTTAATTGATCCCAGTTCCTACCAGGGCTGAAAACAGCGAAACTAGACATATAAGCTGTTTTACCAGCTAAAGCTAAACCATTGGCCACTCCTAAAGCATTTTGCTCAGCAACGCCAGTTTCTATAAATCTCTGGGGAAATTCTTTGGCAAAATGATGAATTCTGGTTGATTCTGGTAAATCAGCAGAAACAACAACAATATTTTTGTCTTTTTTAGCTAAGGACAACAGTTCTTCTCCATAGGCATCTCTAGTTGATTTTTTTATTTCTTTCTTTAACATTTAATAGCAATTAATTAATTGTTCTAAAGCCTTATCTCTTTCTTCTTTATTAGGTGCCTGGCCATGCCAGATAAATTTATTTTCCATAAACTCTACACATTTACCCGGTATAGTATGAGCTATTATTACTACCGGTTTATTTTTTATATTTTTTGCTTTCTTTAATACTTTAATAATTTCTTTCATATTATGGCCATTAGCCTCTAAAACAGACCAGTTAAATGATTTATATTTAGCAGCTAAAGACTTTAAAGGCATAATATCTTTAGTATAGCCATCTATTTGTATATTATTATAATCTACTATATTTATTAGATTAGATAATTTATACTTAGCAGCTAACATAATAGCCTCCCAAGTTTGTCCTTCATTATGTTCCCCATCACTAGTAATAGTATAAATAGTATTATTTAATTTATCCATTTGAGAAGCTAAAGCCATGCCCACAGCTTGAGACATTCCCTGGCCCAAGGGACCACCATTATTTTCAATACCTAATTTAGGATCATAATGAGGATGTCCCTGTAAAGCACTATTTATTTTTCTTAATGTCTTTAACTTTATTAAAGGAAAATAACCACTTCTCGCTAGAGAAGAATATAAGACCGGACAAATATGACCATTGGATAATATTAATCTATCTCTTTTAATCCAAGTTGGTCTCTGAGGATTATGTTTAAGTACTTGAAAGTATAAGACGGTAAAGACATCGGCCATACCTAAGGCTCCTCCTGGATGACCAGATTTAGCTTGATAGAGCATATTAATAATATCTTGTCTTATTAAATTAGCTATCTCTTTTAATTCTTTTAAAGAATATTTTTTCATATCTATATTTTATCATTAAATGGAGGTATTCTCAAATAGATATTTTGATTTAAACAAAAAACAAGAAACAAAAAACCTACATAGTAATATGTAGGTTTTCTTTTTAAGAAAATTATTTATTCTTTACTCAAAACATCAACGAATTCCCAGAACTTATCTTCACCAGCAACATCTCCGACACATTCAGCTGTTTTAGCCTTATTAGTAGCATCAGGATGTAATTGAGGTAAAGGGAAGTGTCTAAAGACCCAATTAACATTATCATAATTATCAATTACTTGGTGCATAGTTACATGAAATCTTTTACAGAAAGGACAGTCTAAGTCAGAGAACTCAACGATAGTAATGGGGGCATCTTTATCACCCAAAACTCTATCGCCGTCTTTAATTCCTTCTATATTAAGATTAGGGTCATTGGTTTCTGGTGTGCCACCGGCTATAATAGTGTCTAGCATTTCTTTTACTTGAGAATATGGCAAAGCTCCCGGAACAACAACTTTTAAATCTCCTGATAAGATAACATTATAAGGTGTTCCTCTAGCTCCAGCATCTTGAGCACCTCTAGAGTCAGCCGCTACTTTATCAGCAAACTTATCTGCTTCAATACATTTATTTAATTTCTTTGAATTAACACCTAATTCTTTAGCAATAGTTACTAAAGGGTTAGCCGCTGATAAACCATCAGAATCATTATCACTACCATCCTTATCAACAACAAATCCTAAAAGGATAAAGAAGCCAACAACAAAAGCGAAAGCTAAGCCACTTAAAAGACCAACTTTAAAAGCGGACTTAGATGATAAAGAGTTAATAAAGTTTTTAGACATAATTTTTTCTTTAATTTAATTATTAATTTATGTAAAACATTATAGCAGGTATTTTAAATTAAGCAAAGTTAGGTTGACAAAAGTAATAATATATGCTACTATTAAGAGTATAGAAATCCCAAAACTAGGGGTTTTTTAATTTACTTAAATATGTATAAAGTAATTAAAAGAGACAATATAAGGTTATTTAAGGTTAGTTTTTTACTAGCTAACTTAATTTTATTTACTTTTCCTAATTTTGTTTTAGCAGAAACTAAAATTAGTAATTTAAATTATATAGAAGGTGCAAAGGCAGAGGTTACTATTAAAGCACATTATAATAAACCTACTTTACCAGATATTCCTATTAGAAAAGCTAGAAAAGTAATGAAAATAGTAGTTACGGCCTATAATAGCTTAGAAGAACAAACAGATGACACTCCCTTTATTACTGCTTTTGGTACCAGGACTAGAGATGGTGTTGTAGCTGCTAATTTTTTACCCAGAAATACCAGAGTTCGTTTTCCAGAAGTATATGGTGATAAAATATTTATTGTTGAAGATCGTATGAACGAAAGGTATTATTATCGTTTAGATATTTGGATGGAGAAAAGAGATGATGCTATACAGTTTGGCTCTCAAGTTTTAACTGTTGAGATTTTATAAAAAACAAAAGTAATTAAAATACATATTATCTAAGGGTAATATGTATTTTTTAGACCCCCAAACCATTTGACACAATATTTTTTTTAGTATATAATATTGCTACTAATAAATATGATAACTTTAAATAAAGAAATACAATTTAATCTTTTTAAAAAGTAGGCTTTTGATAAAATAATATCTTTTATTAGAGCCGCTTCCGAGCGGTTTTTTGTAACTTTAAATTAATAGACAGCAAGCAGGTTTTTAATAAGTAGGCAGTATTTATTTGCGACTTCTAAAACTCTGCTTTTTGTCTAGTAAGGCAAGGAGAACTTTGACAATAAAATATTTATAAAAATTACTACATTAGTAGTAGTAATGTTTATGAGCATCATAAAAAATACTCAATTGTATGCAATTACAAATGAATCAAAATAAATACATCAAAAGTTTTTAAAATTTTTGATGGTTGCTAATAAGGGTATATGGTGGATGCCTAGACACTAAAAGACGATGAAGGACGTAGCAATCTGCGATAAGCTTCGGGGAGATGATAAGCAATCTATAATCCGGAGATTTCCGAATGGGGAAACCCTTCCATTTGAAGAATGGAAACCAATAACTGAATACATAGGTTATTTGGAGGTAACCTGGGGAATTGAAACATCTTAGTACCCAGAGGAAAAGAAAGAATTAATGTGTTAATTAGAGTTATTGATAATTTTTAATTGTCAGCAGCTTTAATTAACATCTCGATTCCCTGAGTAGCGGCGAGCGAAACGGGAAAAGCTCAAACCTTAAATAAGATAAAGTACCTTGAGTCTTACTTCGGTAAGATGAGAGGTATCGAAATAATTACAAGTTTAATGCTGTTTAAGGGGTTATAAGAAGCTATTGTTTACGGCTTGTAGACGTAAAGCAATATTATTATTATTTAATAGAATAGTCTGGAAAGACTGACCAAAGAAGGTGATAGTCCTGTACATAAAAGGTAATTAATAATATGTTATAGTTCTCTTGAGTACCACGGAGCAGGTGAAACTTTGTGGGAAATCGGCGTCACTATGCGCCAAGGCTAAATACTTTTAGTGATCGAT
This sequence comes from uncultured Gammaproteobacteria bacterium, assembly GCA_964604515.1. Lineage (GTDB taxonomy): Bacteria > Patescibacteriota > Patescibacteriia > UBA1558 > GWA2-36-10 > CAZRZA01. The sequence continues at coordinate 420 of CAZRZA010000021.1, read as the reverse complement.
AGTGAACTAGTACCGTGAGGGAAAGGTGAAAAGCATCCCGAAAGGGAGATGAAATAGTATCTGAAACCATATACTTACAAGGAGTCGGAGCCCTATTCTGCTTGCAGAAGGGTGACGGCGTGCCTATTGAAGAATGAGCCAACGAGTTAGCTGTATGCAGCTTATTTAACTCCTTCGGGAGGTAGGTGAAGTGAAAGCAAGGATTAATAGTCCGTATATTACTTAGTGCTTTGTAGCTATTTATAGCTATAGAGCACATAGTAATAATGCTGTATGCACTAGACCCGAAACCAGGTGAGCTTGCCATGACCAGGGTGAAGCGACTGTAACAAGTCGTGGAGGCCCGAACCCACTAGTCGTGCAATACTAGGGGATGAGTTGTGGTAAGAGGTGAAATGCTAATCGAACCTGGCAATAGCT
>CAZRZA010000020.1:0-9296 GCA_964604515.1 uncultured Gammaproteobacteria bacterium | reverse complement strand
AACTATATTCAAACAATAATAAGGGAAGATGAGAATGAAAAGGTTAATAATATTTTTAATAAAATGAGAAGAAAACACAGTCACATGGCCTTAATCATTAGAAAAGAAAGGGTTTTGGGGCTGGTTACAATGGAGGATTTATTAGAAGAGTTGGTTGGAGAAACAGAAGACGAAAAAGACTCTAAATAGGTATCTTGCCTAATATTAGCAAAGTTAAAAAAAATAAAACCCCGTATTTTTAAATACAGGGCTTCTTTTTATATAGAGATTTCTCTCTGTTTGTGAATAGCTTGTTTAAGAATCTTTTTTTTAACATCTTTAGACAAAATATATTCTTCTAGAGACGTTTCTATACAATATTTTAATTCTTTTGATAATGCTGTTTTTAGCTCCCTAATAGAATTAATATACTCATATAGAGATTCAATAGCTTTTATAACAATTTTTGCACTTTCACTTTGCATAATTGTTTGATCAAAGGCATTACGATTAAACCTATCATTAGCCTTATAACTACAAAGACTAATAATATCTAAGCCTTCAATGAGCAATAAATCTATTACAACATCATTAATGTTTTGATAGTTATTTTTTAAAAAAACACATTCTTCATTAAGGACATATATTAGATTAGCATGGGTTTTGCTGCCCATAAGATAGCTTTCTTTTTTTACTTTATTTTTTAATTTCCTTATATCATTAAACATGACGCTCCTTTTTTAATTAACAAAAAACACCTTTAGTATGCTCTATACTTAATGCTTAGTCAAGAAATGTAATAAATTTGACTTAAGACTAGTAATAGAGTAATATACCTCTATAGGGTATATTATGAAAAAGAAAGTTTGTAATTCACGAAAAATAATATCTCGTTTACATCGTACAGAAGGACAGGTTAGGGCAATTGAAAAAATGTACAATAATAAAAGAGATATAGAAGACATAGTAAGAGTAGTTTTGGCTGCTCGTGCTTCTTTAGATTCAGTGACAAAACTTTTAATAAATGATAAGGTGAATGGGTGTTTTGATAATAAGAAAATAAATACTAAAAAAGAATTAAAAGAGCTAATAAGTATTTTTTTTAAAACAACATAATTAATAATTAAATAAAAAATATGGCAGCAGAATTAAATGATAAAAACTTTAAAGAAGAAGTTAAGAGTTTTGAGGGGGTAGTATTGGTAGATTTTTGGGCTCCTTGGTGTGGACCATGTAAAATGCAGGGACCAGTAATAGATGAATTAGCTGAAGACCTTAAAGACAAAGAAAACATAAAGATATTTAAGCTAAATGTTGATGAATATAAAGAGGTTGCTGAAGAGTTTGAGGTAATGAGCATCCCAACTTTAAAAATATTTAAAAACGGAGAGGTTGTAGACGACATGACAGGACTACAAACAAAAGATGATTTAAAGGGTAAAATAAATAAACAATTATAAACAATAGAATATGGAAAACATGATTTATGATGTAGTGATAGTGGGTGCCGGGCCATCAGGGCTAACCGCTGCTATTTATACAACTCGTCGTTCTCTGAAAACATTGATTATATCTAAGGACCTAGGAGGACAAGCGGCTTTAACAGACGATATTGAGAATTATCCTGGTTTTAAGCATACCGGAGGAATAGAATTAATGCAGAAATTTCAAGAGCAAGCCAAAGCATATGGAACGGAATTTCTTTTTAAAGAGGTTGTTAATGTTAAAAAAGAAAAAGAAATTTTTATTATTAAAACAGTAGATGAAAAAGAAATTAAAGCTAGAACTGTTATTTTGTCATTTGGCTTAACACCACGTAATTTAAACGTTCCAGGAGAAAAAGAATTGTCTGCCAAGGGGGTTAGTTATTGTGCTACTTGTGACGGACCACTGTATAAAGACAAGGTTGTTGCGGTTATTGGTGGTGGTAATTCAGCTCTAGATGCTGCAGAGTATTTGAGTAGACTATCAAGCAAGGTTTATTTAATACACAGAACAGATATTTTTAGAGGAGAACAAATATTAATAGATCAGGTTAAAGCTATAGATAAAATAGAGGTAATCTTTAATGCTACTACCAAGGAAATAAAAGGAGAAAAGGTGGTCACATCTTTGGTGTATACCTCCGCAGAAGAAGATAAAGAAATTAAAGTAGATGGTATTTTTATAGAAATTGGTCATATAGCAAAAACAGACTGGCTAAAAGGACTGGTTGATTTTACAGAGAGAAAAGAAATAAAAATTTCTTTAGACTGCGAAACAAAAACACCGGGGCTATTTGCGGCGGGTGATATTACTCAAATAACATATAAACAAATAGTTATCTCAGCCGGAGAAGGCTGTAAGGCGGCACTACAAGCATATAAATATATTCAAGGAACACCAGGGTTAATACCAGATTGGAATAAATTAAAAAAAGAATAAAAAATGAACCCCTTTGATAATGCCATGAGTCAGCTAGAAAAGGCTGCTAAAATTATTAATTTAGACAAAAATATATTAAGTTTTTTGAGTTACCCAGAAAGAACCATTACAGCTAATTTAATGATAAAAATGGATAAAGGAGACCTAAGAACATTTTCAGCATACAGAGTACAATATAATAGTGCTTGTGGGCCATATAAAGGCGGTATTCGCTTTCATCCACAGGTTAATTTAGAAGAAGTAAAGGCTTTGGCTTTTTGGATGACTATAAAAACAGCCTTAGTAAACATACCAATGGGAGGTGGCAAGGGTGGTGTGGTTGTAGACACCAAGTCTTTGAGTGAAAAAGAAGTAGAAAGAATAGCTAGGTCCTGGATAAGGGCATTTAGGGATGTTATTGGTCCAAAAAAAGACATACCAGCTCCAGATATTTATACTAATCCCAAAATAATGTCTTATATGGTTGATGAATACTCTAAATTAGTTAATAGACCATCCTTAGGGGTTGTGACTGGTAAGCCACTAGAAAAAGGAGGCTCAAAAGGACGGGGGTCAGCCACAGCACAAGGTGGTTTTTATGTTTTAGAAGAGGTTCTTAAAGAAAGAAAATTAAATCACAAACCAAGTATAGCCATACAAGGATTTGGTAATGCAGGAAGTATTATAGCTAAACTATTATATGCCGCAGGTTATAAGGTCGTGGCCTTAGCTGATTCTAAAGGAGCTTTTTATGATAAAAAAGGAATTAATATAGAAAAAGTATTAGAATATAAAGAAGAAAACAAAACTTTAAAAGGCTTTGCTATGGCTAAAGAAATCGAACAAGAAGAACTATTAAAATTAAATATTGATATCTTAATTCCAGCTGCTTTAGAGAATCAAATAAACAAAGATAATGTAGAAAGTATAAAAGCCAAAATAATACTAGAATTAGCAAATGGACCAACAACTTTTGAAGCAGAAAAAATACTAAACAAAAAAGAGGTGATTATTATTCCTGATGTTTTAGCTAATTCCGGAGGAGTTATTGTTTCTTATTTTGAATGGTTACAAAACTTAAAAGATAAGTACTGGACAGAAGAAGGGGTTAATTCTAAATTGAGAGAGAAAATAATAAAAGCTTGGCAAGAAACAAGTAGGGTAGCAAAAAAGCATAATACAAACTTAAGAACAGCTGCTTTTATTGTAGCCCTAGAAAGAATTAAAGAAAAAGTTAATAATAAGTCTTGACAAAATACCAATAATATAGTTATTATAAGTTATTAATTAGTACATTAGGAACGGAGGAATTCACCGGCGACAGCTTATCTGTCATTTTATGCTGGTGATACAGGGTCTCTCTTAAGAATATTTAAGAGAGACCCTTTTTATTTAATTTATTCTTAAAATATGCTAAAATAGTAAATGTCTTAATCGAGGCATTTTATTTTTCATTTATGTATTTAGAAAAACTAGAAATTCAAGGATTTAAATCATTTGCTAAGCCAGCAGCATTTATTTTTAATAGAGAACTAACAACCATAGTTGGTCCCAATGGCTCTGGTAAATCAAATATAGCAGATGCTATAAGATGGGTTCTAGGCGAACAAAGCACTAAAACTTTACGTGGTAAAAAATCAGAAGATGTTATATTTTCAGGATCTGATAAAAAAGGAAAGCTTGGCTTTGCACAAGTAGACTTATATTTAAATAATAAAAGTGGTTTAGTAGATATAGAATATGAACAAATTATAATAACTCGTCGAATTAATCGTCAGGGAGAAGGAGAGTACTTAATTAATAATAATAAAGTTAGACTACTAGACGTTCAAATGCTTTTAGCTAAAGCTAATTTTGGACAAAAGACCTATAGTGTTATTGGTCAGGGAATGATTACTACTATTTTAGTTTCTTCTGCTGCTGAAAGAAAAGAATTTTTTGATGAAGCCACAGGTGTTAAGCAATTTCAAATAAAGAAACAACAATCAGAAAATAAATTAATACATGCTAAAGAAAACATAGAACAAACAAGAAGTGTTTTAAATGAACTGACTCCTCGTTTGCGTGGCCTAACAAGACAAGTAAATAAATTAGAAAAAAGAGAAAAAATAAGCAAAGAGCTAAAGGAATTGCAAAGTAAGTATTATGGACATTTGGTTAATAATTTAGAAACAAAACTAGGAGACAATAGAGAAATAAATAATAAATTAGAAAAGGAAGTTTCTGATTTAAATCAAAAGTTAATTAATTTACAAACTATTTTAGAAAAAGAAGAAAACCATTCTTCTCGCCAAGATAGTTTTCAAGAAATAAATAATAAATTAAAAACAGAACAAGACAAGCTAAACTACCTTTTAAAAGAAAAAACAGTTTTAGACGGACAAATAGAATTAAACCTATTAGCGGCTGGTAAAACAGAGGCTGTTTGGAACAAAAACAGAAAAGAGTTTTTAGAAAAAGAATTAGCCAAAGAAACAGTAGGCAGAGACCATAATAATAGGGAGGCAGAAAAAACAAACAAAGAGTTAAGGGTTTTAAGAGAAAAACAAAACACAATTAAAGAAGGTTTTCAGAAAATAGAAAAAGATTTAGTAGATAATAAAAATAAAGAAACAATAACAGCAAGTTTGTTTTCGGATTTTGATATTTTATACAATAAACAAAAAGAATTAGAGGTAGAGATAAATAATATAGATAAGACAGATAATTTTACAAATATTAAGAATATAGCTAATAAATTATTTGAAGAAATAAAAAGTATTTGGCAGAAGATTAAAAAAATTAAGTCCCAAAGTAAAAGTAATATTCAAAAAGACTTTAATCAAGTCTTGAAAGACAAAGAAAATATTTTAATAGAAATTAATAAAGCAGAAAATAAAATAGCTATTATTAATAATAACTTAAAACAAATAAATATTAATATTAATAAGAATAAAGAGGAATTAATTAAAATAGAAAATAAAACAGATTTTGATAAAATAAATAATAAAGATGACTTAATAAAAAAGTTAAAACAATTAGACGAAAATATTTTGGAACAAAATATAATAGTAAAAAGGAAAGAAGAAGAAATAGCAGACTTTAATAAAGAAGAAGAGAGTAAAAAACAATCTTTAGTTAAAAGTCAAAAAGAATTTCGTCAATTTCAAGCAGAGTTTAATATTAAAAATAACAAATTAAATGAAATAAAAATAATCTTAGCTCGTTTAGAAACAAAATACGAAGATTTAAACAAAGAAATGAGAGACGATGCTAGTAATATAAAATTGAATAAAGATATTAAAGAAATAAATCTAGAAGAGACAAAAGAAAAAATACTAAACCTCAAAAAACAATTAAATATCATTGGAGGTATAGATGAGGAGGTTATCAAAGAATATAAAGAGGTCAAAGAGAGACATAACTTTTTAGATAAACAGATAAATGATTTAGAAAAAGCAATTAAGCAATTAGAAAAAATTATAAAAGACTTAGAAGAAACTATTTCTACTCAATTTGATAAAGCCTTTAAAGGAATAAATAAACTATTTAATAAATATTTTCAAAAATTATTTAAAGGAGGTCAGGCAGAATTAATACTAGACATAAAAGAGGCTCAGTCAGAAGAAGATAATAAAGCTAAAAAACAATATGGTATAGAAATAAAAGCTCTTCCTCCTGGTAAAAAATTAGCTAATGTTAATATGCTTTCTGGAGGAGAAAAGGCTTTGACATCTATCGCTTTAATATCAGCTATTATAGCTAATAACCCCTCACCATTTGTTGTTTTAGATGAAGTTGATGCTGCTTTAGACGAGGCTAATTCAATTAGATTTGCCGAAATATTAGCCGAATTATCAGACAAAACACAATTTGTTGCTATTACTCACAATAGAGCTACCATGCAGGAGTCTAAAATTATTTATGGAATCACCATGGGAGACGATGGTGTTTCTAGTCTTTTATCAATGAACTTTGATGAAGCTGATAAAATAGCTTCTTAGATAAAATAAAAAACAGCTTTTAAGGGCTGTTTTTTAGTATTTAATTATTGTAAATATCTTTTATTAAACTTAAGTCTTTAGAGCTATTTTTTAAATATCTTAAATTTAAATTTCTTAATTCTTCACAAGCTTTTATTTGTTGTTCTAGTTTTAATTCTTTTAACATATTTATAAATATTTCAAAATCTTTAAGAAAACAATGACCACCAGCTCCTCTGCCACCAGAGTCTTTTACATTGGTGTGGCTAGCACCAATACGCTCATCAATCGTAATAGCATTTTTTATGTTTTCATAATTTAAATTATGCTTTTGAGCTAAATCATATAAAATATTAAAGAACACTACTTTAAAATAAAGGAAACTATTATTACCATATTTAATTATTTCTGCTTCTTCGGCTAAAATAATTCTATTATAAGGAGAGCTTGGTAATATTGATAATATTTTTTCTCCTTTTTCATATAATTCTTTATTATTTAAATCTAAGATACCAATAATATTTTTTTGAGGACTTTGAGCATCATGGGCTGCGTTTTTTTCAGTTAAAAACTCAGGAGAATGTATAATTGTAATGTTTTTATATTTTTTTTGTAATTTTCTAGTACTTCCTATTTCTATAGTTGATTTAATGATAGCAGTTTTACCAGCACCAATTAAAGGAAGAACATTTTCTAGTATATTAGAATCAAAACCCTTTATAGTTGTTGGTGTTGGAACAGCAATAAAAACAAAATCACATTTTTTAATTTTTTCTTTATTTTTTTTATAGTTTTCAATATCATATCTAATAATATCAAACCCTCTTTTGATAAAGTCATCAGCATAATTTTTACCTATAAAGCCTTGTCCAATAAATCCAATTAATAATTTTTTCATTATACTATATTAATGTTTAAGTTTATATATAATATAATATTTTTTAAAACTTGTCACATTATTGACAAATGATATAAATTATAGTAATATAAGTCGCGTTATCACGGACATGTTTAATTTACTTAAGTATTAAAAATTAAAAAATGTTAAGAATTAGATTAGCTAGGGTAGGAAAAAAGAAAAAACCAGTATATCGTATTGTTGTTTCTGAGCATACTAAAGATATGTATGGAAATCATTTAGAAATATTGGGTAATTACAATCCTCATACTAAAGAAATAGTCTTAAAAGATGAAAGAATAAAACATTGGCTTAGTGTTGGTGCGCAGGCCTCAGATGTTGTTAAGAATCTTTTAATAAAAGAAGATATTATTACCGGTGAAAAAGGTAAGGCTGTTAGAATTAGTAAAAAAAGAAAAACAAAAATAGATGAAAAGAAAAAAGAGTCTGAAGAAAAGAAAGAAGAAGCTAAAGAAAGCCCTAAAGTAGAAACAGAAGATAAGGGCGAGACAAAAGATGTTGAAAAAGAAGCCTCAGAAACAAAAGAAGAAAAGATAGAAGAAAAAAAAGATTCTCCTCAAGAAGAAGTTAAAGAAGAAAAATAAATTGACATTAGTATTTCATTATTATATACTAGAAACACTTGTTTAGGTATAAACAATAGAAGAGAAAATTATTAACCACAAAGAAAATGGAAGACAAAGTATTTTTAGAAACAATTGTTAAAGAATTAGTTGATAAACCAGAAGACGTTGTTGTTGAAAGGGAAGTTGACGAAAGAGGTGTGCTTTTAACATTAAAAGTAAACCCAGAAGAGATGGGTAAGATTATTGGTAAACAAGGTCAAACCGCTAGAGCTCTGCGTACTCTATTAAAAATTGTTGGTAATAAGATGAATTCTTACATCAACTTAAAGGTTTATGAGCCCGAAAGAGAAGAGGGTGCCGCTAAACCAGAAGCTGAAGAGGCTAAAGAGTCTGAAGAAGCTAAGGAAGAGGTTGAAGAGTTAAAATTATAAACTAATATAAATAAAAGACCCGCCTATTAGCGGGTCTTTTATTTATTAGAGAGTAATGTTAATATTAATTTATGAAAAAGAAAAAAATAAGATTTGATTTATTATCTATATTTCCAAACTCTTTGGATAGTTATTTTAACTCTTCTATTATTAGAAGAGCACAAGAAAAAAAACTAATAATTATTAACAAACATGATATTAGGGACAATACTAATGATAAACGCAAGACCGTAGATGATGTTCCTTATGGCGGTGGTCCCGGTATGATTTTAAAAATAGAACCTATTTATAAAACTTTAAAAAAGATTTATCCTCGAAAAAACAAAAGTACTAGAGTTATTCTGTTAACGCCTAGAGGTAATACCTATAATCAAAATAAAGTAAAAAGCTTGAGTAAATATAAGAGAATTATCTTAATAGCAGGACATTATGAGGCCATCGATGCTCGTATTGATAAGTTTATAGACGAAAAGATATCTATTGGTAATTTTATTTTAACCGGAGGTGAGCTAGGAGCGGGAATAATAATAGATAGCATTACGCGTCTTATACCAGGTGTTTTGGGTCAAAAAGACTCCCTTAAAGAAGAATCTTTTTCAGAGTATAATAAAAAAACTAAAAAATTTAATATTGAATATCCTCAATATACTAGACCAGAAGTATTTAAAAATTTAAGAGTTCCACCGGTATTATTATCTGGTCATCATCAAAAAATTAAAGAATGGAGAAAAACACATAGTAAGTAACTATAAATACTTGACAATATATCCTTTTTACTTTAATATTATTAAGCATTTAAAAATAGCTGATTAAAAAATTAGAGTTGCATTTGAGGCAAGACAGAAGTATCTGAGGGTATTCCTGTTTTTTCTTAAATTCGTTATTTGAAAATTTATTAAGAATTAAATTAGTTAGTTTAACCATTTAGAAGTGATCTGCTTATAGTCAATTCAAACAAGTTTAAATTTTTTTTGTCATAATAGACAATATTTTATTGAGAGTTTGATCCTGGCTCAGGGTGAACGCTGGCGGCATG
>CAZRZA010000019.1:0-10152 GCA_964604515.1 uncultured Gammaproteobacteria bacterium | reverse complement strand
CTATAAATCAAGCTAAATAAAAAAAGTACATTTTAAACAAAGTATACTTTTTTATTATTAATTATTTAAAAACCTTTTACTTTTTTAATAGATAATTTACCACCAATATCATAAATAACAGTATCTCTTCTTCCTATTTTACCAGATAATAAGAATTTAGCTAAGGCATTATCTACATTTTCTTGTATTACCCTTCTTAAGGGTCTAGCACCAAAGACAGGGTCAAAGCCAGCTTCTGCTAATTCTTTTTGAGCTTCTGCAGTTATTTTAAATAAAATACCCTTTTCTTCTAATCTCTTCCTTACTTTATTAAGTAATAAACCAGCTATTTTATATATTTCCTCTGGAGTTAATGGTCTAAAGACAGCAACACCATCAAAACGATTTAAAAATTCTGGTCTATAAACATCTCTAATCTTTTCTTTTATTAATTCATCTTTAAAATCATCTACACTAATACCAGCTTTAATTTGATCTTGAATATAGGAAGTACCAGCATTAGAGGTAGCTACTATAATAAGATTAGTAAAATCTACTTTGCGACCTAAAGCATCTGTTAATCTACCATCTTCCATTACTTGTAAGAAGATGTTTAAAATATCTGGATGAGCTTTTTCTAATTCATCTAATAATAATAAAGCAAAAGGTTTATGTCTTACTGCTTCAGTTAATAAACCAGGCTTACCTGTTTGAGCAGAGCCAATTAATCTTGCTAAACTAGTTTGATTTTGATATTCTGACATATCAAAACGAATCATATTTTCTTCATCATTAAAATATTTTTCAGCAATAGTTTTAGCTAATTCTGTTTTACCAACACCAGTTGGTCCTAAGAATAATAAATTAACAATAGGTCTTTTTTTGTCTCTTAATTCTGATCTGGCCCTTCTCAAAGCAGAGGCAACAAATTTAACTGCCTCTTCTTGTCCTATTATTCTTTCATGAATCTCTTCTTCTAAGTTCATTAATTTACCAGATTCTTCTGCTGTAACCTCTGTTAAAGGAATATTAGTTTTTCTACTTAAAAGAGTAGCCACATCTTTACTTCTCACTAATTTATCTTTAGATTTTATTTTAGCTACCTGTATTGCTACTTCATCCATAGTATCTAAAGCTTTACGAGGTAAATATTTATCTGGAATATATCTATTTGTTAATTCATATATCTTTTCTAAAGCATTATAAGTAAAGTATACTTTATTCTTATTCTCTATAATGCCAACATGGGCTTCCATTATTTTTATAGTTTGATTCTTATCAGGCTCTTCTACTTTTATTTTCTTTAAGGAGTCTCCTAGAGCTTTGCCCTCTAAATATTGCATATAATCTTTATTACTAGTAGTGCCTATTACAATAATATTTCTCTTTCTAATTTCACTAGCTAATACTTCAGAAAGATCTAAACCCTCTGTTCCTTCGGAGGTAATACCTGTTAATTGATGAATATTCTCAATTACTAAAATAATATTACCAGAAATTGAAGCTTCATTTAAGATAGCTAGAAATCTTTGCTCTAATGCCCCTGTACCTTGTGCCCCTGATATTAAAAAAGGAATAGAGACACTTACCAATCTTTTATCTTGAAATAATTCTGGTATCTCCTCAGCCATCATTCTATTGGCTAAGCCTTCAATAATATTTGTTTTACCAACTCCTGAAGGACCAACTAATATTGTGCTAGCATAATCACTTTCTATAGTAATTAATATGCTCTCTATTTCTTTTTCTCTAGAAACAGATAATGGCAAAGAACCGTGAATAGCCATTTCTGTTAAATCTTGAGAAAAAGAATCTAAAACTGGAGTAGCAATAGCTGTATATGATCTATTCATGCCCCCTTTAGGCTTAAAGAAAGCTTTGTGTCTAAACCTATTATATCTATCTGTTAATTCTTTATTTATTCTAATCCAAGTAATGACATTGTCTATTTTATCTTGATCTATATCAAAATCATAAAAGAAATTACGTATTGACTCTGAAGACAATACCAAAGAAGCTAAAAGATCTATTTCTGCTATTCTCTCAGACTCCCTAGCTCGAGAATGAAGAAAAGCATTTAAAAGTGTGTCTTTTAATTCTTTATTTATTACCTTGCTATCTTCTTTATCTACTAAAGACTTTAAATTTTTATCTATAGTTTCTTGTAGTACTTTAGCACCAACTCCTAATCTAGCTAAAACTAGCATTATATCTTTATCGTTTAAGAGAATAAATAATAAATGCCAAACAGCTACTGTTTTATTTTTCTTACTCTGAGCATATAACCAAGCTTTATCCAAAATAATGCTAGACTCCTTATTTAAAAAATCTGCAATATTATATTTAGTAAATTTACCTTTATTCTTTAGCAACTTTAAGTGAACTTCTCTTTTCATAGAAGGAATAGTAATTCGATAATATAAATACATATTTAGAAAAACTAAAACCCATAAATAAAGATTGTCTAAAGAAACTATTTGTAAACTAACCATTAAATTATGAGGATCAAATTGAACGCTATTTAATATTTTATAAATAATGAGTAAATTTAAAATAACAGAAACTATTAATATTCCATTAATAATGAAATCAAAAATATTTTTAAATTCTTGAATAAATATTCTTCCTTTACTTATTTCTTTAGCAAAATAAATAAAATTATTATCTTTAAAATAATATTCTTGATGACCAAAGCAAACACTGCATTCTTTATTATTTTCTTTTCCAGAACCCTGACATTGCTGACAAATTTGTAATTCCGCTATTTCCATATAATAGGTAAATTAAAAATAATTTGATAAATAGTAAACACTGGTAAAATAATCCAAAATAATATTAAAGCTATATAAAAGATAATGAAAAAAGTAAAAGCTATTACTTTAGCTAATAGCAATACTAAACGCATAAAAAAACTAATTATTCTTCCTGTTCTATCATATTGTCCATACATAGGTTTAAATATATGTTTAAACATAATAGATAAAGCTAAATTACTATTAGTATTTTTAATACCTTGTAAGGAATATAGTATTATTCTTTTTAATCCTTGAGAATACCACCAAAAAGGGAAATATAAGACTTCCCAGATACTATCTAAGAATAAAGATTTAAGAGCTTGTCCTAATAAACTTTTTACCATAATTATATTATAACATTTTTTTAGTATTAAAAAAACCTTATCATTATAAGGTTTTATCTCTTAATATTCTTTCTGAATAAATATATTATACTAAAGTATAGAGGGCCCATTAAAAAATAAGATATTTGCATCCATCTCCGAGCATGTAAACAATTACAGATCGGTAAGCCCGCATACATTTCGGAAGCTATATTCTGAATATTAAATAAATGATAGGCTATAGTTTCTACTATAATTAAGAGAGGAAAGTATGTTAAGATTATTAATAATAATTCTCTCAAATAAGATTTGTTTTTAAATTTATATTCATAATGAGAATATATTAAGTATAAAGCAAATAATCCTAAAGAAAAAGCAAAATAAGGAAAAGTGTTAAGTCCTAAAATAATTAAAAAATCTTGATTATAATTATATTCTTGATAAGCAATTAATAACCATAAAAAAGAAAGTAAAGAAGCAATAGCTAAATGAAATAATAATAATTTCCTTTTACTTATTAATAAATAAATTATTAAAACAAAATAAGATACTATTAATACTATATCTGGTCTAAATACTCCTAATAATAATATAGTCAAAACTATTAATAATTCATCAGATAATATTAATCTTTTTCTTAATTTATTAATATTCATAATTTATTTTCTTTAATAGCTGTTCTAATGTCTTTCATTAAAGTTAAATAAAATTCTAAATTATTAAGAGTAGCTAGTCTTAATCCTAAAGGTTCATTTGTTTTAAATAAATGATGTAAATAAGCTTGAGAATACTCTTTTAAATTAGTATTATTAATACTAGCTTTGTTATCTTTAAACTTAGAATTGTTTATATTTATTGTTTTATAGAAATTATTCTTTAAGCTCTTTTTAGTCCTTAAATATAATTTACCATGTCTAGCTTCTCTAGTTGGTATTACACAATCAAACATATCAATACCTTTTTTAACAGCCTCTATAATATTTTCTGGATAACCCACTCCCATTAAATAACGAGGTTTATTCTCTGGTAAAGTTGAAACAGTATAATCTAATACTTTATACATAATGTCCTGAGACTCTCCTACTGCTAATCCCCCGATAGCATAGCCAGCAAAATTCATAGCAATTAATTCCTGAGCTGATCTTAATCTTAAATCTTTATAATCTGCTCCTTGTACTATAGCAAATAATAATTGTTTTTTTATTTTTTTATTCTTATTTAATTTCTTTTTATAATCTAAAGCTATTCTAGCCCACTTAGTAGTTCTTTCTAAAGCTATTAAAGCATTTTTCTTAGTACTTGGTAGAGCGACACATTCATCTAAAACCATCATAATATCTGAATTGAGAGCTACTTGTATGTCTATTACTTTCTTTGGATTAAGTATATGCTGAGAACCATCTAAATGAGATTTAAATTCTATATTATCACCTTTTATTTTTCTTAAATTAGCTAAAGAATACACTTGATAGCCGCCAGAATCTGTCAAAATAGGTAAATCGGATTGCATAAAATTATGTAATCCTTTAAACTTTTTAAAAATCTTTACTCCTGGTTTTAAGTAATTATGATAAGTATTAGAAAGTATAATCTCCGCTCCTAATTCTTTTACTTCCTCTACAGTTAATCCTTTTATAGTTGCTTTCGTAGCAATAGGCATAAAGAAAGGAGTGCTTACTTTACCATGAGCAGTATGAAGAAGACCTAGTCTAGCTTCTGATTTCTTACTTTTCTTTAATAATTTATACATTATTCTATAATACCAATAGTTTCATTAGTATTGGCTATGACATCTGAAGTTTTTAATAGTTTAGAAGATATTATTACTTCTTCTAATCCTTGAGCTATAATATTTATACTATTTAAAAGAGTCATAGCTTGTCCTTGATATTCTAATAAAGGTTCTAATTTTATAATGAAGGAAGCAGTGGTTGGTAATATTACTTCACTAAAATTATCTATAATCCAAGTTAATTCTCTACTCTCTTCATTAAAAGATAAATCACCGTCTTGAATATCAGCTTCGGCAGAAAAAGAAACTTGGGGAGGTAAAATAGTATTAACCATTACTGAATCAAAATCTCCTGTTGCTTCTGGCAAAGACCAAACTGTTAAATAATTTGTTTCACCACCTACTTGAGGAGGCAAAGAACCGGAGCCTACCCTAATACCACCTAAATCCCAATAAATACCGTTATTAAAAGAAAGGCTTTCACCAACATTTAATAATATTGGAGAAGAAACTTGCTCCCAATTATCTAATCCCTTAATATTTATTTTTACTATATTCTCTATTAATCTTTGTGTTAAAGGTTCATTGATAACTTGAGCTTCCCAAGTAAATGTTATTTTATTACCTTGCTCCCAATTACCTAATTCTTCTAATTGTTCTGAATTCCAGGAAATCATTGAATTATTATATATTCCTATACTATCAATACTATTTTCATCTAAAGCCTGACCATCTAATAATGTTTTTACTTCAACATCAGTAATATTAGCTTCACTATTATTAATTATTTCTAATTGATAATGTAGTATGTCTCCCCAATCTATATTTTGATCATTACTCCTACCATTAATAGTTAAATTAATATCAAATTTAGGATTAATAACTTCTATTTTCTTTTCTACTCTACTTAATGGTCTAAATCTATCTTCAATCATAGTACCTATTTCTGATACTAATACTTGCTTACTCTTGCTATCAGCATTAAAGATACCTTTAATATTAATGGTGTACTCTCCTTCCTCTTCTAAATTTAAAATCCAATATTGATCATCTTTAGTTGGTTCTAAAGATAATATTTCTAAATCATCTGGATATAATATATCTAAATATAAATTATTAAGAACTTCTTCTGTTAAATTATTTACTTTAATCACAAAATCCTGTTCTTCTCCTATTAGTGTTTTGTCCAGAGCCTCTATTATTAGCTCTACTTTAGAATCTTCAATCTCTGTTTCTATAATTTGTTTAATATTGAAATCAGAATTAAAATTTTCTGGTTGATATGCTAAATTAAATATAGCTTGTAAAAGGTCGTCTTTTTGACCAACTAATTGCCCTTTAATACTTATTTCTCTTTCTTCTTGAGGCTTTAAGTCCTCTAAAAACCAAGTAGTAGCTCCTAAATTATGGGGCACAATATTAGATTCATCAAAATAAAATCCAGTTGGCCATTGTATGCTTAATTCTAATTTAGTAAGAGTGATATCGTCTAAATTCTTATACTGAATAATATATTCTATTTGTTCTCCGGAAACAATCTTTTTATTAGCCTCTACTTTCATTTCTAAGCTTTCGGTAATAATAATATCTGTTTCTTTGTTATAATTTAAAAAACCAGCTAAAGAAGCTAAAAATAATATTAATAGAAACCAAATAAGACCTGTATTATTTTTCTGAGGTTTTCTTAATCTTGTATAATCAGAAGAAACTTTTCTTTTTTTTCTAATTTTAGTTTTTCTTCTGATAGTTGGAGCTTTATATGATTTCTTTCTAAGAGGAGAGCTTTTAGCAGCATCTATACTTCTTCTTCTTATTTTAGCCATAATTATATAATTTTAATGCTTGTCCTGGTTTTTCATAAACAGCTTGATAAAATAATTGAGATATCTTAAACCAATCTTTATTTAATTCTTTGTCTATTTTTAAATTAATAAGCTCTGCCCAATTATCACTTATTATCTTTTTTAATAATTTTAAACAATTATCAGAAAGACTAACCTTCCCCTCCTGCTCATGATTACTACATATTATACCATGACCTGGCCAATAATTACCATTATTAATTTTAATACCACAAATTACACATTTATTTAACTCTGGTTGCCAACCTGCTAAAGATAAGTATTTCCAAAGAAAAATACGAGTCAATAATATTTTTCTATTTAAACTTATTTCTTTATTATCTAATAAATATAATATATTTTCCAAAAGATAATATTCTGCTACTTTTTGACCGCCAGAACTTTCTTTAATATATAGTTCTAATAATGAAGAAGCTAAAGACATTAATTTAATATCTTTTCTTAAATTAGAAAAGTCTTTTATCAAGTGTACTCCTGCTAAATAATCCATTTTACCTCGACCAATCATTATTTTAACTTTAGAAAATGTAGGTAAATGACCAGCTTGCTTGCTACTTGATTTAGCTGCTGATTTTAAAATAGCTTGAATAATACCTTCTTGAGGGGTAAAAAGACTATACAGTCTATCTGCTTCTCGAAAAGGAATATTTTTTAATACAAAAGCTTCTGTCTTAAAAGACATTAATCTATTTTTAATCCTAAAATAATTTCTTCTTTATTTATTTTAATAGCTTTAGAGAATTTTAATTTATTTTTATATTCTACTATATCTTGAGCTGAGGTATTTTTAATTAACTCTTCTTTATTATTAATAATAATATTTTTTAAATATTCTGAAGAAGTATTATATGTTTCTAAAGGATTATCTTTAGCTGTTAAACCAGCTTCTTTTCTTAAACTATTAATAGATCTAATTAATTCTCTAATAATACCTTTTTCTCTTAACTCTGCTGTTAAATTTATATCTAAAGATACTTTAAAATTATTTACTTCTATTATCTTATGAGCACTTAATTCTTTAACAAATTTAATTTCTTGAATATTTAACTCTGCTGCTAATATTTCTTTATATTCTTCACTTAATTTAATTTTTTCTTCTATTTCTAAACTAGCTAAAGGTTGTCTAACTTTAAGACCTTCTTGAGACCGAACAGAATGTATTATCTCTACTATATTTCTAATAGTTTTCATTTCTTCTTTAATACTATTATCTATTAATTCTTCATTATATTCTAACCAAGAATCTAAATGAACAGACTCTTCTTTGCTTTGAAATGATTTATAAATAATATCAGCTGTCATTGGAGCAAAAGGAGCCATTAATTTAGATAATTTCTTTAAGGTATAGGCTAAAGTTTGTTGTGCTTCTAAACTAGATCCCTTAAATCTGTCTCTACTTCTTCTAATATACCAAGTAGATAATATGTCTATAAATTCAATTAAAGGTCTCGTTGCTTTTAATAAATTATACTCTTTCATTGAAGCATCTACTTCTCTGATAAGTAAATGTAATTCAGATACTATCCATTTATCTAAAACATTATTTAATTCAGGTAATTCTTCACCACTTAAAATAGTATCTCCTTTAAACATTTCATAAAAGTTAAAAATGTTTTGTAATAATCCTGTAAAACGACGATAAGTGCTTTGCATATCTTTTTCTATAAAAGAAAAATTCTCGGCTGCTATAACCGGAGAAGTTAAAAGATATATTCGTAAAGCATCAGCACCATATTTATCTATCATCTTCATAGGATCAGGAAAATTATTCAAAGACTTAGACATTTTCTTGCCATCTTCAGCCAAAACCATGCCATTAACAATAACATTCTTAAAGGCTAAGTCATCCTTTATACCAACCGCTATCATATGTAAATAATAAAACCAAGCTCTAGTTTGATCTATGCCTTCCGCAATAAATTGAGCCGGAAAACCATTTTCAAACTTTTCTTTATTTTTAAAAGGATAATGTTGTTGAGCATAAGGCATAGAACCACTATCGAACCAAGTATCTAAAACATCTGGAATACGAGTCATAATACCTCCACAAGAGCAAGAGAAGTTTATTTTATCAACTATATGTTTATGAATATCGGTAATTTTTTGTTTACTTATCTCTTCTAATTCTTTTACAGAACCAAATACTTTTTTATTATCACATTTATTACATTTCCAAATAGGAATAACTGAAGCCCAAAACCTTTGTCGAGAAATAGACCAATCTCTAGCTCCTTCTAACCATTTACCAAAACGACCTTCTTTAATATGGGCAGGAGACCAATTAATATCTTTAGCTAATTCTATAGCTCTTTCTTTTATTTTAGTAATAGCGACAAAGTAAGAAGAGGTAGCATAGTTTATTAAAGGAGTATTACAACGCCAGCAATGAGGGTAACTATGCTCATATTTTTCTTTAGCAAATAATAACTGTTTCTTTGCTAAATATTTTATAATAGCAATATCTGTAGCTTGCACATCATCATTAGGCTTAACATGTAAACCGGCAAAATCTTTAGCCTGGCCTACTATATAACCATCCATACCTAAATGTTGTATAAAAGGCAAATCTTTTTCTTTGCCCAAAGCCATATCTTCAGCACCAAAGGCTGGAGCAATATGTACTATACCTGTTCCATCTTCAATAGTAACAAAATCAGCTTCAACAACTTTCCAACCCCGACCTTCTTCATAAAAATAATCGAATAGTGGTTTATATTCTAAATCTATTAAATCCTTACCTTTTAATTCTTCAATAACTTTAAAGCCTTTTAATTCTTTATCATAATTCTCTCTTAATTCCTTAGCTATAATATATTTAATATTATCTTTTTCTAATTTAAGATAAGTTATGTCTTTACCTACAGCCAAAGCAACATTACCTATTAAAGTCCAAGGAGTGGTTGTCCAAGCAAGAATAAAAGTATTTTCTTCTTTTTCTAATTCAAATTTAGCTGTAACCGATAAGTCTTTAATATCTTTATAACCTTCCGCAACCTCTGATTGAGATAGTGTAGTTTCGCAACGAGGACAAATATGCATAGATCTGTAATCTTCATATATTAATCCTTTATTATGTAGTTCTTTAAAAACCCACCAAACAGACTCCATAAATCCTAAATCCATGGTTCTGTAAGGGTTTTTCATATCAGCCCATCTTCCTAGACGATTAATAACTCTTTCCCATTCTTCAACATGAGTTAAAACATGAGACTTACATAATTCATTAAATTTATCTACACCTAATTTCTCAATATCTTTTTTCTTTTGTGAACCTAATTCTTTTTCAACAATATTTTCAATTGGCAAACCATGACAATCCCAACCCCATTTTCTTTCTACTCTATAACCATTCATAGTCCAATATCTAGGAATAACATCTTTCATGATACCACCCACTAAATGACCATAATGTGGCGTACCAGAAGCAAAGGGAGGTCCATCATAAAATAAATAATCACCTT
>CAZRZA010000018.1:0-10651 GCA_964604515.1 uncultured Gammaproteobacteria bacterium | reverse complement strand
TGTGCTGATTTATTAGCTCCTGAAGGCTATGGAGAGATTATAGGGGGTTCTCAAAGAGAAGATGACTATGATACATTATTAAAAAGAATAAAAGAACATAAACTACCTTTAGAAGGTTTTGCATGGTATTTAGATTTAAGAAAATATGGTTCAGTACCTCACGGAGGATTTGGTTTTGGCTTAGAAAGAATAGTGGCTTGGGTAACTGGTATAAAGCATATTAGAGAAACTATACCTTTTCCGAGAACAATTAATAGGATTAAGCCTTAATTACGGTAAATTGACAAAAAACCGTGAATATTAGTAAAATAGGTAAATAATTAAATAAAAAATATATGAATAATTTTGAGAATAAGAATGAAGTAAGTAAAGAAGAGGTCATAAAAAAATCTTTAGATAATACAGTCATTGCTAAAAGATTATTTAATAATCTTTTAGAATTAGATGTTAAAGTAGAGGGAGAAGAAAGAGAAGCTATAGAAGAGATAAAAGCTAAAGCAGAAGAAATATTAGCTAAATAATATGAAAACATACATTAAAGAAACAATAGAAAAAAAGATTGAAGAGGAAGTAATACTAAAGGGCTGGGTACATGTCTTTAGAAGAATGGGTAAAATAGCCTTTATTGATTTAAGAGATAGCACCGGAATAATACAAGTAGTTTGTGTTCCCCAAGAAATGACTAAAGAGTCTGCAGAAATATTAGATAATATTAGACCAGAGTATGTTGTAGAAATAAAAGGGATAATACAAGCCAGAGGAGAAAAACAAAAGAGAGCAGATCAATTAACAGGTCAGATAGAAGTATTAGCAAAAGAATTAAAAGTATTAGCGAAAGCAGAAACACCTCCTTTTGAAATAGAAAATGAAGATAGACAGGCTAAAGAAGAGCTAAGGTTAAAGTATAGATATTTAGATTTGAGACATGAAAGAATGGCTTATAATATTAAGATGAGACATAAAGTTATTCATTTCTTAAGAAATTATTTAACTAATGATGGTTTTACTGAAGTGCAAACACCTATTTTATCTAAGTCTACTCCAGAGGGTGCGCGAGATTACTTAGTTCCTTCTCGTTTACATAAAGGTAAATTCTTTGCTTTACCACAAGCTCCGCAACAGTATAAACAATTATTAATGATTGCTGGCTTAGAAAAGTATTTTCAAATAGCTCCTTGTTTTAGAGATGAAGATGCTCGCGCTGATAGAAGTCCAGGAGAATTTTATCAATTAGATATGGAAATGTCTTTTATGACTCAAGATGAAATATTAACTTTAACTGAAAATATGTTTAGCACTATGGTTAAAGAATTATTTCCAGAGAAGAAAATAAGTAATAATCCTTGGCCTAGATTAAACTATGATGATGTAATGAAAGAATATGGTACTGATAAACCAGATTTAAGAAAAGATAAAAATGATAAAGACGAATTAGCTTTTGCTTGGATTATTAATTTTCCTTTAGTATTAAAACAAAAAGAAGATGATAAATTTATTGGCGCTGGAGAAACTTGGGGACCAGCTCATAATATGTTTACTCTTCCTAAAGAAGAAGATGAAAAATTATTAGAAAAAGATCCTGGTCAAGTAAAATCATATCAACATGATTTAGTTTTAAATGGTTTTGAAGTAGGGGGGGGAGCCTTACGTATTCACGATATGAAATTACAAGAAAAGATTTGGGATTTGATAGGATTTACTAAAAAACAAAAAAAAGAGTTTAAACATTATTTTGAGGCCTTTAAATATGGTGTACCACCTCATGGTGGTATAGCACCGGGCTTAGATAGATTATTAATGGTTTTATTAGCAGAGAAGAACTTAAAAGAAGTTACTGTCTTTCCTTTAACCTCAGATGGTCATGATCCAATGATGGATTCTCCCTCTGAAGTATCTTCAGAACAGCTAAAAGAATTAGGATTAAAACTTAAATAAACTCTGTTTCTCAAAAGAGGGGGCAAAGCCCTTGACAAAATATTAAACATAGTATAGTATATATGCTCGGTTCTTTTATGGTTAAAGAATCAGAGACCCCTTATGATAAGGGAATGTTCATTAAAACAAAACAACAATAAGGAAATAAAAAACATGAATAATGGAAAAGTAAACCAAAACCAAACAACTGGAACTGCAACTAAAAACTCTAATAAAGCGCTTTATTCAGAAGTAATATCTGAAATAACCACTTTAGTTGAAAGAGAAAAACCCTTGAAACAAGCAAAAGTAGAAACCATCATTAGTTATAATAATGTTGATGGAACTAACTTTCTTGTTTTAGTGGGAGAAAAAGTTGAAGAAAGTTTAGAATTTGATTCTTTACATACTTTAACATCTGGAGCAGAAGCACGAATTATTGGTGACAAAACATTGGCCTCTTTCTTTGAAGCAAAGAATCCAACTGTTATTCAACCAATTAAAGCTGGTAAAGCAATATTTGATAGAGGAAGCTTTATGAAATTGCAATTACAAGCTATTAAAGTGCAACAGCAATTAGTTTCTTGGTTAATTCATGATAATGCCGATATTGAAGAAGATAATATTGAAATGGTTCTTGGTTATCACGATAATCAAAAAATCAATTATCTTGTTTCAGTAAGTGATTCAGAAGAGTATCAAGGAGATCATTATTCTATTGATACTTTAGGTTCTGATACTAAAGTTACTGTTATTGGTTCAACAACTATGGAAAATTTTGTAAAAGATTTAAATCCATTAGTAGTAGCACCGATTGAAAATAGCTTTGCTGTTTATAAAAGAAATGATCTTCAAACATTACGAAGAAAAGTTCTAGAAGCACAAGCTCTTCAAACAGAAGCAGTACCTGTATAATAAAATACCGGTGTAAAAATAAAAGGGGAACTTAAATAAGTTCCCCTTTTTTCTTTGACAAAATATTAAATATATGTTATTATATTTAATTCGTTATTTAAAATAAAAAGGAGAAAGCATGGTTAAAGAAGTGATAAATGAAGCACTTTCTTTATTAAGAAAAAAGTTCGGAGTAGAAGAAAAAGATATTGAAATTATTGTTTATCATAATAATATTTTCTTAATACTTTTAACTAATTTAGAGAATAAACAACTTCATACCATTAATTTAATAAGTACTGGTCAAAAAGTTATAACTATTACAGACTTAGTTATGGACAAAGCTATTAATAAATTAAATAATTTAATTATTAATCCTCTCAAAAAAGGAAAAATAATTAAAGGACAAGAGTATGCAAAGAGATTAAGATTAAGAATCTCTAAAAGAGAAGAAAGATCATTAAAGGGTGATTAATAAATTACCCTTTTTCTTTTGACAAAAATATAAAGATGATATACTTTATAATGTAATTATAGTTATTTAAAATAAAAAAAGGAGAAAAAATGAATATCTGTTATAAAATGTATCAAGATGGTGTTTGTTTTAATGAAGCACCAAAACATCTTTCTTTTGTTGTCGAAGCTATTATAGAAAAACTAAAGAAAAAGAATAAAATCTGCTGTTTAAGTATTTCTATAAATGAAATAGAATATAAAATCGATATTGAAACTTGTCATGATGATAATAAAATAATATTTAATTATCTAGAAAATAAAGAGTATGGCGGTTATTCATTAATAGAATAAAATAATAAACCCTTGTTAATAACAGGGGTTTTTATTTCTCTATTGACAAAATAGATAAAATATGCTATTATATAGATATTAAGATATGGTATCTTAATAGTTCATTACACAAAACAAAAAGGAGAAAAAAATGAAGAATTTCATTTTAACAATAACAGTTTTATTCTCAACTCTTATTGCAGAAGATACATTCTGTAGCCAGACTCTCAGACTTACCACTGTAGTAAATAGAGAAATATCTTCTAATAATGACGGTTATAAAGCAAGTGTTATTCTAAGGGTCCCTGTTGAATATAATCAATGGCTTCTAGACTATTATAGTCTAGAAGAAATAGTTTATGTTCGTGGTAACGGAAATTCTGATGATTTAAATTTTGCTATGGATATAGCAGAGCTAGATGCCAGAGGTAATGCGGCATGTTTGTATTCAGAAGAGATTCGGGTTTTATTTACCGTAGTAGAAAATAGTTGGAAAAAAAAGAGTTTCTTTAAGAAACTTTTCGGGAAATAATAACTGTTAAAAATAAAGGCCTATTAATTTATTAATAGGTCTTTTTCTTTTATTAAATATAAATAAATGATATAATAGGGATATTATTATTAAGTAAAAAATATGAAAAACCCAATTATTAGAACAATATACTTATACTTTTTTTCTTTAGTAGGATTAATAGTATTATTATTCGGCGTTGGTTCTTTGGTAGATTTAGGTTTAAAAACATTCATCTTTACTAAAGCTGATTTAGATTTATATGAATCACCAATACATTTAAAATATGAATTAGAACCCAAAGAACAGTTATTAGCATTACAGAAGTGTGAATTAAAGGAAGATGATAAAGAAATAATATCTAATTATTTAGCAGATTATGAAGCTAAAAAATATATAGATCAGAGGGTAGTTAGAAGACAAGAAGATGCTTCAACAGCTATTTCAAAAATATTAGTAGGCTTACCAGTCTATTTATATCATTGGGCTGTTATTACTAGAGATCGTAAAAGAAGAAAAGATAATGTCTAAAGTAGCATTAGAACAATTTGAGGGTCCTTTAGACTTATTATTGAAATTAATAGAAAAAGATAAATTAAGTATTACTGAAATATCTTTAGCCCATATTACTGATCAATATTTAAATTATATTGCAGAGTCTAAAGAGTTAATTCCAGAAGAAGTAGCTGATTTTCTTTTAATAGCTTCTAAATTAATATATTTAAAGTCTAAGCATCTTTTACCAGATTTTAATTTAGAGGATGAAGA
The DNA here is from genome assembly GCA_964604515.1 of uncultured Gammaproteobacteria bacterium. Taxonomy (GTDB): domain Bacteria; phylum Patescibacteriota; class Patescibacteriia; order UBA1558; family GWA2-36-10; genus CAZRZA01. The sequence continues at coordinate 5,778 of CAZRZA010000018.1, read as the reverse complement.
TGATGCTTCTTCTTTAGAGGAACAATTAAAAATATATAGACAATATTATGATGCTTCTCGGGGTATTAATAGGTTATTGAATAAAAATAGGATTTCATATATTAGAAGTAAACCATATAAATTAGAGAAAATTAAAGAATTTATTCCACCTCAAAAAGTTACTAAAAAAGTAATGAAAGATACCTTTAAAATAGTATTAAATAATATAGAAAAAGTAATAGAATTACCTCAGAAAATAATAGCTAAAGCTATCTCTATTGGAGAAAGAATAAAAGATATAAAAGAATTAATTAGAAATAGTAATAAATTAAGTTTTCAAGACTTTATCAAGAAAAAAGATAATAAAATGGAAGCTGTTATTTCTTTTTTAGCTATGCTAGAGTTAGTCAAACAAAGAGAGTTGATAGTAGAGCAAGATAAATTATTTGGTAATTTAAATATTAGTAAGTATAAAGAAATAGATTTTTAATATGAATAATAAAGCAAAAGTAGAAAGTATATTATTAGCTAGTGGAGTAGCTGTTTCTTTTAAAGAATTAAAGAGGTTTTTAAAATTAAAAGATTTAGATCAGATAATAAAAGAATTAAAAGAAAAATATAATAATGAAGAAAGTGGTATTCATTTAGCTAGTAATAATAATAAATTACAATTAATAACTAATCCTGATAATAGTAAAATATTAAGAGATTATTTAGAAGCTGATATTAATAGTGAATTAACTAAACCTTCTTTAGAGACCTTAACCATAATAGCCTATAGACAACCAATAGCTAAAGAAGAAATAGAACAAATTAGAGGGGTTAATTGCTCTTTAATTTTAAGAAATCTATTAATAAAAGGATTAATAGAAGCGGAAGCTATACAGGCTGGTTTAATTACTAATTATAGTATTACCATAGACTTTTTAAGACATTTAGGAATTAATTCAGTAACAGAATTACCAGATTATGATAAATTAAATAGTGATGAAAATCTGCAAAGAATATTAAAAGATGAAGATCAGAATATCTAAATTTTTAGCTCAAGCTGGCATTGCTTCTCGTCGCAAATCAGAAGAATTAATATTAGCTGGTAAAGTTAAAATAAATAAAGAAATAATTAAAGATTTAGCTACTAAAGTAGAAGATAATAGTAGTAATATTTATTTTAATAATAAATTAATAAAACCAGAAGAAAAAGAATATTATTTACTTAATAAACCTCAAAGATATATTTGTTCTGTTCAAGACCCTCATAATAGTAAAACAGTTATTTCTTTAATAAATACTGAAGCTAAGATATTCCCAGTTGGGAGACTAGATAAAGATTCTGAAGGATTATTATTATTAACTAATGATGGAGACTTAACATATCAATTAACTCATCCTAAATTTAAAATAGCTAAAATATATTCCATTACTTTAAATAAAGATATTAATAAAGAAGATATTCAGAAATTAAAGAAAGGTATTAAATTAGAAGAAGGTTTAGCTAAAGTAGATAAAATAGAATTAAAGAATAAAAAAGAAATATTAATTACCATTCATCAAGGTTGGAATAGACAAATTAGAAGAATGTTTTCTGCTCTAGACTATGAAGTAAAGAAGTTAATTAGATTAGAAGAAGGTAAATTAAAATTAAATAATTTAAAATTAGGTCAGTATAAGAAGCTTAAAAAAGAAGAAATTATATGAATTTATGGTCTCTAATTACAAAATTAATAGTAAGCTTAGGGTTAGTGGCTAATCCGATTCATTACTTTCCTTTAATTAATATAGAAGAAGATAATAAAGTAAGTATAGAAAAACAAGTTTTAGAGAATTATAATTATTATCCTCAGAAAAAAGATAATAATTCTTTAGGAGTTAAAATAGGAGCTACTTCAGCTATTATTAGAGATGTAAATACTAAGGCTATGCTTTGGCAAAAGAATGAGCAGGAAGTAAGATCTTTAGCTTCTCTTACTAAATTAATGACTGCTTTAGTATTTTTAGATACTAATCCTAATTGGTCTAGTTTTGTAACCATGAGTATTAAAGATGAAGTAAATGGAGGTACAGCTCATGTTTTGAGAGGGGAAACTGTAACTATTAATAATTTATTCAATATAGCTTTAATAGCTTCTGATAATAATGCGATGAATGCTTTAGTGAGGAGTACTGGTTTAAGTTCAGAAGAATATTTAGATTTAATGAATAAAAAGGCAAGAGAATTAAATTTAAAAAATACTATCTTTAAAGACTTTACCGGTTTAAATGATGATAATAAATCTACTGCTTTAGAAATATCAGAATTAGCTTTAGAAGCATTTAGTAAAGAAGAAATAAGAGAAGTAACTAAAAAGAAAGTGTATTCTTTTACTAATTATAATGGTAAATATTATAAAGTATATTCTACTAATAGATTATTAACTTCATATTTAGATATAGCAGCTGGTAAAACAGGATTTACTAATGCCGCTGGTTATTGTTTAGTTTCAGAAATAGAGAATAATAATGGTCATAAAATATTAACTGTAGTTTTGAATTCAGAGTCTAATGATCATCGTTTTCAAGATTTAAAGATATTAGCAGGCTGGGCTTTAGAAAACTATTTTTGGTCTAATTAATATTATGGTATAATAAAATAATGATTATAGATTTTATACAAAATTTATCACCACAATTAGCTACTTTTCTTTTAGCTATGTTACCTTTAACAGAATTAAGGGCTTCTATTCCTATTGCTTTAGAAATATTTCATTTATCTATTTGGGAAGCTTTCTTTTATTCTGTTTTAGGAGATATTATTCCAGCGATATTAATACTATTCTTAATAGGTCCTTTTTCAGAAAAGTTCAGCAAAAAGTATCATATTTTTGCTAAATTCTTTAAATGGTTATTTAAGAGAACTAGAAAAAGATTTAATGATAGTTATACTACTTGGGGTAAAATAGCTTTAATATTTTTTGTTGCTATTCCTTTGCCTGTTACTGGGGCCTGGACAGGAGCAGTAGCTGCTTGGTTATTTGGTATAGAAAAGAAAGAAGCAGTAGCTTATATTACTTTAGGAGTAATAATAGCCGGAATATTAGTAACCTTATTATCTCTTGGTTTTTTTAATATTTTTAATATCTAATATGAGTAAAAATATAATTATAGCTAATTGGAAAATGCAATTAGATGTTGAGGAAGCCTTGAAACAAGCTCAATTATTAAAATCTTTAGTTTCTGAAAATATTATAAAGAGAGATACAGAAATAGTTATTTGTCCAGATTTTCTTTCTTTAAATGAAGTTTCTAAAGTTTTTCAAGATACTGCTATTATTTTAGGAGCTCAAGATGGTTTTTATGAAGAAAAAGGATCATATACAGGAGAAGTTTCTTTAAAAGAACTACATGATTTAAATTGTCAATATGTAATTTTAGGACACTCAGAGAGAAGAGCCAGAGGAGAAACAGAAGAAGTAATTAATAAGAAAGTAATTAATGCTTTAGAAAATGATTTGATACCTATTATTTGTGTTGGGGAAACCTTTAAAGAAAGAACAGATGGTTTAAAGGATCATATTATTATGCATCAAGTATATCAAGCCTTAAAAGATGTAGAATTAAAAAAAGACCAATCCATTATTATTGCCTATGAACCAGTTTGGGTTATTGGTTCGGGACAAGTAATTAATCCGCAAGAAGCCACTCATACTGCTTTAGTTATTAAACAATCTATTTTAGATGTTTTAGAAGATAAAGGATATGATAGTGTTAGGGTAATATATGGGGGTAGTGTTCAAACAGAGAATGTTAAGCAATTTACTGATTTAAAAAATATTCAAGGAGCTTTAGTAGGAGGTGCTTCTTTAAAGGCCTCAGAATTTATAGAATTAATTAAACAAGTATGATAGTACCAATTAAAAAAATAGTTAGAGAGGCGCAAAAAAATAATTATGCCCTGGGATCATTTAATACTTCTAATTTAGAAATTACCCAAGCTATTATTAGAGCAGGTCTTAAATTAAAATCTCCTTTAATAATACAAACTTCAGAATCAGCTATAGGATATTCTAATTTAAAAACTCTTTATAATATTATTATAAATTTAGCCAATACTCTTGGTAAAGATATACCTATTGCTATTCATTTAGATCATGGCAAAGGTATAAAATTAATAAAAGAATGCCTTAATATTAACTATTCTTCAGTCCATATAGACGCCTCAGAGAAATCTTTTTCTAATAATGTATCTTTAACTAAGAAGGTTGTTAAAATGTCTCAGAAGAAGAATATAGCTGTGCAGGGTGAATTAGGAGCTATTTTAGGTAAAGAGGGAATGACTTCTGTTGCTAAGGGTAAAATGAATATAGAAGATTATTTTACTAACCCTGATCAAGCTAAAGAATTTGTAGAGAAAACAGGAATAGATACTCTAGCTATTTCTATTGGCACAGCTCATGGTAATTTTCATAATGATCAGAAAATAGATTATCAGAGATTAAAAGAAATAAGGTCAGCAATTAAAATACCCTTAGTATTACATGGTGGTTCAGGATTGAATAAAAGGAGTTATCGTAAACTAATTAAAAATGGTATTAGTATTATAAATATTGACACAAATTTAAGAATAGCGTATAAAAAAGCATTAAAGAAAAGTATTAAAAAGAATAATAATATTATAGATTATCGTCAGATATTAAGACCAGCTACAGATTCTGTACAAAAGGAAGTAGAGAAAATGATTAAAATATTTGGTAGTAATAATAAAGTATAATTATGATAGATATATTTTTTATAATTTTAACTATCTTATCATTAGGGTATATTATTTTTATAATTATTAAAAAATTTCCTAATATTATTAATATTGATATTAATAATTTACCTGATTATCGTCATAAATTAAAAAAAGAAGAAATATTAAAACAAAGAATAATCAATAGATTTAATAAATTAATAAAAGGTAGTAAAGAGGTATTATTACCTTTAAATGACACTTTAAAAGATTCTCTTAAAGAATATTATCAAAAACTAAAGAAAATAGAACAAGACTTAAAGAATAAAAGTTATGAAAAACTAGACTCTTCTTTAGATAAATCTAAATTAATAGATGATTTAATTAAAGAGACTAAAGATTATATTGCGGAACAAAATTATAAAGAAGCAGAGATTAAGCTTTTAGATGCTTTAAAAATAGATGCTTATAATCAAGAAGTATATAAAATATTAGCAGATGTTTATACTGAACAGAAAGAATATGAACAAGCTAAAGAAACTTTAGGGTATTTATTAAAACTAACTCATAATGATGATGCGGCAGTATTTTCTTCTTTAGCTAATTTAGCCAGAGAAAGAGGTAATTTAAAAGAAGCTGAAGAAGAATATTTAAAATCTATTTCTCTTTCTTCAGATAATTATCTTTATTTTATTTCTTTAGCAGAAGTATATTTAGAATTAGAAGAGTATAAATATGCTTTAGAAACAGCTCAAAGAGCTTTAATATTATCTGGTAATAATCCTAAGATTCTTGACTTTTTAATAAATATTAGTATAATTATTCAGGATAAAGAATTAGCATTAAAGTATTTAGATAAATTAAAAGAAGTAAATCCAGATAATAAGAAAATAGGATACTTTAATGAAAAGATAGATGGTTTAGATTAAATGGGTCGGTACCGAAGCGGTCAACCGGGGCAGACTGTAAATCTGCTGGCTTATGCCTTCGGGGGTTCGAATCCCTCCCGGCCCACCATTATTGCCGTCATAGCTCAGTCGGTAGAGCACTTCCATGGTAAGGAAGGGGTCATCAGTTCAAGTCTGATTGACGGC
>CAZRZA010000017.1:0-12571 GCA_964604515.1 uncultured Gammaproteobacteria bacterium | reverse complement strand
TTAGCACCAAGTTTATTAGCAGGATCAAGAGTATTAGCAGACAATCACGACGATGACTTTTGGTCTGGCAATACCGGAGACGCCATAAATGTTGGAAAAGGAACCTTAATGGATACTGTTAACAACGTTATAAACACGTTATTAGGTTTACTAGGATTATTAGCAACAATTATAATATTATTAGGTGGATTTAAATGGATGACTTCTCAAGGTAATTCAGAAAAAGTTGATGAAGCTAAGAATTTAATTAAAAATGGTATTATTGGTTTGGTGGTAATATTCTCTGCTTATGCAATAGCATCTTTTGTTATTGGACAAATGTTTACCGCAACCTCAGAATAATACAACTATAAATTATTATAGTCTAGACTATAGTAGGTTATTGTTTAATAACCTACTAGTGCTTATACTCTAATATATAAATATGAATAAAATTAAAAATTATTTACTATTATCTTTTCTTAGTTTTTTTCCTTTAATAGCTCAGGCTGATTTTCTTTCTGGATTAAAAACAGCAGCTGGGCAAGCTAATTTACCACAAGCTTCTTTAGAGAACACTGTTGTAAAGATAATAAATGGTTTATTATCTTTTGTTGGTTTATTATTTGTAATTATGATTATTTTAGGCGGATTTAAATGGATGACTGCTCAAGGTAGTGTAGAAAAAGTTACAGAAGCCAAGGGAATGATAAAAAACTCTATTATAGGTATTGCAGTTGTTTTACTTTCATACACTATAGTATATGCAGTATATAATATCATCACAGGTGTTGGACAATAAAACATAAAGTTAAAACCCCTTACTTTTTAAGTAAGGGGTTTTTTATTAATTTACATGGAATTCCCAACCTATCACCTCTCCTTGCCAATCATAATTTTCCTTATTATCAACATGCATGGTAAAGGATTTAGTTTTGCGAGATCCCCAATTATTACCTTCTTTAATAAAATAGAAAGTAATTTGTCCAGAGACCACATAGCCATATTTCCACTCTCCAGTTTCTAGTTTCCCATAGTTATTTCCTTGAGAATCATAGATAGTAACTGGTTCAGAGAAGTAATTTATGACAACTCCTTTTTGTACGCTTTTTTTGCGTAAGAAGTTATTATCAATTAGGACCTCTCCTTGGTCATATAAAGCAGTTAGAGAAACAGCCGTTTCTCTACGCTCTTCATCTTCAAAATTATTATGTCTATACCACCATTTTAGAGTATAGTTAATTTCTTTTTTAGATGAGCTATGATAAGTCCAAGAGCTTTCCGGGTTTATTTTACGAAAGCTTGGGGCCTTCTTATTAATATTAATAAAAACTGGTTGAGAGCTTTTATTAATAAATTTAATCTGAAAACTTCCATTGCCATGTCCAATTGATCCAAATCCGGTTAGACTTTCTAAGGTACCTAGATTTACTGTTGATTGCCCACTATAAGTGGCACAACCAGATATAATGATACTAAACAGTATTATTATTGATTTCTTCATGATATTCTCCTTTTTGTTTATGTAATGAACTAATATAGTATAATAGCATATTTATCATATATTGTCAATAGATGTTTTTAAATAAAAAAACCAAGCTTAGCTTGGTTTGAGGTATCTCCATCAAGCATGGGTATGGAGATTTTTATTAAATAAAGATCTAGATAAAAAACATTAATATGTTTCTCATCTTATTATCTATTCTTTAAATAGTCAAGCTATTTTTCATTGATTTTTTAGTATTATTTTGCTAAAGTAAAGTAGTAATAGGCTTTAAGCTTATTTTTTAATATAATTATGAGTGGACATTCTAAGTGGTCAACAATTAAAAGAGCCAAAGAAGCTAAAGATGCTAAAAGAAGTAATTTATTTACTAAATTATCTAAAAACATAGCTGTTGCTGCTCGGGGAGGATCAGATCCAGATAGTAATTTTAAATTAAAAATGGCCATTGATAACGCTAAGTCTTTTAGCATGCCCAAAGACAATATTGAGAGAGCAGTTAAAAAAGGAAGCGGCGAAGCAGACGGCGGCCCTATAGAAGAATTAATATATGAAGGATATGGACCCAATGGCGTGGCTATACTAATGAAAGCATTAACAGATAATAAGAACAGAACATTAGCAAATATAAAATATATTTTAAATAAAAGAGGAGGTAATTTAGGTAGTAGTGGTAGTGTTTTGTGGATGTTCAATTTAAAGGGAGAAATAATAATAGATCAAAAAGAATTATCTGAAGAAGAAGAATTGAAATTAATAGAATTAGGGGTAGAAGATATAATAAAAGGAGATGATTATATTAGGATAATAAGCAAAACAGATGATATACAAAAGATAAAAGAAGAATTAAAAGAGTTTAATATTTCTTCTGCTGATATTTCATATATACCTAAAGAAAAAATTAAAGTAGAGGAAGAAGAAAAACTATTAAACCTTTTAGAGGCCTTAGATGAAGATGATGATCTTGATAAATTATACACTAATGCAGATATATAATGATTAATAATAAAAAAACTATTTTAGGCCTAGACCCAGGATTCGCTGATACAGGCTTTGGTATAATTATTAAAGACAAAGAAGGTTTTAAATATATAAAAGCAGGTAGCATAGAAACCTCTAAAAATATGAAATTTTCAGAAAGATTGGTAATAATATATAAAGAAATTAAGAGGTTAATAAAAATATATAAACCAGATATAGTTGGTATAGAGAAATTATATTTTTCTCGTAATGTTAAAACAGCCTTAGATGTTGGGCAAGCTAGAGGGGTGGCTATTTTAGCTTGTCAGGAGCATAATATAGATATAGTAGAGTTTACACCCAATGAAGTAAAGCAAGGCGTGACAAGTCATGGAGGAGCCAATAAAAGGCAGGTGGGATTAATGGTTAAAACAATATTAAAGTTAAGGGACACTCCTCGACCAGATGATGCTGCTGATGCTTTAGCTATTGCTATAGTTGCTGCTAGAGAAATAAGAATAAAATAAAAATAAATATGAAAAAGATGAAAATAGTTTCAGTTTCTTCAGAATTAGACCCCTATTTTAGAACAGGTGGTTTAGCTGATGTTGCTCGTTCTTTGCCAAAGTCTTTGCATCGTTTAAATAATGAAGTAATTATTATTATTCCTTTTTATAAAAAAGTAATAGACAGAGATAAATATAAATTAGATAAAATATATAAAAATGTTAAATTACATATTGATAAAGAAAATGAAGTTAAGATAAGTTATTATAGAGCAGAGCTATTGCCAGGACTAAAAGTATATTTTGTTCGTAATGATAAATATTTTTCTCGCTATAAAAAATTATATGGATCTCAACATGAAAATGCTCGTTTTTATTTATTTTCTGTAGCTTCTTTAAAATTAATTTCTTTACTTAAATTTGAAGCAGACATTATTCATTGTCATGATTGGCAAACAGGACTAATACCTTATTTAAAGAAAACTAGGTTTAAAAAAAGCAAAACACTTAAGAAAGCAGCAACTGTTTTTACAATTCATAATATAACCTTTCAATTAGGAAGTAATTGGTGGGAAGTGCCTTTGGATAAAAAAGACAATGGCCAAGGAGCTTTACCGCTATTTAATAATCCAAATATAGAGTATATTAACTTTGCTAAAAGAGGAATTATTTATACAGATATTATTAATACTGTTTCAGAAACATATGCTCGACAAATATTGTATAGAAGCATTGGGCAAGACTTACATCGTATATTAAAGAACAGAAAACATAAGTTATTTGGTGTGGTTAATGGCATTGATTACAATGAGTATAATCCTAAAACAGACAGAGGTTTAAATAAAAAATATGGTATTAGCAAACTACATCGTAAAACTTTAAATAAAAAGTATTTACAAAAGTATTATAATTTACCAATAGACGAAGAAACACCAGTTATAGTTTCTACTTGTCGTATTGCCGAGCAAAAAGGTTTTGATTTAATATTAGATATATTACCAACTATTTTAAAAAGAAATATTCAATTTATTATAATGGGAGATGGTGATAAAGAGTATATTAAGAAATTAAATAAAATTAGAAAAAAGAATCCTAAGAAAATAGTAATTACTAAATTTGATAGAAAAATGGAAACCTCTCTTTATGCTGGTGCGGATTTATTTTTATTATCATCTAGATTTGAACCTTGTGGCATTAATCAATTAATTAGCTTTAGGTATGGCTGTGTTCCTATAGTTCGTAGTACAGGAGGATTAAGTGATACAGTTATTAATTTTGATCCCCAAGATTATATAGGAAATGGCTTTACTTTTAAGAAATATGATCCTAAAGAACTATTAGTAGCTATTACGAGAGCTTTAGAGACATATAAGTATAAAGATGTTTGGAAAACATTAGTTAGAAGAGGAATGAAAGCTTCGTTTTCTTGGGAATTACCAGCACAAAGGTATATTAAATTATATAAAAAAGCAATAAATTATAAACATGAAAAAGATAATCTGGGTTAATTTTTTACATATTTATCAGCCCCCTTGGCAAGATAAAGGAATAATAGAACAAGTAGCCATTGAAAGCTATGATTATATTCTAACTCTTTTAGAGAAGTATAATAATTTTAAAGTTACTTTAAATATTTCGGGTAGTTTAATAGAGCAATTAGAAGAGTTAAGACCAGATTTAATAAAAAGAATACAGGCTTTAGTAAAAAAGAATAGAATAGAATTAACTTCTTCCGCTAAATACCACGCTATCTTACCATTATTGCCTTTAAGAGAGATTAAAAGACAAATAAAATTAAATAAACAAATATTAACTAAATATTTTAATTTTAAAAAGATAAAAGGCTTCTATTTACCAGAAATGGCTTTCGATATAAAAACAGCTAAAATTATTAAAAGCTTAGGATATAAATATATAATAATAGATGAAATAAACTATAAAGGTAAAGTAGATAATAATATTTTATACAAAATAAATAAACTAGGCTTAATAGTAGTTTTTAGAAACAGAAAAATATCTAAAAGCTATCCTCCAGAAATTATTTATAATAAATTAAAAGAAAAAGGAGAAGAAACAATAGTCACCGGTACTGATGGTGAAATATATGGCCACCAACATCAAGATTGGCAAGGACATTTAGAAAAAATATTAAAGAAGAAAATAAAAGTAAGAACTATTTCTGAATATTTAAAAACTATTAAAATAAAAAAGAATATTAGTATAAGATCAGGATCTTGGGAAAGTAGCGATAAAGAATTAAAGAATAAACAACCATTTATTCTTTGGAATAATAAACAAAATAAAATACATAAATTACTTTGGGAATTAACTAACTTAGCTATAGCTTTAAATAAAAAGTATCAAAAAGAAAAATGGGCCAGACTACATCTAGATAAAGGACTATCATCTTGTAGTTTTTGGTGGGCCAGCGCTCAGAGACTATCTGCATTCTCTCCTTTGTCTTGGAATCCAGAAGTAATTGATAATGGAGCAGAAGAATTAATAAGAGCTATTAGGTCTTTACCTTTAGCAAAGGCTAAAGAAAAAATTAAAGCAGAAAGAATATATGCTAATATAAAAAAAGTAATTTGGGAAACACATTGGTTAAAATATAATAAATAGATTATGAATAAAAAAGCTTTAACAGAAAAAAGTAAACAAGAAATGGCTAAACTTTTAGACAAGAATTTCATTCAAGAGATTTTAGATGAAAGATTATCTAAATTTTATAATAATTTTAATAAAATAGTAGAAATAAAAGAAGATGCCTATAAAAGACACCTAGGTATTACTTCTGCTGTTTTTGTAGTAGGCTATGAAATAAAATACTTAAATAAAAATAATAGTAATAACTATTTAACTATTTTTGTTGCTGCTCATTCCGACGGTTCTCGAAAAGGAGCTTTTAATAAAGCTCAGTTTTTATATAATAATGGTTTTTCAGAAGGAAAGTTACAAGTAACTAAGCCCTTATTTTATTTAGAAAAACAAAAAGCATTTTTTTATGAAGCCTCAGAGGGTCAAAGTTTATTTTCTTTTTTTACCCAAGACCCAAACAAAGACTTAAAACAGTCTTTTGATTTAGTTATTTCTTGGATAAAGAAATTGCATAAATTAAATAAAGGGGACTATGATTGGCATAACTTTAAAATAGACAAAATGATTCCAGATCCCAAAAGATTTGTAAAAGACTTTTTAATAGATAATAAAGAACAAGGAGAATATATTAAAAATTTAATAAATGAAATGAATAAACTGGAAAATAAATATAGTCAAAACCATAAGCCAGTCTTAATATACGGAGACTATCATCCAGAGAATATTATTATTAAAGATTTAAATACAAAAGATTTAAAAATGATAGACTTAACTGATATTTGTTTAGGTGATCCAATGACTGACTTAGGGACCTTTTTACAACAATTTGATTTTATGGGTCATAATTTTATTTCTCGTCAGAAAATGAATGACTATAAAGAATATTTTATAGAAAGATATTTTAAAAAAGATTTAAAAAATATTGGTATTAAATATATAAACAGAATTAATCTTTATCAAGCTTGGACAGCCTTAAGAAGTGCCGTTTTTCTTTTTTATATGAAAGAAGTTGAAAATTCTGTTTTTGATTTATTAAAAGATAGTAATAAATATTTAGAATTAGCAAAACATAATAAAAAAGAACTTAATATCTATTAATATGAAACATAAAATAATATTTGAAGGACCAGAATTAGCAGGAAAAAGCTATTTAATGAGCCAGATTTATAATTATCTAGAACCAAAATATAATAGTGGTGGCAGAGTTTTAGACGGTTGCCATTGGTTTAATTGTGATGTAGGTGTCTATGGTACTAAATACGGAAAAATAGCCTTAGAGAAGTATATAGAGCTTATAGAAGAGATGGTAGATGCTAATATTATAATGGAAAAACTACACTTAACAGAAGCTGTTTATCAAAGACTATATAATGATAATGATTTTGATTTCTCTGATATTGAGAAAAGATTAAAAAAAGAAAATGCTAAAATAATATTAACAGTATATGATGAAGATATAGAATTAATTAAAAAAAGATTAAAGGATAGACTAGAATTATATCCTCATTATAAGAAAATAGCTCAAGAACCAATTAAGTATTTAGAACAACAGAAAGTATATTTAGAGTTAATTAAAAAAAGTAGTTTAGACTATTTAATGCTAAATACTTCTGTTTTACCAGATGATAATTTAATTAATAAGGTCTTAGAATTTATCAAAGAAAAGTAAATTAAAATATTATTTAGGAAATAATAGTATTTTTTGCTATAATAAATGATATGAAAAATAAATATGTAGACCTACAAATGCATTCTTTATATTCTGATGGAGAATATACTCCTCAGAATTTAGTTAAGCTCTTAAAAAAGTATAATATTAAAATTGCTTCTTTAACAGACCATAATACAGTAAAGGGTACCCTAGAGTTTAAAAGAGAATGCCAAAAGAACAAAATTAAAGCTATACCAGGTATAGAGATTTATGTTAATTATAAAAAAAGAAAGCTACATCTATTAGGATATAAAATAGATATTAATAATCCTTTTCTTAATGAAGAGCTAAAGAAGATTCATAAGGCTAAGTTTAATTTATTAAAAAAAATAGCACCTTTATTAAAGAAAAAAGGAATTATTATTGAACCAGAAATTTTAAAGAAAAAAGAAGCAGACTATATTGGCATGAATAATTTAATTAGACATATAGAGTCTAAACCAAATAATATAAAAAAGATTAGAAAAGTATTAAAGAAAAGAAATTATGAGCATTGGGAATTAATTAAATATTATTTTACTAAAGAAAAAAATACTTCTTTTCCAGAAATATATATTCCTATTGAATTAGGAATAAAAATGATTAAGAAAGCAGGGGGCATACCAATTTTATCACATCCAGGACAACAATTAAGATTTGAAGATGATCATCTTATTTTAGAATTAAAGAAAAAAGGAATAAGAGGTATAGAGGTTTTTTCTTCTCATTATAGATATAGTCAGGTAGCTCATTATTTACGATTAGCTAAAGAACATAATTTAATAGTAACTGGAGGATCAGACTATCACGGTGATTTAGAAAATGATTTATGTGTACAAAGAACTTGGGACTATACATTATTACCTTATAAATTATATGAAAAGATTAAAGTATTTTAAAATATGAAAAAACAAAAAATATTAATGGCTGGAGCAGAGCTATTTCCTTTAGTAAAAGTAGGCGGCCTAGGAGATGTTATGGGATCATTACCCAAGTCTTTAGCTAAATTAAATTTAGATATTAGTATTATTATTCCTTTTTATGGAGCTATTGATAAAAAGAAATATAAATCTAAATTAATTAAAAAGAGGATAGCCATAGAAATAGATAATAAGAAAACTTATTTTGATTTATATCAAACTAAATTACCCAAAAGTAAAGCAAAGGTTTTTTTAGTAAAACATAAATTATTTAACTTTAAAGAAATATACTTAGGAGGAAGAAAATATTTAAAGAATGGTAAATATACTAGAGAAGTAAGGGATATAGAAAGATTTGTTTTCTTTTCTAAGGCTGTTGTAGAGACAATTAGGAGCTTAGAATGGAATATTGATTTATTACATTGTCATGATTGGCATACCGCTCTTTTACCAACTTTCTTAGATGAATATAATATTAAGTATCAGGATTTTAAAAATATAAAAACATTATTTACTATTCATAATTTAGCCAATCAAGGCATTAGCGGTGTTGATATAGTAGATTATGCTGGTTTGAATAAAAACTTAACCCCAGCCTTAATGGAAGACTATTATGATTTAGATGGAGACAAAATAGATGCTATGAAAATAGGAATATTATCTGCTGATTATATTAATACCGTTAGTCCTAATTATGCTCAAGAAATATTAACTAAAGAATATGGCGAAGGCTTAGAGAAGTATTTAATAAGAAGAAAAAAACACTTAACAGGAATTATTAATGGTATAGATTATCAATTTTTTAATCCTCAAAAGGATAAGTTTATTAAAAATAAATTTACAGTAAAGAATTATCAGAAACAAAAGAAAGCTAATAAAAAACATTTAGTTAAAGAATATAATCTGCCAAATCAAGATCTTCCTTTATTTGGTTTAATTACTCGTTTAGTAAAACAAAAAGGATTAGATATATTATTACCAGCTTTAGAAAATATTTTAAAGAAAGAAAAAATACAATTAATTGTTTTGGGAACAGGGCAAAAAGAATATGAAGAAGCTTTTACAAAATTAGCTCATAAATACCCAGAGAAGGTAAGTGTTAAAATTACTTTTGATGCTGGTTTAGCCCAAAGAATATATGCGGGCACAGACTTCTTTTTAATGCCTTCTAAGTTTGAGCCTTGCGGATTAGGACAAATGATAGCTATGAGATATGGTTCAATTCCAGTTGTTCGTAGTACTGGAGGACTAAAAGACACTGTTCACAATAATAAAACAGGTTTAGTATTTAATAAATATAATAAGAAAGAATTAGAAAAAGTATTATTAAAATCAATTAAACTATATAAAAAAAGAGATAAGACTATTAAGAATTGTATGACAACTGATTTTTCTTGGGAAAGTTCAGCTGAACAGTATTTAAAATTATATAATAAAATAATATGAAACCAGAGATAAGAAAAGATTATATTCAAGAAAAGTATGTTATTATTGCTCCAAAAAGAGGTAAAAGACCACATGATACTATTATCCCTAAAGAACATCAAAAAAAGAAATTAAACTCTGCTTGTATTTTTTGTCCCCAAAATATTAACCATGTACCTAGTTTATACTTAAAAGGAAATAAAAATAATTGGGATATAAAAATAATAGCTAATAAATTTCCTGCTGTATCTTTAGATAATAAAAAAGCCTATGGTCAACAAGAGGTAGTAATAGAAACTCCAGACCATACTAAGGAGTTAGAAGATTTATCTATAAATCATATTGCAGAATTATTAGAAGCTTATTCTCAGAGAACAAAAGCTATTTCTAAGAACAAAGACATTGAATATATCTTAATTTTTAAAAATGATGGTGGTGTAGCAGGAGCTAGTTTACAGCATGCTCATTCACAAATATTTGCTACTAAGTTTTTACCACCACATTTATTAGATAAGTCTCAAAGACAACAAGAGTATAAATTAAAAACAGGCAAATGTGTTTATTGCGATGTTATTGCTAAAGAATCTAAGGGCCCCCGTTTAATTTATAAAGATAAAAATGTCATTGCCTTTACCCCTTATGCATCTATGTTTAATTATGAAGTATGGATTATGCCTTTAAGACATTTAGATAATATTACAGAATTAAATAAATCAGAAAAGAAATCTTGGGCTAAAATATTAAAACATATATTAAAGAAAATAGGAGAATTAGACTTGCCTTATAACTATTATTTTCATCAAGTTATTAATGATGAAGATCAGCATTTATATATGAAAATTATTCCTCGGGGTTCTGTTTGGGCGGGAGTAGAGATAGGGTCTGGTTTAATTATAAATCCTATTATGCCAAGAAGTGCAGCTGGATTTTATAAAAAAGGTTTATAAACAAAAAACAGCTTTTTAATAGAAGCTGTTTTTTATTTCCAATTTTTTATTTTTAAAGATTCATGAGCAGCATTTGTTTGGGCTTCTTGCTTACTATATCCTTTGCCCTTAGCTATTAACTCTTTATCTATATAAACTCCAACTACAAATTCTTTATTATGATCAGGACCAGATTCTGACATTACCCTATAATGAGGGGTTATATTTAATATTTCTTGAGACTTCTCTTGAAATAAACTTTTAGAATCAATATATGATTTATCTGCTATTATTTGTTTTAAATTTATTATTAAGTTATTCTCTAAAAATTTTTGAACAGTTTTATATCCTTGGTCTAAATAAATTGCCCCAACCACAGCTTCAAAAGCATTAGATAGTATATAATTTCTTGCTTTTTTATTATTATCTTTAGACTCTCCTTTACTTAAATATAAATAATCATATATTTTTAATTTTTCAGATATTTGAGCTAAGGAAGTAGCATTTACTAAACTAGATCTCCAATTGGTTAAGATGCCTTCTGGATCTTTATAATTATGGTATAAATAATCAGTGACAACTAGCTCTAGAACAGCATCTCCTAAAAACTCTAACCTTTCATTGTGTTCTAAATTAAAATTTTTATGTTCATTTAAATAAGAACGATGTACTAAAGCACTTTTTAATATATTTTTATCATTAAAGAAAATTCCTAAGATATTTTCTAATTTTTCTAAATTTCTTTCCATTATTATATATTTAATTTCTCTAAGCTCTTATTAAATATTTCTTTAGCATTTCCATAGCCAATAGTATCTAGGGTTTCTTTCTTTGAAAACCAACGAACATCTTTTATTTCTTTAGTATCAGGTATTATTATTTTTTGAGCTTTAGTTTCTACTAGAAAATATTTTATTAATTTACGGAACGTTTTATAACCAGGCTTATGTACTTTAATTTCTGTTTCACCTAAATACCCTTTTATGCTTAATTTATTTAAACCGGTCTCTTCTTCTAATTCTCTCAGAGCTGTTTCTTCTAAGCTTTCTCCTTTTTCAACATGTCCTTTAGGAAATGTCCACTTATTATAAGCATCAAGTATTAAGCAAAAGTAATAGCCATCATCTTTCTTTTTATAAATTACACCACCAGAAGATATTTCTTTTATTCCTTGACTAGTTAAGCTTTGTTTTTCTCCTTGCTCTATCATTTTTTTATAAACACTACCTAAAACACCATTAACAAACTTACTACTAGCATCACCACCAAAAGCTTTGGCTAATTCTATGGCTTCATTAATAGCTACTTTAGGGGGTATTGTTTCGTCTAATTTTAACTCATAGACACCGATACGTAGAATATTTCTATCAACAGTAGTTATTTGTTCTAAAGGCCATTCAGGGGCAAATTTAGTAATTAAATTATCTATAGTTTTTTGATTTTTAATTATTTTTTTTATTAAATCAACAGAAAAATTTTGATCATCAAATTCAGGGGTAAATTCTTTTTTAACATGCTTTAGTATTTCTTCTACTTTTTTTTTACCATTATTAAAATCCCATTCAAAAAGGGATTGTAATACTATTGTTCTAGCAATGTGCCTTGTAGACATTATTTATTTTGTTACTTTTTTTCCTTTATACCAACCACATTTAGAGCAAGCACGATGTGGTAATAAAGCTACATTACAGTTACTACATTTTGATAAGACTTGTTTTTTAATAGCAAAATGTGAAGCCCTTTGTTTTTTGGATGAACTTGTTATTCTTTTCTTGGGTACACTCATAATTTTATCTTAATAATTGTTCTGATATTACCTGAAATATAGGAGATAGTCAAGAACTAATAAGTAGTATATTTATTATATCAAACTAGAATACTATTGACAATATTTAATAATTATGCTAATATAGTTAATCACTTAAGTAATTTTAAAATATTTTTAGACAACTGTGTCCACGACAAGCATGGGAATCATTTATAGATAGAATCTGGTTCCGACTCGATTTATTCTAGAAATGATTTTCTTGGGCACAGCTGTTTGAAAGTATTAAACCCCGTTA
>CAZRZA010000016.1:0-13078 GCA_964604515.1 uncultured Gammaproteobacteria bacterium | reverse complement strand
TATTATTTATTATTTTATAATACTTTTATTATACTATATAATCTATTTTTTGAGTAGATTTTTTTATTATTATATGATAATATTTTATTATGCAGTTAATAAAAACAGCTAAAGTTTTTTATAAAGATCGGTTTAGCTTTTACTTAATTAATTTATCTTTATTAATTATTTTAGCTACCTGGTTATTATTTTTCTTTAAAAAAGTAGCTAAAAGTCCTTTAACTGTTTTACATTATAATATTTATTTTGGTTTTGATATTTTAGGTAATTGGACAAAATTATTTATAATTCCTTCTTTTGTTTTGTTTTTAACATTAATTAATTTATTATTAGCTGTTTATTTTTGGACCAAATATAGAGCTTGGTCCTACTTTTTATTAACTTTAATATTATTATCTAATATAGTAATATTTATTTTTACTTTTAATATTTTAAACTACAATTTATGATACCTGATTTAAATATTGTTAAAGTTTTATCCTTAACTTCTTTAGCCTTTATTATAGCTATGTTAATAACTCCTTTATTAACTCATTTTTTATTTAAATATCGTTTAGTTAAAAGCATTAGACAAGATGGTCAGACACCAATATTCTCTAAATTACATAAGAAAAAAGAAGGCACTCCTACTATGGGAGGTATTTTAGTTTGGTTTACAGTATTATTATTAGCTTTATTATTTTCTTATATAGCTAAAATATTTCCAGATTCTTATTTAGCTGATTTTAATTTTATCACTCGTAAAGAAACTCTTTTGCCTTTAGGAGCTTTTATTGCTTCGGCTTTAGTTGGTTTATTAGATGATTGGTTTAATATTACCAGACAAGGTGGTGGTAAAGGAGGAGGATTAACCGTTAAACATAGATTATTTATTTATGCTTTAATAGCTATTTTTGGTTCTTGGTGGTTTTATTATAAATTAGATTTTGATTTTATTATAATTCCTTTTATTGGTTTAATTAATTTAGGTTGGTATTTTATACCTTTCTTTATTTTTATAATTATTGCTACAGCCTTTTCTGTAAATGAAGCTGATGGTTTAGATGGTTTGGCAGGAGGTATTGTTTTGGCTGCTTTTGCTTCCTATGGCACAATTGCTTTTATGCAGGGATCATATAATTTAGCTACTTTCTGTGGTGTAATAGTTGGTGCTTTATTAGCCTTTATTTGGTTTAATATTAATCCTGCCAGATTTTTTATGGGTGATACGGGCTCCATGTCTTTAGGTGTCGCTTTAGGTATTGTAGCTATTTTAACTGGTTATCCTTTATTATTACCTATTATAGGATTTTTATTATTATTAGAATCATTATCAGTAATAATACAAGTAAGCTCTAAAAAGATTAGAAAAAAGAAAGTTTTTCTTTCCGCTCCTATTCATCATCATTTTGAAGCTAAAGGTTGGCCAGAAACTAAAGTTGTTATGCGTTTCTGGGTTATTTCAGCTGTCACAGCTGTTTTAGGGTTAATAATAGCTATTATTGATATGAGTTTATAATATGAATAATTTTAAAGATAAAAAAATATTATTAATGGGCCTAGGTTTACATGGTGGAGGTTTAGCCTTGGCTAAATATTTAATTAGTCAAAAAGCTATTTTAACTATTACTGATTTAAAGAATGTTTCAGAATTAGAATTAAGTTTAAAACAATTAAAAAAATATAATAATATAAAATATACTTTAGGGAGACATGATATTAAAGATTTTAAGAATCAAGATTTAATAATACAGAATCCAGGAGTAGCTAGTAATTCTAAATATTTAAAAATAGCTAAAAAGAATAATATTATAATAGTTAATGAAGCAGTAATGTTTTTTGGTTTATACTCTGATCAGATAATAGGCATTACTGGTACCAGGGGTAAATCCACTACCTCCACTCTCTTACACAAAATATTAAAGAAAAAAATAAAGAATAATATTTTGGCTGGTAATATAGCTAAAGTACCCATGTTTTCTGTAATAAATAAGATAAAAAAGAATTCATATCCAGTAATAGAATTATCTTCTTGGCATTTAGAGGGTTTAGGTAATTATAAAAGATCACCTCATATTGCTATTATAACTAATGTTTTAAAAGATCATTTAAATAGATATAGTAGTTTTAAAGAATATCAAAAAGCTAAATTAATAAATATTAAGTATCAGAATAATAATGATTATGCTATTTTAAATGCTGATAATAAAATAACTCTTTCTTTTATTAAAAAAACAAAAGCAAAGGTTTATTTATTCTCTTTAAAGAAAAAGGTTAAAGGAGCTTATTTGCAGAATAATATTATTTATTTTAATAATTCTCAGATTATTAATATAAAAGATATTAAATTATTAGGAAAACATAATTTAGAAAATATCTTAGCAGCAATAGTGGTAGCTAAGATATTAAAAGTTTCTAATAAAGATATTAAAGAAGTATTAACTAAATTTAAAGGTTTAGAGTATAGATTAGAATATAAGGGTCAGTTCAAGAATTTTTCTATTTTTAATGATGCGACCTCTACTACTCCAGAGGCAACTATAGTAGCTTTAAATTCCTTAGAGAATAAAGCTATTATTTTAATAGCAGGAGGAGAGGATAAGAAATTAGATTATAGTAAATTAGCTTTAGAGATAAAGAAAAAAGTTAAATTCTTATTACTTCTCTCTGGCACAGGTAGTGAAAAATTAGTTAAAGAACTTAATAAAATAAATTATCCTGCTTATCAAATGATAGCGGATATAAATAATTTAAAACAAGCTTTTAAATTAGCCCTAAAGCATGGTCGGGGAGAAGAGTCTTATTTATTATTCTCTCCTGCTGCTGCTTCATTTAATATGTTTCTAAATGAATTTGCTAGAGCAAAAGAATTTAATAAATTAATAAATGAGAAAAAAAAGAAATAAATTATTATCTTGGTTTTTACAGCCTTTTACAGGAAGCATAAATAAACATGCTCCTGATTATTTTCTTTTAATTATTACTGGTCTTTTACTTTTCTTTGGTTTACTTTTTCTATCTTCTGCTTCTGCCCCTTTAGCTTTTTATAAACATAATCAAGAAACTTATTATTTTTTAAAACAACAAATATTTCATGGTTTAATACCAGGTTTATTTATATTTTATATTGCCTTGAGAGTAGATTATATAAAGTATAAGAAATATTATTCTTATTTCTTGATATTTACTTTATTACTATTAATAGCTGTTTTTATACCTGGTTTAAAAACAGAATATGGTCAAGCTAATTCTTGGATATATATTGGTTCTGTCTCTTTTCAAACTAGTGAATTAGCTAAATTAACTTTAATTATATTTTTAGCAGGTTATTTTGATAATTATTCTAAGGCTTTTAAATATTGGAAAAGTGGTTTATTACCATTTTCTTTGCTACTATTAACTATAGCTACTCTCTTAGCTTTACAACCAGACTTTGGTACTTTAATAATATTTATTTTAATAGCTTTGTCTATGTACTTTGCTATTGGTGCTCCTTGGAAGCATTTAGCTTTGATATCTTCTGCTGGATTATTAGGACTATTAATTGCTATTAAAGCCGCTCCCTATCGTTTAGCTCGTTTTACAGCCTTCCTTAACCCAGAAATAGATCCTCAAGGTATTGGTTGGCAAATTAAACAAGCTTTGATAGCAGTTGGTTCCGGACATTTTTTTGGTTTAGGTATTGGTCAATCTAGACAAAAGTTTCGCTATTTACCAGAACCAGCTGGAGATTCTATTTTTGCTATTATTGCTGAAGAATTAGGTTTTGTTTTTTCTTTATTATTTCTTTCTTTATTTGTTTTTTTAATGCTCAGGGGTTTTAAGATTATTAAAGAAAGTAATGATAGCTTTGCTAAATTATTAGCTTTAGGTATTATTATCTGGTTAGCTGTACAAGCTTTTATTAATATTGCTTCTATTATTGGTTTATTACCATTAACTGGAGTGCCCCTACCATTTGTATCATTAGGGGGCTCTAATTTAATAGTTAGCTTATTGAGCATAGGTATATTAGCTAATATTTCTAAATTTACAAAAAACTATGAATAAAAAAGGATTTACTTTAATTGAATTATTAGTAGTTACTACTATTATGATGATTATGACTAATATAGCTTATATTAGTTTTGATGAAATTCGTAAAATAACCAGAGATAGTCAAAGAAAAGTAGAGTTACAATTAATGGCTCAAGGATTAGAATCTCTTAAATCTGATACTGGTCAATATTATCATTTTTCTGATTATTCATATTCTGCTGATAATTTTCTAAAAAGATTAGGAGAATTTGGTGCTATTATTAAATTATCTGATTCTGGTAATTCTTGTCCAGATACTGACAAAGGAAAGGCTTTGCCTAATAAATATTTATCTAAAGTATATAAGGACCCTCTTAATGATACTCCTTATAATTATTATTATTTTGCAGATACCTATACTCTTTCTGATTGTTATTTTTCTTCTGGTCAAGAAGTTAATATTAATAATCCCAATACTAATCTTTTACCAGGAATAGATAAAATATTTCCAGGCTTAGATGGTTGTCCTGGTCAAGGAGAGTGTGGTTCTAGTATTATAAAATATAATAATTTATTTAAAGAATCTTGTTATGGAGATAATAGTAATAAGGTTTTATATATTTTAGCTGCTAATTTAGAAAGAAAAGAGTCTAGTACTTTAGAGATTGAGGATCATTTCTCTTTCTGTCCTAATTCTAAAACTAAAGATATAGAGAAAACTAAAGATTATCAAAGAATGTTAGAATATTTTAGAGACTTAGGATTAGATTATTTTATAATATTTGAAGATATAGTTAATTATTGGGGTCAAACAGAGAATGCTAAAGCCAATAGTAATAATCCTAATAGTGGTTCTGTATTTAATAAAAAAAATAATCCTTCTCTACCAATTAATAAAAAGTAGATTATGAAAAAGAAGATAATATTAGTTGGGGGAGGCACCATGGGCTCAGTGAGTCCATTATTAGCTATTGCGGAAAAGCATAAAGCTAATTATCTTTTTATTGGTACTCATAATGGTCCCGAAAGAAAAGTGATTGAGTACTTAAATATAGATTTTAAGAGTATAGCTAGTGGTAAATTAAGAAGATATTGGTCTTTAGATAATATAAAAGATTTTTTTAAAATCATATTAGGATTTTTACAAAGTATAAAAATAATACACAAATATAAACCAGATATAGTATTAAGTTCTGGATCTTTTGTAGCTGTACCAGTAATAATAGCTGCTAAAATATTGAGAGTACCTAGTATTATTCATCAACAAGATATAGTAATAGGATTAGCTAATAGAATAATGTCTTTTTTTGCTACTAAAATAACTGTTACTTTTCCAGAACAAATAGCTAGTTTTAATTATAAAAAGACAATTGTAACTGGTAATCCAGTTAGGTCTTTAAAGAATAATATAGAAGTAAAACCTTTGGTAGTTATTACTGGAGGAGGCTTAGGAGCTAGAGAGTTTAATAATTTTTTAAAAGAATTTATACCTGTCATAGCTGAGAAGTATGAAGTGCATCATATTTTAGGAGAAAATAATTATGATCAGAAATTAAATATTCCTAATTATATTCCTTATAAGTTTATTAAAACAGGTATGATAGAATTATTGGCTAATGCTGAATTTATAATATCTAGAGCAGGTATGTCTTTAATTACAGAAGTAGCTAATCTAAAGAAACCTCTTTTCCTTATCCCTATTCCTAATAGTCATCAAGAAAAGAATGCTGAATTCTTTGCTAAACATAATTCCGTTCTATTTGTAAATCAAGGATCTCAGCAGATAATGAAAAGATATTTAGATAAAGTAATGTCTAATAAAGAATTAAGATTTGCTTTAGGAGATAATTTAAATAATTTATTTCCTCAAAATGCAGTTGACAGCTATATAAAATTAATAGAAAATACTGTTCATGGAAATAAATAAATTAAATAAAGTATATTTAGCTGGTTTAGGTGGCATTGGTTTATCAGCCTTAGCTTATTATTTTTTAAACTTAAAAAAAGAAGTATTAGGCTCTGATTTAAAGAACTCTATTATCATAGAAAAGTTAAAAAAAGAAGGTGTTAATATTAATTTAAAACAAGAAGCTCAGAATATAAATAAAGATATAGATTTATTCATATATACCTCTGCCTTACCTGTTAATCATCCCGAATTATTAAAAGCTAAAGAATTAGGTATAGAAACTTTAACTTATTTTGAATTTTTAGGATTATTGAGCAAAGAGTATAAAACTATAGCTATTGCTGGTACTAATGGTAAAACAACAACCACAGCTATATTAGGATTAATATTAGAAGCAGCTGGTTTAGATCCCACCGTTATAGTAGGTAGTATTGTCCCTCAATGGCAGAGTAATTTTCGTTTTGGTAAATCTAAACTATTAATAGTAGAGTCTTGTGAATGGCAAGCTCAAATGTTAGAAATTAATCCTCATACTATTATCCTAACAAATATAGTAGAAGATCATTTAGATTATTATAAAGACTTAAATCATATTCAAGAAACTATGCAAGAATTTATTAATAAATTACCTAATAATGGTTTATTAATAAAGAATAATGATGATCTTAATAGTAATAATATAAAATATAATAATACTATTAAATTTGGTAAAGAGGGAGGGTATACTTTTTCTAATTTAGAAATTAAAGATGGTCAGCAATTATTTAATATTAATGATCAGAAAGTTGTTCTAAATATACCAGGAGAATATAATATATATAATGCTTTAGCTGCTTTTAGCATGGCTAGGCAATTAGGTATTAAAGAAGAAGTGATAGTTAATTCTTTAAAAGAGTTTAAAGGAGTATGGCGCAGATTTGAAATACTTGGTAATTATAATAATAATATTATTATCTCTGATTATGCTCATCATCCGGAGGCTATACAAGGACTATTACAAGCTACCAAAGACTTTTATCCTCAAAAAGAGATTATAGCTATATTTCAACCTCATCATCATGATAGAACTAAGAAATTATTAAAAGAATTTTCTGAATCTTTTTCTTTAGCTTCTAAGGTAATAATATCTGAAATATATACAGTAGATGGTCGCTCAGAAAATAAAGATATTAGTAGTAAAGATATAATAAATATTATGAATCATGATTATCTTAAATATGCTCAAGATTTTAAAGAAATTAAAGAAATATTAAAAGAAATAAATCCTCAGAATTCTATAATACTATTTATTGGAGCAGGGGATATAGATGATTTAGCTAGGGAGATAATTAAATAAATAATATGAAAATAGAAAAGAATATAGAATTAAAGAAATATACGACTTTTAAGATAGGGGGTCCTGCTCAGTATTTTGTAATTGTTAATAATAAACAAGAATTACAAGAAGCCTTATTATATGGTAAAGAAAATAACTTAAAAGTATTTATATTAGGAGGGGGTACTAATTTATTAATATCTGATCAAGGAATAAAAGGATTGGTAATTAAAATTAATTTAAATAAATTAGAATATAAAAATAATACTGTTTTAGTAGGAGCTGGTCTATCTTTAGCTCATTTATTAGCAGAATCTTTAGATAATAATTTAAGAGGATTAGAGTTTGCTACTGGTATACCAGGTACTGTCGGTGGAGCTATTCGTGGTAATGCTGGTACTTATGGTTTAGCTATGTCTGATGTTATAAAGAAAGTAATTTATTTAGATGAAGATTATAATATTAAAGAATTTAATAAAGAAGAATGTAACTTTAAATATAGGCATAGTATTTTTAAAGAAAAAGAATATTATATATTAGAAGCTCTTTTAGAATTAGAAGAAGGTGATACAGAGGAATCCAGAAAATTAATAGCAGAGAGATTAGAATATAGAAGTAATACTCAACCGCAA
This sequence comes from uncultured Gammaproteobacteria bacterium, assembly GCA_964604515.1. GTDB lineage: Bacteria > Patescibacteriota > Patescibacteriia > UBA1558 > GWA2-36-10 > CAZRZA01. Next base: position 5,226 of record CAZRZA010000016.1, on the reverse strand, counting down.
GGATTTTCAGCAGGTTGTATTTTTAAGAATATTAACTTTAAAGATATTAATATAGATGATTTAAAGAAAAAAGGAGTGGCCATAGATAAATTTAGTAAATTTCAAAAGATTCCCGTTGGTTATTTAATAGAAGAAATTGGTTTAAAAGGGAAAACTATTGGTGGAGCCCAGGTATCAGAAAAACATGGTAATTATATTCTTAATAATAATCAGGCTAGTTATGATGATATAATTATATTAATTAGTTATTTAAAACAACAAATACGGGATAAATATGGAATACAATTAGAAGAGGAAATACAAATAGTATAGTGTTGACAAATTAAAAAAAATCTGTATAATTAAGAAGCATTAATATATGTTTTATATATTAAAAGTGTTATTATATAGATTTATATAATAAAATTTTTTATTATTCAATGAGTGAAGAAGCAAAAGTAAATAAAAAAGGATTTTTGGAAATAGATGGTGAAGTTATAGAGCTATTACCAAATACAACTTTTAAGGTTGTTTTAGAAAATGGGCAAGAAATTTTAGCCCATTTATCTGGTAAGATGAGAAGATTTAAAATTAGAATTTTACCAGCAGATAAAGTAACTGTAGAAATAAGTCCTTATGACATGACTAAAGGACGTATAATTTTTAGAAAATAATTATGAAAGTAAGAGCTTCCGTAAAGAAGATGTGTAAAGATTGTAAAGTTATTAGAAGAAATAATAAAGTTGTTTGTATTTGTAAGAATCCTAAACATAAACAAAGACAAGGTTAAATAAATAAATATGGCAAGAATTTCAGGCGTAAATATTCCTAATGATAAAAGAGCTCTTTTTGCTCTTACTTATATTTATGGAATAGGATTAACTAGATCAAAAAAACTATTAAAAGATTTAAATTTAAAAGAAAGTACTCGTATTAAAGATTTTAATACTGAAGAATTAAATAGAATACAAAAGAAACTAGAAGATGATTATATTATTGAAGGTAATTTAAAAAGAGAAAGAATAGGTAATATTAAGAGATTAAAAGAAATTAAAAGTTATCGAGGTTCTAGACATGCTAAGAATTTAACAGTTCGTGGTCAAAGAACAAAGACAAATTCTAGAACTGTTAGGGGTAATAAAAGATTGACTATGGGTAGTGGTAAAACTGATTCAGCTCAAAAAACATAAAATATGAAAGTAATTAAGAAAAAGAAAAAAAATAAGAAAATAGTAGCTAAAGGACAAGCTCATATTCAAGCTACATATAATAATACCATTGTTACTTTAACAGATCCTCAGGGTAATGTTTTATCTTGGTCTTCTGCTGGTCTTAATGGCTTTAAGGGTCCCAAGAAAGCAACTCCTTATGCTGCCGGTAAAATCGTTAAAGATGCTGTAGAAAAAGTAAAAGACTATGGCTTAAAAACTGTCGGTGTTTTTGTAAAGGGAGTTGGTTCTGGTAGGGAAGCAGCTGTGAGAGCTTTGCATGCTAATGGTTTAACTATTAGTTTTATTAAAGATATTACGCCGATACCACACAATGGTTGTCGTGCTAAAAAAGTTAGAAGAGTATAATATGGGAAGAAATTTAAAACCAAAACATAGAGCAAGTCGTAGATTTGGAGAAAATGTAGCAGAAACAGCTAAGTCTCCTTTAGATAAAAAGAATTATGCTCCTGGAATGCATGGTCCCAAAAAATCTTTTGCTAAAGTTTCAGAATATGGTCGTCAATTATTAGAGAAACAAAAGGCTAAGACTATTTACGGTTTATTAGAGAAACAATTTAAATTAACATTTAAAAAAGCTCAGAAAATGGCTGGTGATGTTGGTCATAATTTATTAATATTATTAGAAAGTCGTTTAGATAATGTTGTTTATAGATCTGGTTTAGCTGAAACCAGAAGAATGGCTAGACAATTAGTAAACCATGGTCACTTTACAGTAGATGGTATTAAGACAGACATTCCTTCTTACAAGTTAAAAGCTGGTCAAGTTATTAAAGTAAAAGAAAATAAATTAAATAAATCTAATTGGGTAGAAATATTAAAGAATATTGATAAAGTAGAGACAGCTGGTTGGTTAAATTTAGATGGTAAAGCTTTAACAATTACTATTAATAGTTTACCTTTAGAAAAAGAATTACCACAAAATATAGAAACTCATTTAATTGTCGAATTTTATTCACGTTAATAACTAATAAAATAAAAATACAACTATGTTAAAAGAAATTAGCTTACCCAATAAAATAACTGTTAAGGATTTAAAAGATAATCACTATCAAGCGATTGTAGAGCCTTTTTATCCTGGTTATGGAGTAACGATTGGTAATTCTTTAAGAAGAGTATTATTGTCTTCATTAGCAGGATCTGCTATCACTTCCTTTAAAATAGATGGTGCTCAACATGAATTCGATACTATTGACGGTGTTAAAGAAGATATGGTAGAAATAATGCTTAATTTAAAAGGATTAAGATTAAAATCATTTTCAGAAGAACCTGTTAAGTTAAAATTAGAAGTAAAGGGTGAGAAAGTTGTAACAGCAAAAGATATAACTAAAAATTCAGATGTAGAAATAGGTAATAAAGATTTAGTTATTGCTACGGTTACTGATAAAGCAGTTAAGTTTTCTATGGAACTTATCGTTGAACAAGGACTTGGGTATGAAGCAACAGAACAAAGGGTAGAGCAAAAATTAGAAATTGGCACAGTAGCTATTGATGCTAGTTTTTCTCCAGTATTAAATGTTGGTTATAAAGTAGAAAATGTTCGTGTTGGTAAAATGACTAATTATGAAAAATTAATTTTAGATATTATTACTGATGGCACTATTGATGGAGAAGCAGCTATACAAGAAGCATCTTTAATCCTTAAAAATCATTTTGATTTATTAGTTCCAGAAGTAAAAGAAAAGAAAGAAAAAAAAGAAAAGAAGGTAAAAGAAGTAAAAGAGGATAAAGAAGAAAAATAATATGAGACACGCTAAGAAAGGTAAAAAATTAGGCAGAGAAAAAGCTCCCAGAGAAGCTATGTTAAATAATTTAGCTACCTCTATTATTTTGTATGAAAAAATTATTACTACTGAAGCTAAAGCCAAAGCAATTAGGCCTATTATAGAGAAATTAATTACCAGAGCTAAAGTTAAAACTGTTCATAATAAACAAATATTGAATAAAACTATTAAAGATAAAAAGGCTGTTCAGAAAATGTTAGATGTTATTGGACCAAAGTATAAAGAAAGAAAAGGTGGTTATACTCGTATTATTAAAATGGGTAGAAGATTAGGAGATGGTGCTTATAAAGCTCAAATTGAATTAGTATAAATATATGGAAAGAAAATTACATACAATTGATGCCACAGGAAAAATAGCCGGTAGATTAGCTACTGAGATCTCTCTTTTATTACAAGGAAAGAATAAAGTAGACTACCAAGCTCATACAGATTGTGGTGATATGGTAGAAATTACTAATGTTGCTAAGATGAAATTCTCTGGTAAGAAATTAGATACTAAAGTATATCATAGACATACTGGTTACCCAGGTGGTATTCGTACTACTAAATTAAGTGATTTAATGAAAAATAAACCAGAGGAAGTATTAAGAAAAGTATTATACAATATGCTTCCGAAGAATAAGTTAAGGGCTAAAATGTTAAAAAGATTAAGCATTAGTTAATATGGATAAAAAAGTTGATTATACACCAGCAGTTGGTAAAAGAAAAAGAGCTATTGCTCGTATCAGAGTTTTAAATAAAAAAACTAAGGGTATTAGTATTATTATAAATGAAAAAGATTATAAAGATTATTTACCATATTTTGAATGGCAAGATACCATCTTAGAGCCTCTTAAGCTAACCGGAAATGATAATATAGCTATTACTATCAAAATACTTGGTGGAGGCATCAAAGGGCAAGTAGATGCCATTAAACACGGTATTGCTAAAGCTTTATTAAAGGATGATGAAGAATTAAGAGCTACTTTAAAGAAAGCTGGTTTATTAACTAGAGATTCTCGTAAAAAAGAAAGAAAGAAACCAGGACTAAAGAAAGCTCGTAAAGCTCCACAATGGTCTAAGAGATAAATTTGTTAAAAAAGAACCAAGTATTTACTTGGTTTTTTGTTATACTTTTGATATAATATTATCATGGTTACAGCACAGAGAATTAGTAAAAATACTTCATTTTTCTTAACAGCTTTGGTTATACAAAAGCTGTTCTCTTTTATTTATTTTACTTTCTTAGCTCGTCATTTAGGAACAGAAGCAATAGGACAGTATTTCTTTGCTATTTCTTTCGCTTCTTTATTCTCAGTATTAATGGACCTAGGATTAGCACCAGTATTAACTAGAGAAATAGCTAAAGGTAATCAAAGTGAAGAAAAATGGTTTCAGCAAATATTTTCTTTAAAAATATTATTTAGTATTATAACTATAGTAATAGCTATTATTTTAGATAATATTTTATTTTATTCTGATATAGTAAGAGATTTAATTTATTTAAGTATATTTATTATTTTAATAGATAGTTTTACTTTATTATTTTATGCTTTTATTAGGGGTAAGCAGAATTTAAAATATGAATCAAGAGCTGTAATAATATTTCAAATAATTGTTTTAGCTTTAGGTTTTTCTTTAATGCAGTATAGTGATAATGTTTTCTTATTCATTACTGTACTTTTTATAGCTTCTTTATTTAATTTAATATATTCCGGAATAATATTAAGGCTTAAGTTAAAGATTAAGTTAAGACTAAAGTATAATCAAGATTTAATTAAAAGAATTCTTAAAATAGCCTTACCTTTTGCTTTAGCTGCTATTTTTGCTAAAGTATATGCTTATATTGATACTGTATTTTTAAAGATATTCTTAGGTGATAATGAAGTGGGTATTTATAGTGTTGCTTATAAAATAACCTTTGCTTTTCAATTTATTCCCTTAGCTTTTGTAGCTGCTTTATATCCTGCTTTTTCTCATTATTATCAGAATAATAGAGAAGAATTAAAGAGAATACTTAGTAAATCATTTAATTATTTATTATATATATCTTTACCTATTTCTTTAGGAATAATAGCTTTGGCTCCGGAGATAATAGCTAAAGTATATACTAATCAATTTAGTAATACTATTTTACCTTTACAAATATTAATTGCTTCTTTACCATTTTTATTTATTAATTTTTCTTTAAATAGTTTTTTAAATGCTACCAATAGGCAAGGAATAAATACCAGAAACTTAGGCTTAATAATGAT
>CAZRZA010000015.1:0-14998 GCA_964604515.1 uncultured Gammaproteobacteria bacterium | reverse complement strand
TTGGTTTAGACTCTGCTATATTAATGCATCCCAAAATTTGGGAGGCTTCTGGACATATTAAAGGATTTCATGACCCTTTAGTAGATTGTCAGAAATGTAAAGCTAGATGGAGATCTGATGATTTAGAGAAGGAAGAGTGCCCTTCTTGTGGTGGTCAATTAACTGCAGAAAGAAATTTCAATTTAATGTTTAAGACTTCTTTAGGAGCAGTAGCTGAAGAAGCTAATGATATCTATTTAAGACCAGAAACAGCTCAGGGTATTTATGTTAATTTTTTGAATGTTAAAGAATCTATGAGAATGAAAATGCCTTTTGGTATTGCGCAGATAGGAAAAGCTTTTCGTAATGAAATAACTCCTGGTAATTCTATTTTTAGAATGAGGGAATTTGAACAAATGGAAATGCAGTATTTTGTTAAAAAAGAATTAGCTAAAGATATATTTAGTAAATGGAAAGAATTAAGAAAACAATGGTATTTAGATTTAGGAGTAAATGAAAAGAATTTAAAATTTCATGATCATGATAAAGATGAATTAGCTCATTATGCTATCGAAGCTATAGACATAGAATATAATTTTAATTTTTCCGAAAAAGAACCTTTTAAAGAATTAGAAGGAATACATAATAGGGGTGATTATGATTTAAAGCAGCATCAAGAATTTTCTAAACAGAAATTAACTGTTAAAGAATTAAATGAGGAAGAATATATACCGCATATTATAGAAACATCAGGTGGTGTAGACAGGGTCACTTTAATGTTTTTAATAGAGGCCTATCAAGAAATAGAAGGTGGTCGTAGTACAACCACTAAGAGCATTAAAGAAAAGGAAGTGGTATTAAAGCTACATCCTAAATTAGCACCTATTAAAATAGCTATATTACCTTTATCTAAAAAAGAACCTTTAGCTAATAAAGCTAAGGAGATATATGATGTTTTAGTTAAAGAATATAGAATACAGTACGACGAAACAGGTAGCATAGGCAAAAGATATAGAAGACAAGATGAAATAGGAACACCATACTGTTTGACAGTAGACTTTAATTCTTTAGAAGATAATCAAGTTACTATTAGGGACAGAGATACTATGGAGCAAGAAAGAATTAAAATAAGTGAATTAGAAAATTACTTTAAAAATAAAAATCTTAATGTATAAAATAAAAATATATGAATGAATTAAAAAAATATTTAGATAATAAAGGTAGTAATAATATTACGCCAGCAAAGAAAGTAAAAAGACTACCATCGATTATCTTTACTTTCCTTTTAACGGCTATAGTAATTGGAGGAGGTGTATTCTTTTCTCAAAAAATATTATTAGAAGAAGATAAGAATAAGTCTTTAGATAATTTACAAAATAGTTTTCAAGAGCAGATAACTGTTTTAACAAACAAGATTGAGAATCTTGAAAAAGAAGAAGAGGAGGCGAAAGAAGAGGAAGGTAATAATAATTTTCTGACATATATTAATGAAGATGTTGGGTTTTCTTTTCAATACCCAAGCTCTATTAATTTAATAGACGAGGCTACTTGGTCTACTGGATTAAATACTCAAGAATTAAGTATGTCAGTAATAATAGATAATATTACTAATATGCCAGACAACAGTCCTTGGTGGCTATCTAAGCAAGGAGCGATAGATGATATGAATGCCTTAGAAGATGGTCAATTCAACGATGTTTATGGGTTTCCCCTAGCTTCTTCAGAAAATATTATAGATATTGGTGGTCAGAATGCTAAAAAATATTTGAGACTAGGAAGTCTTGAGTCATGTGATATATTTTTTGAAAAAACTTTAATTTTTTATAATAATAATTATAGAGTTAATATTACATTATATGGTCCTGTTGATAGTATAGTTAATTCTATTGATTGGTATCTTACTACTCCTGAAGGATGTGGTGACAAAAAAACTTGGACAAATGATAAGCAGGGTATATTCTATACATTATTATTAAACACCAATGCTCCTTTTGCAGCTCAAAATTGGTTTGGTACCTTTGAGACAATTATTAGTAGTATAAATATTGCTGGTTTTAATTATAGTTATAATAATGAACATCCACTTGATTTAATACCAACGCTAGTAGAGTCTTTCGCTTATAATCATGGTATTGACGCTGAAGGTATAAGTATTAATATTCTTCAATCAACAACTGACCATCTTAAGGGTCAAGCAAGTATAGCTGGTCAGAATATTTTGTTTTTAGCACATAAAGGTAATGGCGATTGGTCAGTTATTCAGGAAGGCTCTAATATTATGTGTTCAGACATATTTAAATTTGGCTTCCCATTTTATATGATTAGTGACTGTCTATTATAAATGTATAAAAGAATTAAAAGAAAAGATAATAGTGTTATTATATTAGTTCCTAATAAAGAAACTAAGGCTATTACTTTTGAAGTACTATATAAAGTTGGTAGTAGAGAAGAGAGTAAAAATAATAATGGTGTTTCTCATTTTTTAGAACATTTAATGTTTAAGGGGACAGAGAAAAGACCTAAGACTGTAGATATTTCTAAAGAATTAGATGGTATTGGAGCAGAATACAATGCCTTTACTGGCAAAGATCATACTGGGTATTATATTAAAGCTGATCAAGATAATTTACCTTTAGCTATAGAAATGCTTTCAGATATGTTACATAACTCTAAATTTGATAAAGAAGAAATGGATAAAGAAAGAGGAGTTATTATTGAAGAAATAAATATGTATGAAGACAATCCTTTAATGTATATTGGAGATGTTTTTGAGAGCCTAATATATAAAGATACTAAATTAGGTTATTCTATTGGAGGGCCTAAAGAGAATATAGTAAATTTATCTAGAAATGCTTTGTATAATTATTATCAGAAATATTATTATTCTGCTAATAGTATCATTTGTTTAGCTGGTAATTTTAATGAAAAGAAAGCTTTAAAATTAATTAATAAATTCTTTCCTATAGAGAAGAAAAGAGGTAGAGCAGAATTTAAGAAAGTAAAGAAAACAAAACAAGCTAACCCTCAAATTAGTATTATTAAAAGGGATATAGAGCAAACTCAATTATTATTGGGTTTTAAAAGTATAGCTAAAAAAGATAAGAATTTTTTAAGAACTCAAGTTCTAGCTAATATTTTAGGAGGAACAATGAGTTCTCGATTATTTTTAGAAATAAGGGAAAAGAGAGGTCTTTGTTATTTTATTAAAGCTAGTAGTGACGGCTATGAGGATTTAACATCTTTTAACATTCAAGCCGGCTTGAACAAAGAAAAGACCTATGAAGCTCTAAAGGCTATTAAAGAAGAATTAAATAAGTTGAAAAAAGATGGTATAAGTGAAGAAGAGTTAAAAAAATCTAAAGATAATATTAAAGGAAGGCTAATATTAAAATTAGAATCAGTTACAGCTAAATTAAACTTATATGCTTCTCAAGAATTATTAGGGAAAGATATTAAAGAAATAGATGAAATATTAAAAGAATTAGATGGTATAACTTTAAAACAAGTAAATAATATGACTAAAAATATTATTTCTTGGTCACAAAGTAATTTAGCTATTATTGGCCCTTGGCAAAGTAAAAATAAATTTTTAAATATATTAAAAAATTAAATTAAATAATATGAAACAAACAATTTCAATTTCAACAGGAACAATGATTAGGGCTATTTTCATTTTATTAATTTTAGGATTTCTATTTTTAATAAAAAATGTTTTAGCCCTCTTCTTTGTTGCTATAATAATGTCAGCTGCTTTTGATCCCTTTATAGATTATTTACAAAAAAAGAAGCTACCCAGAGCATTAAGTATTATTGGTGTTTATGTAATTTTTCTTACTTTAGTAGGGGGGTCTTTTTATCTATTATCCGGACCCATCGTCGATCAAATTAGAGACATGTCTAGAGATTTTCCTCAATACTATCAAAAGATTAATCAAGGTCTAGATGGTATAGGGAGAATAGATTTGACTAATAATGAGAGTGTTAATAATAGCTTGTCATTTATTACCACTAATTTATCTAAAGCTACTACTGGTATTTTTTCTTTCTTAATATCTTTATTTGGTGGCATTATTTCTTTCTTTATTATCTTAGTTATTACTTTCTATTTAGTTGTTGAAGAAGATGGTATGAAAAGATTTATTAGAAGCTTAACACCAACTCAACATAGGCCATATATTTCTCAATTAATTAATAAAATGCAATTAAAGATGGGACATTGGCTAAGAGGACAATTACTATTATCAGTAATAATATTCTTTATGGTCTTTATTGTTTTAAGTATTTTTGGAATCAAATATGCTTTAATCTTAGCATTAACAGCTGGTATCTTTGAAATTATTCCCTATTTAGGACCATTAATTTCTGCTATCCCTGCTGTTTTCTTCGCTTTTGCTCAAAGTCCATCTAAAGCTTTATTAGTTTTAGTATTATACTTTGTAATACAAAGAATTGAGAATGATATTATAGTTCCCAAGGTATTAGGTAAAAGCATTGGCTTAAATCCCTTAGTAGTTATTTTAGCTATTTTAATAGGAGCTCGTGTTGGAGGGGCCATTGGTGCTCTATTAGCTGTACCAGTTGTGACAGCTCTTTCCGTATACTTTGATGATTTAATATCCAATAAAAAGAGTAGAGAAACTAAATTAGAAGCCTAAGAATGTCTAAACTATATATTGTTGCTACACCTATAGGTAATTTAGAAGATATTACCCTCAGATCTTTAAGAGTATTAAAAGAAGTAGATTTTGTTTTAGCAGAAGACAAGAGAGTTACTATAAAACTATTTAATCATTATGATATTAAAACAAAGTTAATAACTTGGCATGAACATAGTAAAGACAAAGATTGGAATAGAGTAAGAGAAATAATAAAAGATAATAAAGATATTGGTCTAGTAACTGATGCTGGTACTCCTGGCTTATCAGATCCGGGCGGTAAATTAATAGAATTAATTCAGAAAGAACTTCCGCAGACAGAAATAATACCAATACCTGGGCCCTCTGCCTTAGCTAGTATAATTAGCGTTGCAGGTATAGCCTTAAATAGATTTGAATTCTTAGGATTTTTACCACATAAAAAAGGAAGAAAAACATTAATAGAATATATTAAAGAATCTAAAACTCCAATTATATTTTTTGAATCAGTACATAGAATATTAAAAACTTTAGAATCTTTAAAAGACTGTAATAAAGAAATAATAGTTGGTAGAGAATTAACAAAGAAATTTGAAACTGTTTACAGAGGTAAGGCTAAGAATATATTAGAGATATTAGAAAAAGATAAAACACAAGTAAAAGGTGAATTTGTAATAATAATTAATAAATAAAAATATGGATTTAAAAACAACATTAAATTTACTAGTAATAGTACTAGGCGGTGGAACAGCATATGCCTGGTATCAATTTATGTTAGTAGTATTAAAAAAATGTGATACATGTTCTATTTCATTGAAAGATAATCCATTTAAATCAAAATGTTTTGTAGGAGCAGTATTTTTTACATTAGCATTTATATTAGCAATTTATTCAATTACTTTAGTATAAAATGAAAGAAAAGTTTTATATAACAACTCCAATTTATTATGTAAATGATAAGCCTCATATAGGTCACGCATATACTACTATTGTGGCTGATATTTTAGCTCGTTATTATCGTCATAAATTAGGAAAAGATAATGTTTTCTTTTTAACAGGCACTGATGAGCATGGTGCTAAGATTCAGGAAGCAGCAAATAAAGAAAAACTTAGTCCTCAAGAATTTACTGATAAGATTAGCTCAGAGTATAAAAAAGCTTGGTTAAATTTAGATATTTCTCATAATTCATTTATTAGAACAACAGATATTAATCATCAGAAAATAGTTATTGATATTCTTAATAAATTAAAAGCAAAAGATGTTTTATATGAAGCAGACTATAAAGGATTATACTGTATTGGTTGTGAGAAGTTTTTAACTAATAATGACTTAGTAGATAATAAATGCTCTGATCATCAGAGAGAGCCAGAAGAATTAAAAGAAAAGAATTGGTTTTTTAAATTAAGTAAATTTTTACCAAAGATAAAAGAATTAATAGAATCAGAAGAATTAATAATATATCCTGCAGGTAGAAAAAAAGAAGTATTAGGATTAATAGAACAAGACTTACCAGATTTTTCTATTTCTCGTTCTCTTAAAGCTGTGCCTTGGGGCATAGACTTACCTTGGGACAAAGAACAGAAGGTATATGTTTGGGTTGACGCTTTAACAAATTATATAACTGCTTTAGATTATCCTCAAGGAGATAATTATCAAAAGTTCTGGCCTGCTAGTATACAATTAATGGCTTTAGATATTTTAAGGTTTCATACTCTTTATTGGCCTGCTATATGTTTGGCCTTAGAAATACCTTTGCCTAAAGCATTATATATTCATGGTTTCTTTACTATCAATGGCCAGAAAATGTCTAAGAGTTTAAATAATGTAATCAACCCTAATGATTTAGTAAAAGAATATGGAGCAGAAGTAACTAAATACTTAATTATCTCTCAATTCTCTTTTGGTTCAGAAAGTGATATTAAAATAGAAGACTTTCCTTTAAAATATAATTCTGACTTAGTAAATGGTTTAGGTAATTTAGTAAATAGAGTTACTAATATGATAGAAAAGTATTTAAATGGTATAATAGATATAGAGTTTAAAGAATTAGAATTAATTAAAGAAGTTAATAAAGAAATAGAAGAAGTAAACTTTAGGCCTGCTTTATTAAAAATTTGGAAAGTTATTCAAAAAGATAATACTATTATTGATAGAGAAAAGCCTTGGGAATTATATAAGAATAATGAAAATGAAAAATTAAAAAATATATTACAAGACTTAGCTCTTGATTTATATAATATTGGTTTAGCTTTACAACCTTTTTTACCAAAAAAGTCTGAAGAAATTATTAATATTATTACTAGTGATAATATTATAAAACCAGAGATACCTTTATTCAAAAGATTAAATAATTAAAAATAAAAAAATGAGCGTATTTGATATTTTCTTAATAGTAGTTTTACTTCTCTTTACCTGGAAAGGATTTAGAGCGGGGTTAATAGGTGCTTTAGGGGGTTTATTAGGTATTATTGTCGGTATTTGGGCTGGTACTAATTATATGTTACCGGTTTCCGCTTGGCTCTTAGAAAAGCTTTCCATGACTAATGAGGCTTTAGCTAATATTTTAGCATTTATATTTATTTTCATAGCTATTAATATAGTTATTAGCTTAATAATAGCTATTATTAACAGAATATTTCACATTATTCCTTTTATTGATTTGATTAATAAATTAGCAGGAGCTGTTATTGGCTTTATTGGTGGTATTTTAGCTGCTGCTTCATTAGTTTACTTGTTATCTCTTTTCCCAATTAGCGGTGCTATTTCAGAGATATTAGAAAACTCTTCTTTAGCTTCTTGGATTTCTTCTGTGGCTAGTATTGTTAAACCATTAATACCAGAGGCAATAAAAGAATTACAAACTCAAATTAATTTATAATGTTAGTAGATTCTCATACTCATTTAAATTTTAAGGTATATGACAAGGATAGAGTAAAAATTATAGCTCGTTGTCAGAATATGAAACTTATCAATATTGGTACTGATTTTAAAACTAGTAAAGAGGTCATGGACTTAGCCTCAGAGAATGATAATTTCTATGCTACTATTGGTTTACATCCCTCAGATGTTAGGAAAGAAGAATTTAATATATTAAAATATCAAGAATTAATTAAAAAAGACAAAGTAGTAGCTATCGGAGAAACAGGTTTAGACTATTGGCATCATCCAGAAGAAAGGGAATTACAAATAGCTTCTTTTCTGAAACATATTAAATTAGCTCAAGGCAATAATTTACCCTTAGTTATTCATTGTCGTAATGGTCAAGATCATAAGACAGCCTATCAAGATATTTATGATATTCTAAAAGATAATAATATGAATAAAGGGGCTATTCATTGTTATGGTGGTAATTTAGCAGAAGCTCATAAATTTATAGAATTAGGATTATATTTAGGCTTTACCGGTATAATTACATTTGACAAAACAGGTCTTTTAGAGGAAATTATAAAAGAGATACCCTTAGAGAGAATATTAATAGAAACAGATGCTCCTTTCCTTGCTCCCGTCCCATTTAGAGGAAAAAGAAATGAACCTAGCTATGTAAAGTATGTCGCTCAGAAGATAGCAGAAATAAAGAATATGGAAGTAGAGGAAGTCATAGAATTAACAGGTCATAATGCCATTAAATTATTTAATTTAAAATAAATAAATATAATAAATATAATATTAATAATAGGCTTAGGAATAATAATTTTTTTATTATTAAAGAAAAAAGAAGACAAAAGTGATGATAAGTCACTATTATTATTGCAACAACAAATAGGTGATTTAACAAAACAATTACATGGTAAAATAGATGAATCTTCTCAACATTCTTCTAAAATGTTACAAAGTCAATTTAAAGAAACCTCTCGAATATCTAGAGAAATGACAGAGAAATTATTAAAGTTAGAAGAAACTAATAAACAAGTAATAGGCTTTACAGATCAATTATCTTCTTTAGAAAAAGTATTAACTAATTCTAAAACTAGAGGTAATTTAGGAGAAGCTAGTTTAGAGTTAATATTAAGTAATATTTTACCTCCTCAGAATTATGAAACTCAATATCATTTTAAGTCTGGAGAAGCTGTTGATGCTGTGATCAAAATAAAAGATAAACTATTACCAGTAGATGCTAAGTTTTCTTTAGAGAACTACAGAAGAATAATAGCAGAAGATGATAAGGATAAAAAGAAAGTATTAGAAAAAGAATTTAAAAATGATTTAAAGAAAAGAATAGACGAAACTGCTAAATATATTAGACCAGAAGAAGATACTCTAGAATTTGCTTTTATGTTTATTCCTGCAGAAGGAATATATTATGATTTATTAATAAATGAAGTAGGGGCAGTTAAAGTAAATACGAGAAGTTTAATAGATTATGCTTTTAATGAAAAAAAAGTAATTATTGTTTCTCCCACTACCTTTGCTGCTTATTTACAAACCGTCTTACAAGGCTTACGAGCTTTACAAATAGAAGAATCAGCTAAAGAGATCAGAAAAAATGTTGAAAAACTACAAAAACATTTAGCAGCCTATAATCAATATCATCAAAAAATAGGTAATCAATTAGGAACCGTAGTTAATACTTATAATATTAGTAATAAAGAGTTTAAGAAAATAGATAAAGATGTTTTAAAGATTTCTGGTAAAGGAGGAGACTTAGAATTAGAAGATTTAGATAAACCTAAATTAGATTAAAAATAATATTGACTTTTAATACTTGGCGGTATATAATATAGCCGCCTTTTTATTTTAAAAAGATAATGTCGTTTAATAAAGAAGATAAAATTTGGTGGAGAAGGGGTTTATTAGCTTTTGCTGAAGCTACAGGATATATTGCTTTTCCAGTAATAGGAGCTTTGTACTTAGGTCAGTATTTAGATAATAAATATGAAACAGGTTCTTTTTATTTTCTCTTAATAACCGGTATAGCATTTATTATATCTTGTTTGGGTATAGCTAGAGTAGGTCTTAAGTACTTGAAAGACATTGATAAAGAAATTAAAGAAAAAGATAGAAAAAATGAAGACGAGTCATAATACAGATGAAGTTACTTCGAATCAGGAAGCAGTAGAAGATAATAAGGTTAAAGAACATCATGAAGAACATGAACATACTCTTTATGCAGAAACTATTTTTACTTTTTCTAATTTTAGGATAACAAATTCACTATTAACTTCTTGGTTAGCAGTTTTTTTTATTATAATTTTAGCGATAGTAATTAGAAAGAAAACTAAAAAAATACCTTCTGTATTTCAAAGTATAGTAGAAATTATTATCGAAGGTTCTTTAAATATGATGGATTTAGTTACTAATGATAGAAAAAAAAGTAAAAAAGTCTTTCCTTTAATATTTTCTATATTTATTTTTGTTTTAGTTAATAATTGGTTAGGATTATTACCTGGCTTAGGTTCCATTACTTATAATGGCACAGCTTTATTCAGAGGAGGAACAGCTGATTTAAATACTACTTTAGCTTTAGGATTATTTTCTGTAATAGCAGCTAATATTTTTGGTGTCATGATGGTTGGTGGTTGGAATTATTTTAATAAATTTATAAACATTAAAGCTCTTTTAGAAATACCAAAGAAAATAAGAAAAGATCCGATGGTAGTATTTGTTAATCCTATTAATATATTTGTTAGCTTTATTGAAATAATTGGAGAATTTGCTAAAGTAGCTTCATTATCTTTTAGGTTATTTGGTAATGTTTTTGCCGGAGAAGTATTAATAGCATCTATTTCTGCTTTAATAGCCTTTGGAGTTCCTTTACCATTTATGTTCTTAGAAATAATAGTAGGCATTATTCAAGCTTTAATATTCGCTATATTAACCTTAGTTTACTTTACAATAGCAGCTACCAGTCATGATCATTAATACTTGCTTCCTGAATAATATTATATTATTTAGAAAATAATTATTAATAGTAATAGCAGAAGACTTTAAACAAAAAATAAATAAAATAGTCTATCTAATATTATGTAAAGGAAACAAAATTATGGAAACAACATTATTAGCCAAAGCATTAGCTATTGGTATTGGTAGTATTGCTCCCGCAATGGCTATTGGTAAAATAGGCGCTAAAGCAATGGAATCTATTGGTCGTAATCCAGAATCAGCTGGTAAAATCATGGTACCCATGCTATTAATTTCAGCTTTTGCTGAAGCGATAGCTATTTATGCTTTGATAATTGCCTTTAGTATAAAGTAATTGATTATCACTTCTGCTATACATTATATAGCAGGGTTGAATAATTAATTATTAGCTTATGGAAATATTAGAATTATTTGGAGTAGATTGGAAAATATTAATTGCCCAGTTAGTAAATTTTTCTATTGTTGTAATAATATTATGGCTTTTTGCTATCAAACCATTAATGAAAACAATGAAAGAAAGAAATGAAGAAATAGAAAAAGGACTAAAAGATGCTCAAGAAGCTGCTAATTATTTAGAAAAAACAGAAGAGAATATTAAGGAAAAACTTAAAGAATCTAAAGAAGAGTCTTTGGCTATTTTAGCAGAAGCTAAAAAACAGTCTGATTTAGATAAACAGGATAGTATTAATAATACTAAAGAAGAGATAGAGAGCATAATTAAAAAAGCTAAAGAACAAATTAATAAAGAAAAAGAAAGTATGTTAGAAGAAGCTAAATCAGAATTATCTCAAAGTTTAGTTTTAACATTAGAAAAAGTATTATCTAAGGAGTTAAGCAAAGAAATAGATAAAAAATATATAGCTAAAGTAATAAAAGAAATAAATGAAAAAAGATAAAGTAAAAATACTATCTCTAGCAGTATTTAATTCTTTAAAAAATAAGAATGAAAAAGAAATAAATAATATTGTTAATAATTTTAAAGATTATCTTCAGAAACATTCTTTTAATAACTTAATTCCAGAAATATTAAAAGAATTAGAAAGATTAAATTTAGCAGATAATAATGTTATAGTTGTTAATATATTATCTGAGAATAATTTAAATAAAGAAGAAATTAATAATATTACTACTATTCTAGAAAAAAAATTAAAGAAAAAGATAAAAGTAAAAAGTAATAAAGAAAATATTTTAGGAGGATTAATAATAAAATATCAAGATAAAATAATAGATATGTCATTAAAAAGAGTATTAAAAAATTTAAATAAACAATTAAGTAATTAAAAATATGTCTTACGATTATTTAGTAAAAAACTTAGAAAAACAATTAGAAGGTTTTGAGTCTGAGGTAAAAGAAGAAAGTATTGGAGAAATTATCGAAATAGGTGATGGTATTGCTAAAGTATCTGGATTAGCAGATATCATGGCTTCTGAAATGTTAGAATTTGAAACTAAGTCTGGTCAAAAAATATATGGTGTAGCTTTAAATTTAGAAGAGTTTTTAGTCGGAGCTATTATTTTAGGAGAATATAGTGAATTAAAAGAAGGTGATACTGTTAAGAGAACTAAAAAAATATTAGAAGTACCAGTTGGTAAAGAAGTTATAGGAAGAGTATTAAATCCTTTAGGACAGCCTATGGATGGTCAGGGAAATATTAATGGTAAAGAATATTATCCCATTGAAAAGATAGCCCCGGGTGTTATCACCAGACAGTCTGTGCATGAACCATTAGAGACTGGCATTAAAATAATTGATAGTATTATCCCTATTGGCAAAGGACAAAGAGAATTAATTATTGGAGACAGACAAACTGGTAAAACAGCCTTGGCCATAGATAGTATTATAAATCAAAAAGGTAAAGATGTTATTTGTATTTATGTTGCTATTGGTCAAAAAGAATCTAAGATAGCTAAGTTAGTAGCTAAATTAGAAGAAACAGGTGCTATGGAATATACTACTGTAGTATTAGCCGGTGCTTCTCAGGCGGCTTCTCTGTCATATATTGCTCCTTATACAGGAACAGCTTTAGGGGAGTACTTTATGGATAAAGGAAAAGATGTTTTAGTTGTTTATGATGATTTATCAAAACATGCTGTAGCCTACAGACAAATATCATTATTATTAAGAAGACCTCCCGGAAGAGAGGCGTATCCTGGTGATGTATTCTATTTACATTCTAGATTATTAGAAAGATCTGCTAAATTAAATAAAGATTTTGGGGGAGGATCATTAACAGCATTACCTATTATTGAAACACAAGCTGGAGATATTTCCGCTTATATACCTACTAATGTTATTAGTATTACCGATGGACAAATATTTTTAGAAACAGATCTATTCTACAAAGGTATTAGACCAGCATTAAGCACTGGTCTATCAGTTTCCCGTGTTGGTTCTGCCGCTCAAAGTAAAGCAATGAAGAAAGTAGCTGGTAAATTAAAATTAGACTTGGCTCAATTTAGAGAATTAGAAGCTTTTGCTCAATTTGGTTCTGATTTAGATGAAGAAACTAAGAATAAATTAGACTTAGGTACTAGAATTACAGAAATACTTAAACAAGGACAATATAATCCTTTAGAACAAGGTAAGCAAGTAGCTATTATTTATGCTGTTTTAAATAATTATACTAAAGATATAGAAGTAAAAGATTTAAATAAGTTTGAAGAAAAATTATATAGTAAATTAGATAATCAAGGTCAGGAAATATTAAAGAATATAGAAAAGACAGGAGAACTATCTGCAGATACAGAGAATAGGTTAAAAGAGTTAATTAAAGAAATAATTTAATTATGCCACAAGCTACGAGAGATATTAAAAGAAGAATCAAATCAGTAAAGAATACTGATAAGATTACTAAAGCTATGGAATTAGTTGCTGCTTCTAAAATGAGAAAAGCAGTTGCTAAAGTTTTAGCTAGTCGCTCTTATTCTGATTTAGCTTGGGAAAGTATTTTAAGATTAGTAAAGAAAGTAGATATTAGTGATCATAAATTTTTTCAAGAAGCTCAAGATATAAAGAATGTCGCTATAGTATTAATAAGCACTAATAAAGGATTATGCGGTTCTTTCAATGCTAATGTAGTGAAGAAATTAAAAGAATCTATTAAATTACATCATCCAGATTTAATAAATACAGATATTATTAGTTATGGTCTAAAAGGTAGAGATGAGATTAGAAGACAAGAATTAAATTTAATAGCAGATTTTAATAAAGAAGATATTACAGAAAATTCTTTAAACATTAGACCAATCTCTCATTTAATAGTAAAAGATTATGAGAGTAATAAATATGATAAAATATTCATAGCCTATACAGACTTCGCTTCCTCCCTTAACCAAGTGCCTCACATAAAACAACTATTACCAATTGTTCCAGAAATAGATGAGAGGCTAGGACATATTAATCATCAGAAAGAAACAGAGGACTTTGGTATAGAAGAAGTCTCTGAGTTTATTTGGGAAGAGAATAGAAAAAAAGTATTAGAAGCCTTTTTACCAAGATTAATAGAAGTACAAATATATCAGGCTGTTTTAGAAAGTGAAGCATCAGAGCATTCTGCTCGTATGCTTGCTATGCGTAATGCTTCTGAAGCAGCTTCAGAAATGATAGATAATTTAACATTAATATATAATCAAGCTAGACAAGCTAGTATTACAGCAGAAATTGCTGAAATATCCGCGGGTTCAGCAGCCTTAGAATAATAAAAAATATATGAAAGGAATAATAAAACAAGTAATTGGTCCAGTAGTAGATGTTTATTTTGCTAAAGATTTACCAGAGATTAATACAGCCTTAGAAATCAATCTAAAAGATAGATTAATAGTATTAGAAGTACAAAAACATTTAGGAGATAAATTAATTAGAGCAGTAGCCATGGGCTCCACAGATGGTCTTTCTAGGGGTTTAGGGGTAGTTAATACTAATAAACCTATTACCGTACCAGCTGGCAAAGAAACATTAGGAAGAATGTTTAATGTTTTGGGTAAAGTAATAGATGGTAAAGAAGAGGTAAAGACAAAAAAGGAATTACCTATTCATCGTGCTGCTCCTAAATTTACAGAACAAGCTACTCAAACAGAAATATTTGAAACAGGTATTAAGGTTATTGATTTAATTTGTCCTTTTACCAAAGGTGGTAAAGTAGGATTATTTGGTGGTGCTGGTGTTGGTAAAACAGTGGTTATTCAAGAATTAATTAGAAATATAGCAGCTGAGCATGGTGGTTTTTCAGTATTTGCTGGTGTTGGAGAAAGAACTAGAGAGGGCAATGACTTGTATCATGAAATGAAAGAATCAGGAGTATTGCCAAATACTACTATGGTTTTTGGTCAAATGAATGAACCACCAGGAGCAAGACAAAGAGTAGCCTTAACCGCTTTAACAATGGCTGAAAACTTTAGAGACAATGAAGGTAAGGATGTCTTATTATTTGTTGATAATATATTTAGATTTACACAAGCTGGTTCAGAGGTTTCTGCTTTATTAGGTAGAATGCCTTCAGCTGTAGGTTATCAACCAACTTTAGCT
>CAZRZA010000014.1:0-16654 GCA_964604515.1 uncultured Gammaproteobacteria bacterium | reverse complement strand
AACTGTTTTTAATAGATTAACTAATATTTCCTTAACAGACACAACTACTCAATCTCGTTTAGTTATTTGGCGTAATAGTTTAAAAGGAGTAAAAGAAAAACCATTTTTAGGTTGGGGAGAAGAAAATTTTATTTATGTTTTTAATAAATATTTTCCTCTAGAAATATATCATGATACGGGTTCTGAAACGTGGTTTGATAGACCCCATAATATTTATATTCTTCATTTAGTGCAAGGAGGGATAATTGGTTTAGGTTTATATTTAGCTATTTTTATTTCTTTAATATTTTTATTATATAAAAGATATATTAAAGATAATGATTGGCTTTTCAATTTCTTCTGGCTATCTTTTTTAATAGCTTTTATGTTTCATAATTTATTTGTTTTTAATAATTTAAATACAAATATAGTTTTTTATTTAATTTTATCTTATTTATTTTCTTTAATTTTTAATAAAGATGATTATAAAGAGGATAAATACAGTCTTTCTTTCTTTAAAGATAGAGAATATTTAAGAATAGCATTAAGTTCAACTATCTTTTTACTATTCTTTACTATTTTTTTCTATTTACCTTTTAAAAGTAATAAATTATTAGTTAACTCTTCTCAGGGTATGGCTAGTATTATAGAAGCGGGTCAATTACAAAAAAACTTAGATGCTTGGGAAAAGTCTTTTTCTATTAGCTATTTAGGTGATAAAGAGAAAGTTGGTCAATTAACTCAAAATTTATATCATTTATTGAATAATCCTTATCTATCTAAAGAAGAAAAAACTAAAGCTTTTAATTTAACATATAATTATTTAGAGAAAGTAAGAGAAAGGTATCCGGAGGATGTTAAGTTTAATATTTTCTTAACTCAATTTTATTATAATTTTTATCAAGTAGATAGTACTTTTATAGATAATAATATTAATTTATTAAATGAATTAAGTTCTTTGGCTCCCCAAAGACCAGATCTTTATTTATTTTTAGCAGACTCTTATTTATTAAAAAATGATTTAAAAGCTGCTCAAGCTATATATCATAAATTAAAAGATTTAATTCCTCATATTAAAGAGATATATTGGCTAAAGATTAAAATAGATTTATTAAATAATGATTTTAAAGAAATTATTCCTAATTTAGAAAATATTAAAAATATTAATTTAGAAAAAAGAGACATATATTTTACAGATGCAGAGCATCAATTATTAAATAATTTTAAAGAATTAGTTGAAAAGAACAATAATCAAGAATTGTTAGAGTATTTAAATAATAGTATTTGATAAATATAGTATTAAATATATAATGAAGTATAAATTAAATATAAAAATATGAAGAAAAGTGATAAAGGGAATAATTATGCATTTATAGATAGTCAAAATCTAAATTTAAGTATTTTAGACTTAGGTTGGAAATTAGATTTTGTAAGATTTAGAATATATTTAAAAGAAAAATTACTTTCTTATAAAAAGAAAAGACCCTATAAAGACAAAACATTATAGGGTGATTTTTCCATTCGTGATTACTTTTATATATTATAGTATATAAAAAAATAAGTAAAATGTCGTGAACGGTATTTAGAAATGTCTTGAATAATCTCTTTGTTTTAGAGGGTTATATTATTTTATTAGGTAAAAATGTCTCGAATAGCACTTGAAAATGTCTTGAATAATTAGAGTAGCTTACTGTTGCATTTACTGTTACATTATGCTACACTAAACGCAACAGTAAATAAATATATGAAAATAAATAAAAGACAATCTTTAATATTAGACTATATTAAAGATAAAAAAGAAGTAAGGAATAAAGAAATAGGAGAATATTTTAATATTTCTAGATATACCGTAGTTCGTGATCTTGATATTTTATTAAAAAATAAATTAATAGAAAGAAAAGGCTCTGGTGCCCAGATATATTATAGACCAATAAAGTATAGTAATATATTAGAATATATAAATATTGATAAATATTTTAAAAAAGAAGTAGATAAGAGAGGCTTAATATCTAATAGTTTTAATTTTAATATTTTTACTAATTTAAAAGATATTTTTTCTAAAAAAGAAATAAATAATATTATTAATTTAAATAATGATTATAAAAAAAGAGTTAAAAGATTAAGTAAAACAATACTTAAAAAAGAAAAAGAAAGATTAACTATAGATTTAAGCTGGAAATCTTCTAAAATAGAGGGTAATACTTATTCCCTAATAGATACTGAAATATTAATAAAAGAAAATAAAGAAGCTCAGGGTCATGATAAAGAGGAGGCCATAATGCTTTTAAATCATAAAAAAACTTTAGATTATATTTTTAGTAATAAAAAAGAATTTAAGAAATTAACTTTAAAGAAAGTAGAGAATTTACATTATTTATTAACCAAGGGTTTAAAAATAAAAAAAGGCTTAAGAAATAGTTTGGTCGGCATTACAGGAACTAAATATAGACCCTTAGATAATCAATATCAAATTAAAGAATCTTTAGAAAAAGTAATTAAAATAGTTAATAATAGTAAAGAACCAATAGAAAAAGCTCTTATCTTAGCTTTAATGATTTCATATATTCAACCATTTGAAGATGGTAATAAAAGAACATCTAGACTTTTAAGTAATGCTATTTTAATAGCTTATGATTACTGCCCTTTATCATTTCGTAGTATAGAGGTTTCTGATTATAAAAAAGGTATTATTCTTTTTTATGAACAAAATAATGTTTTATTATTCAAAGAATTGTATATAGAACAATTTAAATTTGCTGTAAATAATTATTTCTTATAAAAGTAGCTATTGACAACTGTAAGACAGTTGTATTACAATATAGTTATAAATATTAATAATATAATTATGCGTAAAATATTAAGTTTATCATTTCAACCAGAAATTTTAAAAAAAATAAAAGAAAATACTAAGAAATATGGTTTTAAAAGTATTAGTAGTTATTTTAAGTATTTAATTAGCATGGATGATGATTTGATTACGGAAGATGAAATATTGGAAGGAGCTAAAGAGGCTAAGAGAGACTATAAAAATGGAAAACTATTAGAGGCTAATTCTTTAGATGATTTATTAAGGAAATATGGTAATTAAGAAAATAGGTTATTCGAAAAGATTCTTAAAAGAATATAAAAAATTACCAGATAAAATAATTAAAATAGCTAGAAAGAAAGAAATTATTTTTAGAGACAATCCCTTACACCCATCTTTAAGGTTACATGAATTACATGGAAAATTAGAAAGAATTTGGGCTATAACTATAAATAATAATTATAGAATTTTATTTATACGTGAAGAGGATGGTGCTATTATATTTTATAGTATAGGTAAACATGATATATATAAAAATATATGAAAGATAAATTAAAAGAAAAAAATACAGACATAATTACAGAAAAAGAATTATTAGAAGATATTGAGGAAGGAAGAGGTGACCATAAGTTAGGAAAAACTTTGAAAGCTAAATCCATTGAAGATCTATTAAAAAATACGGTGATAAAGTATAAATTATAATTTAAGAAATACCCATATCTATAGATATGGGTATTTTGTTTTAAAGTATAAAATATGTTATAATTTAAATAGTAATAAAATAAAAATTAAAATAAAAATAGTGAAATTAGTAGCAACTAAAATCTATTTAAGATTTATTTCCTGGTTTATTGGAGTAAGTCTTTTACCTCTTATTATATTGTTCTTAATAATTCAATTTTTTGATCCTAGTAATACTATTTTATCTAATGAAGCATTGAATAGAGCAGTACTAATTGGTTTATTTATTTCTTTAGCTTTTATACTATTACTATCATTAATGGCTACTAGATATTTATCTAAATTAATTACTAAACCGATAAAGAAATCTGTACAAGAATTAACTAAAGTAGTTAATAATTTAGCAGAGAGTATAGAAAGTATTTCCTATATTAGTGATGATAATAAAGAGATTTCAGATTATATAGTTCAGAGTAGTAAAAAACAGTC
Source organism: uncultured Gammaproteobacteria bacterium (assembly GCA_964604515.1). Lineage (GTDB taxonomy): Bacteria > Patescibacteriota > Patescibacteriia > UBA1558 > GWA2-36-10 > CAZRZA01. The sequence continues at coordinate 12,699 of CAZRZA010000014.1, read as the reverse complement.
TCAGGGATTGATAAAAGGACATTTGGCTGTTAAAGAAATGGTACAATCTTTGAATAAGATTTTTAAGAAAACATCATCTACAGAAAAGAAGAGTAAACAGATAAATGATTTAAGTAAAAAGAGTAAAAAACAATCTACTATTGCTTTAGATAATATGAATATTATTAAGCAATTAAATACAGAGAATGCTGTTCTTAATAATGCTTTAGAAAGCTATACTTCAGAAGTAGAAATCATAGCTCAAAGAGTAGCCTCTTTATCAGAAACAGCTAGATTTTTAAGCTTAAATGCTTCTATTGAAGCTCATAAGTCTAATGAAGAAAATGAAGAATTTAGTGGTTTAGTAAGTCAAATTAGAGAATTAAATATAATATCTGAACAAGCAGCTATTAGTATTCAAGATTTAGTAAATAGTATGCAACAACAAATAGAATTGAATAAACAATCTTCTTTGAATGAAAAAAAAGAAACAGTACAAGGTATATCTATGGTGTCTAAAACTATTAAACTATTACAAAAAATAGCTTCAGAAGTAGGGGGTATAGTAAATGGTATTAAAATTATTAATAAAGAAACAGATGATTCATATCAAGAGTCAGATAATATAAATATTATGATCGAAGATTTAGAAGGGGAATCTAAGTCTTTAGTAAAACAAGCTGATCATATTTCGCAAATAATTAATAAACAAGTTGTTTTAAGTAGAAAGTTAAATAAATCTTCTTTAGGACTAAAGAAAGTAAATGATAATTTAAATAATCTTTTGCAATGAAAAAAATAATAAGAAAATTTGTTCTTCTTTCAATAGCTGATGAATTATATGCTATGCCTTTAGTTAAAGAGGGCAAGTTTATTGATTATAAGCAAGTAAATATATTACCCCTACCAAAAGTATCTAAAAAAATAATAGGTTTAATATATTTAGAAGGTCAAATAGTAACTGTTATTAATACAGCTAAAGTATTAAAATTAAGTAATAATAAGAATAATTTAGTATTTATTTTTGAATTTGCTAATCATAATTATGGTTTAGCAGTACAATCTTCAGGAGAAATTATTAAAACTAATAAAGTATTAATAAATAGAAAAAGAAAAGAATTTAATAAATATATTAAAGTTAAAAAGAAGAATATTTATATTTTAGATTTAGAAGATATTTTTACTAAAATAAGTCATGATTAATAAAAAATATAAACAATTTTATTTAGAAACTAGTAAAGAACAATTAAAGAAATTGTCTGATTTAATAATGCTTTGGGAAAATAATCCTCGTAAGAAGTCTTTAATGGAAAAGATATTAATGTTAATTCATTCTCTAAAGGGTTCTTCTGCTACTATGAATTATAAAAAGACAAATAAATTATTTCATAGTATGGAAGATGTTGTTGATAGCATTTATAGAGAAGATTTAAGAATGAATCAAATTATTATGGATAATTTCTTTAATATTTTAAAATCTTTAAAAAATAATTTAAATAGTATTAAAAGAGGTAAAGAGAATAGTTTTAATAAAGAAATAAAAAATCTAAAGAATATCTTAAGTAATAAACAAATATCTTTAACCGGTATTAATAGAAGAGATATTAATAAACAATCTTCTAAATTTTTAGCTACTTGGAGAAATCCTTCAACAATTAATATTTCGGTAAAGAAATTAAATAAATTACAAAATCTTTTAGACGATTTATTATTAACTCGTTCTAAAGTGGAGGTCTTAACTAAAGAAGGGGATAATTCTCAAACTATTTCAGCCTGTATTGGAGCTGATAAGATTATTAATGATTTAAGAAGAGAAATAGCTAAATTAAGTGTTTTACCTTTAAATAGTATTCTTTCTTCTTTACCATATTTAGTAAGAACTATTTCTCAAGAAGAAGGTAAGGATATTACTTTAAATATAAATGATAATAATTTAACTATAGATAAAAGTATTTTAGATGAATTAAATGATATTTTTGTACAACTTTTAAGAAATAGTATAGTACATGGTATTAAACAAAAAGGAATTATAGATTTAAATATTAATTTAGATAATAATTTAATTAAAATAGAATTTAAAGACAATGGTCAAGGTATTAATTGGCAAGGATTATTAAATAAAGCTATTAAGAGAAAGGTTATAAGCAAAGCTAAAGCTCAGAAAATGAAGCTTTCAGAAATTAGAGACTTAGTCTTTAAGGCTGGTATTTCTAATCTAGATAATATTAATGAAATGGGGGGTCGAGGTATAGGTTTAAGTTTAGTTAAAGATAAAATAGCAGAGTTAAAAGGTAAAATAGAAGTAAATAGTTCTCGTCAAAAAGGCACTACTTTTAATATAGAATTACCTTTACCTTTATCAATCTTTAGATCATTAATATTTAGATTAGGTTCTTATGTTTTTGGTATACAATTAACAGATATTAAAAAAGTAATTAGCCTAAAGAACATTAAAGACTTTTCTAAGCTAAAGAATTATAATTATCGAGGACAGAAATATAAAATATTACATATTAAAGATAAGGTTGGTTTAAATGATATTGCTGTTTTAGCTAAACATATTATTTTATTAAATAATAAAGTATGTTTACCAATACCGGGTAAGATAAATGAAAATGAAATGGTTATGAAAAAATTATCAGAAATATTTAATAGTATAGAATATATTAAAGGAGCAGCAGTTAATTCTAGTGGCCAAATAGTATTAATTTTAGATATTAATAAATTATAATATGAGTAAAGGAAAAATTTTATTTATCGACGATGATAACTTTTTAAGAAAAGTTTATAAATCAGAGCTAAAAGAGAATGGTTATGAAGTTATTTTAGCAGCTGATGGTAAAGATGGTATAGATAAAGCTAAATTAGAAAAACCTAATTTAATTATTTTAGATATGATATTACCAATAATGAATGGTTTTGAGGTTTTAACTACTTTAAAAAATGATAGTAGTACCAAAAGTATACCAATTATAATCTTATCTAATTTAGGTCAAGAAATAGATAAAAAGAAGGGTAAAGATTTAGGGGCTGTAGATTATTTAGTTAAAGATGATACTACTCTTACTATTATCGTTTCTAAAATTAATGAATATATTAATTCTCATAAATAAATTATATGGAACAGAGTGCAGATTTAAAATTATATAAAATAATATCTAAAATTGGCTTAATAGATATTGAGATTTTAGATACAGCCTTAAAGTCTGCTCAAGATAAAAAAGAGAAACTTTCTACTTTTTTAATTAAACAGAATTTAATTAAATCTGATGAAATAGGAAGATTAATTTCTCATTCTTTAAAAATTCCTTTTATTAATTTAAGTAAACAAAAAGTAGAAGATAAAGTATTAAGACTATTACCAGAAATAGTAGCTCGGAAACAGAAAATGATTGTCTTTGATCGTAATGAAAAAGGATTAAAAGTAGCTATGAATAATCCTTTAGATTATAAAATGATTAAAGTTTTAGAGAAGAAAGTAGGGGATAAGATTAGGCCATATTTTGCGACTGAGTTTGATATTATAAATGCTTTTGGTTTATACCGTAAATCAATACAACAGGAATATGCTCTGACTATTAAAAAAAGAGCTATTGAGGCTCAGGGTTCTCGAGCAGAAGATGTGCCAGTAATTAAATTAGTAAATGATTTATTTTCTTATGCTTATACTAATCATGCTTCTGATATACATATTGAACCAACAGAAAAAGATATTAAAATTAGATTTAGAATAGATGGTATTTTATATGATGTTCTTTCTTTACCCAAAGCAGTTTTAAATACTATGATTTCTCGTATTAAGATTTTAGCTAAATTAAGAACAGATGAAACTAGACAAGCTCAAGATGGTAAAATATTAACTAAAGTAGATGATGATAAATTAGATATTAGAGTTTCTATTGTACCAACAACTAAAGGAGAAAAAACTGTCATGCGTCTTTTATCTGCTAAAGGAAAGTATTTTGATTTAGCTGATTTAGGAATGAATAATGTAGACTTAAAAATAGTTAAAAAAGCTATTAAAGAATCATATGGTATGATTTTATCTACTGGTCCTACTGGTTCTGGTAAAACTACTTCTTTATATGCTTTGATTAAAATACTTAATAATAGAAATATAAATATTTGTACCATTGAAGATCCTGTTGAATATGATTTAGATGGTATTAATCAGATTCAAGTTGATCCTAAAACTTCTTTAACCTTTGCTGATGGTTTAAAGTCTATTTTAAGGCAAGATCCAGATATTATTATGGTTGGAGAAATAAGAGATTCAGAAACAGCTGCCATAGCTGTTAACTCTGCCATGACCGGTCATTTAGTTCTTTCTACTTTACATACCAATGATTCTGCTATTGCTTTACCTCGTTTAATAGATATGAAAATAGAACCATTCTTAGTTGCTTCCACAGTAAATGTAGTTATTGCTCAGAGATTAGTTAGAAAAATATGTATGAAATGTATTGTTTCTTATATTCTCTCTAAAGAAGAAGTAAATGAATTAAAAGAAGATATAGATTTAAAGAAATTCTTAAATATTGATCAATTAGATGAAATTCGTTTTTATAAAGGCAAAGGTTGTGAACATTGTAATAAGAGTGGCTATAGTGGTCGTATTGGTATTTTTGAAGTATTAGAAGTTACCGATAATATTAAAGAATTAATATTAACTAGATCTGATGGTGATAAAATAAAAAGGGTAGCTATAGAAAATGGTATGACTACTATGTTAGAAGATGGTTTTAAAAAAGCAGTTTCTGGTTCAACAACTATTGAAGAAGTATTAAGAGTTATTAAGAGTAAATAAATATGTTATTCAAATATCAATTAAGAAATAATGAAGGTCAAGTGACTAAAGGCAAAGTAGAGGCTGATAATTTAACTATGGCCAGAAATAAGTTAGCTTTAAAAGAAGAAACGCTTATTTCTTTAAAAGTAGTAGATAAGAAAAAGAAAGCTAAAGATATTTTAAGTATTGGTCGTATTACTCTCTTGGATAAGGTTATGATAGCTAAACATCTTTCAGTTATGATTAAAGCTGGTATGGGCATTGATATGTCTTTAGAAACTATTATTAGTCATGCTAAACCTAATGTTGCTAAGAAATTAAATAATATTTTAGAACATATTAGAGAGGGCATGTCTTTATCTGATGCTTTAAAAAGATATCCTCGTGATTTTGATAATTTATTTGTTTCTATGATAGCTGTCGGAGAATCTGGTGGTACTTTAGCAGAGAATTTAAATATTTTATCCAATCAACAGAGAAAAACATATGAATTAAATAGTAAATTAAAGTCAGCATCTATTTATCCAATTTTAATATTAACCGCTATCACAACTTTAGGCATAGTAGTTTCTTATTTTGTTTTACCTAAAATTGTTAAATTCTTTACCCAATTAAAAATAGAATTACCACTATCAACTAAAATACTTTTAGGAACAGCAGACTTCTTAACTAATAATTGGTATTTAATTATTATCTCTTTTATTATTTTTCTTGTTTCTATTAGAGTAATGTTAAGATTTTCTGAAACTAGATTATTTTTACATAAAATAATATTAAAAATGCCTATTATTTCTAAAATGAGCAGGGATATTAATTTAATATTGTTTACTCGTACTTTAGCTTCTCTCTTAAAGAGTGGTTTAGTTATTGATAATGCTTTACAAATAACAGCTAAAACAGTTACCAATTATCTCTATAAAAAAGAAATAGCTTCTCTTTATCATAGTGTTTTAAAAGGTCAGGGACTAGCAGACTCTTTACATGATGAAAAAAGATTTCCAACCCTAGTTGTTAAAATGATTAGAGTGGGAGAGAAATCTGGTAATTTAAGTGAAGTATTAGATTATTTAGCTGATTTTTATGAAGAAGAAATGGATAATATTACTAAAAATTTATCTACTATCTTAGAACCAGCCCTTTTAATTATCATTGGTTTGGGAGTAGGCTTTGTTGCTTTAAGTATTATTAATCCTATTTATGAATTAACTAGCGCTGTTGGTAGATAATATGAATATGAGTATTAATAATTTTGGTTTCACAGCTATAGAGGTAATTATGGTTGTTGCTATCTTTGCTATTATACTTTCTTCAGCAGTTGTTTTAACACCTCAGAAGACATATACAGACGCTTTAACAGCTAAAACTATGGCTGTAGTAGATTTAATAGATCAAGCTCATAATTTTGCTGTTTCAGGGTATTATGATTCTCAATGGGGTATAATTGCTTTTGGTAATTCTTCTGATTGTACAGGAGGAGGTAATAGTGAGGATTGTTTTATACTTTTTAAGGGTAGTGATTATAGTTCTCGAGATAGTTCATATGACAGAATACTTCTTTTAGATAATGGTACTTATTTTTCTGAAGACGATGAAGATGAGTTTGCTTTTGACAAGGTATCTGGATATTCAGAATCTACTTATTCTTTTATAATACGAAGCAATATTGGTGATACTAAAACGGTATATATTAAGAAAACTGGTTTAGTATATTATACAGATTAAAATGTTAAATAACAATAAAAAAGGATTTTCTTTAATAGAACTTATTATAGCTATAAGTGCTTTTTCTCTTTTAGCTTCTGGTGTTTTTTCTAGTATAATTGGTAATTATGAGGGTTTTTATGGTATTGGTGATAAACAAGCTTTAGCTGAGTATGCTCAAGAAGGTATAGAAGCTGTGCGAGCTATTAGAGATAGGTCTTGGCAATTAATTGAAGGTCAGGTTGCTAGTAATACTGGTTTACTTAAAACCGATGGTCTTTGGGGTTTTGACGGAAGTAATAATACTAGTGGTAGCTTAACCAGAGTAATATTAATATCTAATATTTCTAGAGATGGTAGTGGTAATATAGTCTCTTCTGGAGGAACAGATGATCCAGATACAAAGCTATTAAAAGTTACTGTTTCTGGATCAGGTATGACAGATTATATTTTAGAAGAATTTTTAACTAATTGGGATTATAAAATATGGGAGCAAACAGACTGGTCTGGTTCTACCGGAGCTTCTTTTTGGTATGATATTACTAAATATGACACTAAGTCTAATATAGATCATACTACTACAGGAGAAATTAAATTATCAACTACTTTTGATGACTGGAGTGACTTAACTTCAGATGCTGATATATCATTATCTTCTAATACTTATGATCTTGATTTTTCCAGTGATGGTAATACAGCTTATATTGTTGGTAATACTATTTATGATTTTGGAGTTTATGATATAAGTTCTGCTCGTAGTGGGACAATAACAGAAACATCTAATAGTATAAGTCTAGCTAATACAGCATATTCTATAGTTGTTTATCCTGGAGCAAATGTTGCTTATATTGGTTATTACTTTAAAAGAGCTCCTCGTGGCACTCCAGAGATAATCTCAGTTGTAGATTTAGGTAGTAATGTTTTAGAAACTGGTATTACTCCTTCTTATTTTAGTACCTATGATTTAGTTATTGGTGATAAAATAGGAGCAGCTGATTATTTATTTGCTTTAGCCAATGATGGTTATATATATGCTTATAGTATAAATGGTAGTACCGGTGCTTTAACCTCGGTTGGCTCTACATCTATAACAGCGTCAGCTATTAATAATGGTTATTTTGATGCCTCTACAGAAACATTATATGTAGTTACTGATGATAATTCTAAAGAATTTATTAGTTTAGATGTTTCTTCTCCAGGTAGTATAAGAGAAAATTATTCCTGTAATTTTAGTGGTAATGACGATGTGGTTGATTTAAAGTATTTAGGCCTTAATGGTTCTAATTTACAATTTTTATTACTTAGAGAAACTACAGCATCTTTAATTCATGATATAAGAGCAGAAGAAACCACTCATTCAGGGTGCACAAGCAAAGATACTCTTAATTTAGCTGTTAATACTTTTAAGGGCTTAGCCTATGATGGTGATGACATGGCTTTAGCATATAATCAAGATGGTTACGTTTATAATATAGATGTTTCTGATATTACTAATTTATCTACTTCATTAAATTCTGATTATGATGGAGCAGCTAAATTACCCTATAATTCTATGCAGTATAATTCTACTTTAGGAGGAGCTTTTTTCTTAAAAGAGTATCTCTTAACCAAGAAATTTCATTTTATAAAACAACCAGAAATATATAATTCTTCTGGTACAGCCACTTCTTCTGTTTTTGATTTAGGATCTACCAATCAAGAAATACATGGTCTGGAAACTACACAAAATATTCCCACTTCTTGTACTATAGATATTACTTTAGAAGTAGATGATAATTCTTCATTTACTTCTCCAAGTACAGAAACATATAGTTTAAGTGGTAGTAGTTATACTTCTTCTACTAATTCTTCTTTACATAATGAAAGATGGTTAAGGTATAAGGCTAGTTTAGCATCTTGTAGTAGTAATGCTAATTCACCTACTTTAAATTCTTTAAAGATAAAATATGAATAAGATGAATAAAAAAGGATTTACTCTTGTTGAAGCGGTAATATATATTGCTATTGTTTCTATACTATTAGTATCTTTAACAGACTTTCATTTTACTTTAGGAGGTACAGCTAGTAAATTATCTGAAAATATAGATGTTTCTCGTAATAGAAGAATAGCTTTAACTAATATAGATTATTTAATTAGAAATGCTGATGGTTTATTAAAAGATGTTAATGGAGATTGTTCTGACTTTACTTCTTCTCCCCAAAAGCTATCTTTATATTTTGAGGCTGATACTTATTTACCTGGTACTTGTGTTTCTTCAGGAGGGGGAGTTAATATAACAGTAAGTAGTGAAAGAGTTTATTTAGAATGCCTACCAAATATAACATATAATGGAGAATATGAGGCTTGTGATACTAGTGCTAGTAATACCTATTACTTAACCTCTCCAACTGTTAAAGTAAATAATAGCGATTTATCTTTTGCTACTTCAACTGTTAATGGTTTTGATAATATTGCTACTACTTTAACAGTTAATTCTAAATTATCAGAACCAGTACATTTAACAGCATCTTCAGCAGCAACTAGTACTATTTCTTTGAGAAATCAACAAGACAATGGTTTAATAGCTTGGTGGAAAATGGATGACGCTGCACCAATAACAGCTATTACAGATACTATTGGTAATCATGATCATTCTTGTTCGGGTAGTGTCTCTTCAGCAGCCGCTGTAATTGATGGGTCTACTAATTCTTTTAGTTTTGGCTCTAGTAGTGATTATTGTCAGATAACGGACACTGATGATTTAAATTTTACAGACTCCTTTACTTTAACAGCCTGGGTTGATAGAGATAGCAATAGTACTGATAGAAAAGAAATAGTTAATAAATATCATAGCAGCGATGGCATCGGTTATTCTATGTACATTAATAATAATGAATTAAGATGTATTATTTGTAATGGTGACACTTGCTCTTCTTTTTTATTAGCTTTAGACTATCATACCGATAAAGCAGATTTTGTTTCCTGTGTCTATGATAAAAATGCAGGCAAGGTAATAAATCATGTTTATCAGGAAGGTGATACTATGCCGGGATCTAAATTAGAAACAAGTTCAAGTGCTATATTAGTTAATACTTCTAATAATTTATTTATAGGTAGTGAATCTGCTACCGGAGCTTATTATTTCCCCGGAGATATAGATGAAGTAAGGATATATAATAGAGCTTTAACAGATAATGAAATATATGCTCTCCAAAGCCAAGGAGATCATTGGTCTTGTGCTCCAACATGTTAAATAAAATATGAAAATAAATAAAAAACAATATAAAGAAGAAGGAGCCATAGCTTTAATTTTAGTTATTATGGTTACAACTTTAACAGTTGTTTCTTCAGTAGCTATTTCTTTAGTAAATATTAATGATTTACTAGCAAACTATCATCTAAGTGAAGCAAATATAGTAGCTGCTGATATAGATAGTTGTTTTAATGATGCTTTATGGCAAATTTCAGAAGATACCTCGGTAACTGGTACTACTAATTTAACTTATAATAATTTAAATTGTAGTTATACAATATCAGCTGCAGTATCTAATATTAAGACAGTTACTACTACCGCAACCACTACTTCAGATTTAGGATCTTGGACTAAAGGAGTTGTTGGAACAGTGGATATTTCTAAACAACCATTTACTATTAGTAGCTATAAGGATATAATAAATTAAAATATGAGTAATAAGAATATAATAGGTATAGATATTTCAGACTTTTCTATCGAAGCTGTTTTATTATCTTTTAAAAAAGGAGAATATAGGGTTATGTCATACTCTCGTTATCGTTTATCTCCAGATATTATTGTTAATGGTCGGATATTAAATAAGGAGAAATTAAAAGAATCTTTAGAGAAATTATTTTCTTTAGCTAAACCTCAGGAGTTTAAAGCAAATAAAGTTTTTTTATCTGTACCAGAGTCTAAGGTTTTCTCTCGTATACTATTCCTCCCAAAGAATATAAAAAATAAAGAATTACTTAAAATAGCTAAATTAAAAGCAGAAGAATATATACCAGAAAAGACAGAAAACCTAACTTCAGTTATCAAAATATTACCAGCTAGTAAGAATTATAAAGAAATATTATATTCTGCTGTCCAAACAGATATTATTAAAGATTTAGTAGCTATATTTGAAAGTATGAATATGCAAGTAAAAGGAGCAACTATGGAGTCTATTTCTTCTTATGCTGGTTTAAATGATGAAGTAAAGAAAAAGACTACTCTTTTATTAGATATAGGTTCGCGAACTACTATTGCTTCTATTTTTGATAAACAGGGTTTAAGAGATACTATAAATATTAATATCGCTGGTCATAAAGTTTCTAATATTTTAATGGAGAAATTACAAATTTCTCATTCTTCTGCTCGAGAAAAGAAAAGGGCTATTGGTTTAAAGAAATTAGATGGTGATGGTCGTATTATGATGGCTATTCAAGGACAATTTCAACCTCTCTTAGAAGAAATAAAGAAGTTTATTAATTTCTATGAAGAATCTAATAGAAAGAGAGTAGAGCAAGTAGTATTAATAGGGGGTACAGCACAAATGCCGGGTATTAATGAATATTTTAAAGAAAACTTAGATTTAGACACTAGTATTGGTAAAGTATTTTTAAAAGATATACCGAAAGAAGCTCAGAGTACTAAATATATTAATGCTTTAGGTTTAGCTCGTTTGGCTTATCAAAAGAAAGTAGATATTAATTTCTATCAAAGTTCAACTGATATTAATTGGGTTAAGAAGAATTTAATAAATAACTTTATTAACTTTTTTACTAAAAAGAACTTAATAATATTATTAGGTATAATATTAAGTATTATTGGTATTTATTATTTTAGAGAGAATATCCTGACTCTATTATCTTTAAATGAAAAGAAATATAATCAACAAATTATTATTGGTTTAGAAGAAAAAGATGATTTAGATAATTATATTCAAGGTTTAGAAATAAATATACCCCTTAATTTAGAAAGAAGTTATTTAGATTTAGAATATGAACAAGCATTATTACTATTGAATAAAGATGCTCGAGAAGAAGTATTAATATTAAAAAATGATTATCAAGAAGATAATAGCTATTTAATTCCCTATATTTATGAAGAAATAGAAAATAGTATAGAACCTATAGAGTATTATTTTAATATTAATGATAATTTAATATTAGATATTAATTATAAGTTTATTATATTTAAGAATAAAGACTTTAAAGATATAATATTTTCTAAATTAACAGAAAAAGAAAGAGAAAAGTTAAAAGATTGGACTATTTCTAAAACTACTTATTTTTTAATAGAGTATAAAGAAGAGGATAAATTATTCTATTTAAATGCTAATTTAGTATTAGAGAAATAAACTATTGTCACATTTTAATAAATTTGTTATAATTCTAATATATAAAAATAAATAATTAAGAAAAAAATATGAATAAAAAAGGTTTTACCCTAATAGAGTTAATTATAGTTATAGCTATTATAGCTATTTTAGCTGCTATAGCTTTTGTAGCTGTTAATCCAGCTAAAAGAATAGGAGAGGCTAATGAAGATCAAAGATGGTCTGATATTGTAGCTATTGCTGATGCTTGGCAAAAAAATGTTGCTGATAAAGCAGGTGATAGTTCATTAACAATGCCTGATACTGTTAGTGGTGATGTTTATATGATTGGTTCTGTTGGATGGACTGCCGATGACTGTACTAATGCTGATATTGCTACAAATGCTAATTTAGACTTAACAGAATTAATTACTAATGGTTATTTAGGATCTGTTCCCGTTGATCCTCTTGGTGTTGTAGGGAATGACGGAAATACAGGTTATTACTTTAAAGCAAATGGTAATACAATTACAGTTGGAGCTTGTGAGAGATGGAGCGCTGATGTTGATTATGCAGAAGTAACAAGATAAGTTATAAAAATATAAGAGTATGAATAAAAAAGGTTTTACTTTAATTGAATTAATAATTGTTGTTGCTATTATCGCTTTATTAGCTGCTGCTACTTTTGTAGCTGTTAATCCAGCTAAAAGAATAGGAGAGGCTCAAGACGCTCAAAGATGGTCTGATGTTACAGCTATAGCAGATGCTATAATGATGAACACAGCTGATGATAATGGTACTTTTCCCACTGATGTTATTGCTTTGACTGATGATGGAGATGCCGCAGCCTTGTCAGCTACAGAGACCACGTGTCCCGATTATGCTGCATCTAGTTTATGTGATTTATGGGAAGGTGGTGCAACTACTTATGATTT
>CAZRZA010000013.1:0-17092 GCA_964604515.1 uncultured Gammaproteobacteria bacterium | reverse complement strand
GATCTCCATATGTTCTAGATATTATTCTTGCTACTTCTCCAACTTCTTCTGTTAGAATAGCCATATTGGTTAATTCAGAAAAATATCTAACACCTACTTCCTTTATCCATTTGTCTACTATTTGTTGCGATTCTTTTATACTTATTTCTTTCATATATTTTTTGTTATTTATATTTTTCTTTATTTCCATAACAATAAAACTAATATATTATAATCATACTAATAGTAGGTAGCCCTGTCAATGTTACCATTAATACTACACTATAGTGTGGTATATAAAATTAATCAACACTTATATCTAGCAGATTATTTATATTTTTGGTATAATAATATTATAAAATAAATAAAAAATATGGTTGAACAAAAAGTAAATAATGGTGGTGCTGAAATATTAAATGCTCCTCAAATATTAAAGGAAACATTAAAAATAACTAGTGGTAAAATAGTAGCTGATTTAGGGGCGGGGGTATCTGCTTATTTTACTATTGAATCTGCTAAATTAGTTGGAGACCAAGGACAAGTATATGCTGTTGATATAGTAAAAGATATTCTAGCAACTATAGACTCTAAAGCTAAGATGGCTGGATTATATAACATTAAAACTGTTTGGAGTAATTTAGAGATGGTAGGTGCAGCTAAAATAGCAGATAATAGTTTAGATTTTTCTTTATTAGTTAATACTCTTTTTCAGAGTAAAAAACAAGAAGAAATGGTAGCTGAGGCTATTAGATTATTAAAGAAGGGTGGTAAATTATTAATAGTAGACTGGAGTGACACCGCTCCTGCTTTTGCTCCTCCTGAAGAATTACAAGTTAATAAAAAAATAGTTTCAGATACTGCCCTACAATTAGATATGGAGCTAGAACAAGAATTTAAAGCTGGTCCATATCATTTTGGTATGATATTTGTAAAAAAATAAAAATCAAATAGTTTTTTTAAAGACTATTTTTTATTTGACTTTATTCTTACTATTTCCTAAGATATATAAAATTAATAATAAAATATGAATTTAGAAAAATTAATAGACTTAAATTATTTATTTGATCGTTATCCTGATTATGGGTTTTCTTTACCGACAAAAATATTCTTAATACTTTATTTTGTAATTAGTATTATTGTCGCTATTAAAGCTGGAAAAAGATTACGTGCTAAACCAGGTCTAATAAAAAAAACATATAATAGTTTAGAAAATTGGGGCTGGACTACAGGAATATTAGGGTTATTATTATATTTCTTTAGAGAAGCAAATGCTTTATATTTAGGATCCAGGATATGGATGTTATTATTATTAGTATCTACCTTTATTTGGTTAATATTAATAGTTAAATATTATAAAAAAGAAATACCTAAAAAAGAAGAATTAAAGAAAGAAAGAGAAGAGTTTAGTAAATATTTGCCTAGACAAAAATAATTATTGACTCTTTTTAAAAAAAATAGTATACTATTAATAGTTAAAGCTAGTTTAATAAACTAGCTTATTTTATTAGCTAATTATAAAGTAAATGGCAAACAATGAAATAGGTAATGCTATTAAGCAAATATGTCAAGAAAAGAATTTACCTCTTGATGCTGTTATTGGGGCTATTGAGTCTGCTTTAGCAGCTGCATATCGTAAAGAATTTGGAGAAGTAAATCAAAATGTTAAGGTTATCTTTAATGCAGATAATGCAAAGACAACTGTTTTTGATGTTAAAACAGTTGTTGAAGATATAGACTTAGAAGAGCAAGAAAAGGTTTGGGAAGATATTAAAGAAAAAAAAGAAGCTGGTGAAGAAGTAGACACTGAAGATATTTATAGATTTAACCCTAAAACAGAAGTAATGCTTTCTGAGGCTCAAAAAGAAAGTTCTGATCATAAAATCGGAGATATTATTGAAAAAAAATTAGAAGTACCAGAAGATTATGGTAGAATGGCAGCTCAAACAGCTAAACAAGTAATTATTCAAAGACTAAGAGAAGCTGAAAGAGACCACGTATTTAGTGAATATAAAGATAAAGAAGGTCAGTTAATAATTGGTACGGTTCAAAGAAAAGAAGGTCGTAGAATATATATTGGCTTAGAAAATGCTACTGGCTTATTACTGCCTGACGGACAAATAAGAAGAGAAAATTATAATATTGGCGCTCGTTTAAACTTCTATATATCTGAAGTTAAAATTGGTAATAAAGGACCAGAAATTATATTATCTCGTACCCATCCTGATATAGTAAAAGAGTTATTTATTACAGAGGTTCCTGAAATTGCTGCGGGAACAGTAGAGATAAAAGGAGTGTCTAGAGAGGCTGGAGATCGTACTAAAATAGCTGTTTATACTGAAGAAGATAATATTGACCCTATTGGATCTTGTGTTGGCCAAAGAGGCTCTAGAGTACAAACTGTTATTAATGAATTAGGTGGTGAAAAAATAGATATCATAGAATGGGATGAAGATCCTAAAATATTTATAGCTAATTCTTTAAGTCCAGCTAATATTATTGAAATAGACCTAGATGAAGAAAATAATGCGGCTAATGTTAAGGTTAACGAAGATCAGCTGTCATTGGCTATTGGTAAGTTTGGTCAAAATGTTAGGTTAGCTGCTAAATTAACTAATTGGAAAATAGATATTATATCTAACGAAACCGGAGAAAGCGTAAACAAAGAGAAAGAAGACGACAAAGAAAATGAATCAAAGGAAAGTGAAGAGGAGAAAAAAGAAAAGATAAAAGATCCTGAAGAAAAAAGTAAAGAAGAAGAGCCTAAAAAAGAAGATAAATAATTAAAATAATTAAATAAAAAATATGAACATTATATTATTTGCTATCTCATCAGCTATTATCTCTATATTATTTGGTGCATTACTTATTAAAAGAATTTTAAGAGACCCAGCCGGTGATGACAAAATGAAAGAAATTGCTCAGGCAATTCAAGAAGGAGCCAAAGCCTATCTTACTCGTCAATATAAAACAATATCTTATTTAGCAGGTATTATATTTATTATTTTAGGATTTGTAATAGACTGGGCAACAGCAATCTCCTTTTTAATAGGTGCTGGACTATCTGCTTTAGCAGGCATCATTGGTATGAGCATCTCTGTTCGTACTAATGTCCGTACTACAGAAGCCGCTAAAACTGGTATTCAAGAAGCAATGAATTTAGCTGTTTTAGGTGGAGCAGTAACAGGAATGTTAGTTGTTGGTTTAGCGCTTTTAGGAGTAGCTGGATTATATTTAATACCAGGAATTACCGTTAAACATTTAATTGGTTTAGGTTTTGGTGGTTCTTTAATATCTGTTTTTGCTAGATTAGGTGGTGGTATTTTTACTAAAGCAGCTGATGTTGGAGCTGATTTAGTTGGTAAAGTTGAAGCTGGCATTCCAGAAGATGATCCTCGTAATCCTGCTGTTATTGCTGATAATGTTGGTGATAATGTTGGCGACTGCGCAGGTATGGCTGCTGATTTATTTGAAACTTATGCTGTTACTTTAGTAGCTGCTATGTTTTTAGGAACTTTAATGTTTAATGATATAGAAAATGCAGTATTATATCCTCTAGCTTTAGGAGGAGTAGCAATTATTACTTCTTTAATTGGTTTATTATTTATTAAATTAGATAAAAATAAAAGTGCTAAAGAAATAGAAAAGTCTGGAGGAATAATGAAGGCCTTATATAAAGGCTTAATTACTACTGGTACTTTATCTGTAATTGCTTTCTATTTCATTACTAAAAATATGATGTCTGACTTAGTTGTTATTAGTTATATAGAAATATTCTATACTGCTTTAACAGGCCTGTTAGTTACAGCCTTTATTGTTTGGATTACAGAGTATTATACTTCTGATAAGTATAAACCTGTTAAATCTATTGCTGAAGCCTCTAAAACAGGACACGGTACAAATGTTATTCAAGGTTTAGCTATTAGCATGAAATCTACAGCTTGGCCTATCATAGCTATTGTTGCTGGTATTATAGTTTCCTATCACTTTGCTGGTTTATACGGTATTGCTATTGCTGCAATGAGCATGCTTTCTTTAACAGGTATTATAGTTACTATCGATGCTTATGGGCCAATTACTGATAATGCTGGTGGTATAGCTGAAATGGCCGAATTACCAAAAGAAGTTAGAGATATAACAGACCCTCTAGATGCTGTTGGTAATACTACTAAAGCTGTTACTAAGGGCTATGCTATTGCTTCTGCTGCCTTAGCCTCTTTAGTTCTCTTTGCGGCCTATACAGAAGAATTAGCAGCTATTGGTAAGCATATAACCTTTGATTTAAGTAATCCTTATGTTGTAGCCGGCTTATTCTTAGGTGGTCTATTACCATATATCTTTGGCGCTCTATCAATGGAGGCAGTTGGTGAAACAGCGGGTAGTATTGTTAATGAGGTTCGTAGGCAATTTAAAGAAAAACCCGGTATTATGGATGGTAGTGAAAAACCAGATTATAAGAATGCAGTTGATATAGTTACTAAAGGTGCTTTAAAGAAAATGATAGTCCCCGCTCTTATTCCTGTCTTAACGCCAATTGCTATTCTCTTAATGTTTGGTGTTCAAGAAAATGGTTTAAGAGTATTAGGCGGCACTTTAATGGGTAGTATTATTACTGGTATTTTTGTAGCTATTTCCATGACTTCCGGTGGTGGAGCATGGGATAATGCTAAGAAGTATATTGAAGATGGTAATCATGGAGGAAAAGGTAGTGAGGCACATAAGGCTGCTGTGACAGGTGATACTGTAGGTGATCCATATAAAGATACGGCTGGTCCTGCTATTAATCCTATGATTAAAGTAATTAATGTTGTTGCTTTACTATTAATAGCTGTTTTAGGTTAATTTCTTGAAACCAAAAGTCCTGCTAATTAATTAACAGGACTTTATAAATGCCTCATAGTAGCCATTAATATCATAAATATTAATAATATTAATTCCCAATAACTACCAAAGAAGGCTTTTATCTTTTTATGCACTATAATGCCCTCCTTAAAGATCTATTATAATTAAATAGAAAATTAATAAATATGTCAAATAAATAATATGAAAATAGAGAAAAAAGAATTAGAAAAAAATACTATAGAATTAACTATTGAGGTAAGTCAAAAAGAATTACAACCCTTTTTAGAAAAAGCGGCTACAAAACTTTCTCATAAAACAAAAACCCCCGGCTTTAGACCAGGTAAAGCTCCTTATGATATGATAAAAAATACCATCGGAGAAATGAATGTCTATCAAGAAGCTTTAAATAATATTATTAATGAAACATATTATAATACTATTCAAAAAGAAAAAATTGAAGTAGTTGGTCAACCAGATATTAAAGTAGAAAAAATGGCTCCTGGTAATCCCTTAATCTATATTGCTAAGGTTTCTCTTTTGCCTAAAGTAAAACTAGGAGAATGGCAAGGAAAAGAAATTAAAAAGAGAGCTATTAAGGTAGAAAAAGATGAAATAGAAAAAACTATTAAGCAATTAAAAGAAATGAATGTTAAAGAGACTATTGCTGATAAGAAAATAGAAAAGGGTGACAAAGCTGAAGTAGATTTTGAAGTTTCTATAGCTAAAGTAGTAATAGAGGGTGGTAAAAATACTAAATACCCTGTTATTATCGGCGAAGGTAGAATGATACCTGGTTTTGAAGATAAAATAATAGGCTTAAAAGCTAATGCGGAAACAGAGTTTGAATTAAAGTTTCCAGATAAATACTTTCAAAAAACTTTAGCTGGTAAAAAAGCAGATTTTAAGGTTAAAATTATTAATGTTTATCAAAGAGAAATACCAGAAAGTAATGATGCCTTTGCCAAAGGCATGGGCTTTGAGGGTATGGATAAATTAAATAAACAATTAGAAAAGAATATTAAAAAAGATAAAGAAAATAAAGAGCAACAAAGGTGGGAAAAAGAGATGATAGAATCTATTGTTAAAAAATCTAAAGTAGATGATTTACCAGAAAGTTTAATTCATAATGAGACCCATAAAATGATTCATGAATTAGAGCATAGCATACAACATCAGGGCATGGATATGGCTGGTTATTTAAAATCTATTAAAAAAACTAAAGCTGACTTAGAAAAAGATTTTAAACCTCAGGCTGAGCAAAGAATTAAAGCTGCTTTAGTGTTAAGACAAATATCTCAAGAAGAAAATATTAAAATAGATGATAAAGAAATAGATGAATATATTTCTAAAGAAAAAGAAATGTATAAGGATAATAAAGAGGCTTTAAAAAATTTAAATGACCCTAATTACCGAATACATATTATGAATATCTTAGCTAATAAAAAAGTAATTGAGTTTATAAAATCTAAAATTAAATAAATACTACCCCACTAAAGTGGGGTTTTATTTTAAATAATATTAAGGTATACTAAATAAATAAAATACTTAATAAAAAAATATGAACTTTGAACAACCAAAAGAAGAGGGCGGCTACTTGCCCCCTAAATATGAAAACATGCCCAGTGAATTAGTAGAAGAATTGTGGGTTTTACCAACATTTGTAGATAAAGAAAAAAATGAGAGAGAAAGAAAAAAAAAGAAGAATTGCTATAGATAAAATAAAAGAGAAAGAAAATAAAGTCCCGCAAGACAAGTCTGTGGCCGAGCAAATAGAAGGTGCCTTTGAAGGCCTGGCAGACGGAGTTAAGGAGGGTATTAATAAAAAAACAATGGCATATGATAAAAAAATCCGAGATTTAATAAAAGACAATCCAACCAACCCTCTTCTTGAGCCTGCTAAAGAAGATTTTAAGAGATGGACAAAAAAAGATTGGCATGAAGATTTTGATATTAATAAATAGTATAAAATGATAACCATAGGGTTTTTAAGACAATTTCGTATTAATAATTATGCTCTTTTTGATTTTCTAATAACCTTTTTAATAGTATATTTAATAGCTCCTTACTTATCAAGGTTATTTTTAAAAATTAAAATAATTATTCCTAAAAAAAGTTGGCTATTTCTAACTTTACCACTTAGTATTATAACTCATATATTAATTAATAACATAACTCCTTTAACCAGAAACTTTTTAGATTTAAATAATTATTATCTTTTAAAATTAATAATCTTGTTCTTATTAATTCTAGGAATAAAAGATATAAGACATAAAAAGCAACCTTAAATAATAAAATAATTATAAAGCTATGAAAAAAATAATCATTTTACCTTTCTTTCTTCTTTTAATATTAACCGGTTGTTCTGATAAAAAAACTAATACCAATGAAGATGTCTCTCTTAATAATCAAGAAGAAATTACTGCTTCTGATATAGAGATAAAAGAATTTTCTCTAATAGCTAAAAATTGGTCATTTGAACCTTCTTCAATTACAGTTAATAAAGGAGATTTAGTTAAGTTAAAAATTACAAGCATTGACATTAAATATGGTTTTTATCTTCCTCAATTTAATGTAAAATCTGATTTATATCCCGAAGAAGAAACAATTGTAGAGTTTACGGCCACTAAGGTTGGTAGTTTTCCTTTTTCCTGCTCTGTCTATTGTGGTTCTGGACATAATAATATGAAGGGTGTTTTAATCGTTAAATAAATACTATTTTTAAAAAAATTACAATATTAATATCTTTAGGAATTATAATTATTATATTATACTTTTTATCATCTTCTCAAGAAGAGGTTAAGATATCGGCTGACTGTCAAAGCTATTATGATGGTTGTAATTATTGTTTCAAAACAGATTATGGACCATATGCTTGTACTAAAAAATACTGTAAAGAAATTGAATATGATAAGATAAGATGCTTAGATAAATAAACCCTGCAAAGGGTTTTTTTATTTCTAATATATGTTAAAATAGGTTTATGCCTAAAGATAAATTAGTTATTATTGATAGCCATGCCCTATTACATAGAGCCTGGCATGCTGTACCAAATTTAAGCACTAAAGACGGTTTAATGGTTAATGCTGTCTTTGGCTATACTTCATTATTATTAAAAATAATAAAAGAATTAAAGCCTACTCATCTTTTAGCAACCTTTGATTTAAAAGAAAAAACATTTAGACATAAAGAATATAAAAACTACAAAGCGCAAAGAGTAAAACGGCCCGATGAATTCTATAATCAAATACCCTATACATATGAAGTATTAGGGGCTCTTAATATTCCTATATTATCAAAAAAAGGCTTTGAAGCAGATGATATTATCGGTAGTATAGCTAAACAAGCCTATCAAAATAATAAAGATTTAGAAATAATAATAGTAACTGGTGATTTAGATACTTTACAATTAGTAAATGACAGAGTAAAAGTATTTACCTTAAGAAAAGGAATTAATGATACCATTACTTATGATGTTGCTGCTGTTAAAGAAAGGTATGGTTTAGGCCCTAGACAATTAATAGACCTTAAAGCTATTCAGGGTGATGCTTCTGATAATATTAAAGGAGTAAAGGGCATTGGTCAAAAAGGTGCTCAAGATTTAATTAAAAAATTTAATAATTTAGAAGAAGTATATAATAATATAAATAAAATAGAAAAAGAAAGAACAAAAAAACTATTATTAGAATATAAAGAAGATGCTTTTCTTAGCAAAAGATTAGTAACTATAGTTCAAGACATAGTTTTAGATTGGAATTTACAATCCGCCCTCTTAAAAGACTTTGACCCTGAAGAAGTGTATAAAGTGTTTCAAAAATATGAATTTAACTCTTTGTTAAATAAAATACCACATAAAAATTCTAATATTAACTACCCTCAAAAAGATATTAAATATAAATACATAGACAATAAAGAGGGTTTTCTAAAATTTTTTAAAGAATTTAGAGAAAAGAAAATATTTAGCATAGACACAGAAACAACTGGTTTAAATGTTTTAAATAATGAAATATTAGGAATATCTTTTTCTTGGCAAGAAAAAACTGGAGTTTATATAAATGTAGATAATAAAGAATTTAAAGAATTTGTTCTCAAAAAAATAAAAAATATTTTAGAAAATGAGAATATTAAAAAAGTAGGTCATAATTTAAAATTTGATTATAAAGTATTTAAGGTATTAAATATTGAACTGAAGGGAATAACCTTTGATACTCTTTTGGCTGCTTATTTAATAAGTTCTACTAGAGGATTAAAATTGGAAGAGTTGGCCTTTAGTTATTTAGGTTATAAAAAAAGTAAATTAACTGATCTTTTGGAAGAAAAACCAAAGAAAAAAGAGGTAGTAAATATGAGAGAAATTCCGCTAGAAAAGCTATCCTGGTATGCAGCAGAAGACGCTGACATTACTTGGAGATTATATAAAAAATTATTAATAATTACTGAAAAAGAAAATAATGTAGATTTATTAAAAAAAATAGAAATTCCCTTAATACCTATTTTAGCTGAAATGGAATTAAATGGCATATCTTTAAATATTAAATTTTTAAAAAAACTTGATAAAGAATTTAGTAATGATTTAAATAAATTAACTAAAAAAATACATAAATTAGCTGGCTCTAAATTTAATATTTCTTCTCCCAAACAATTAAAAGAAATATTATTTATAGATTTAGAAATAGACTCTACTAAAATAAAGAAAACAAAAACTGGCTTAAGTACCGCTGCTTCTGAATTAGACAAAATGAAAGACTCTCACCCTATTATTAAATTAATAATAGAATATAGAGAATTAAGTAAGTTAATGTCTACTTATATTAAAGCTTTACCAGAATTAGTTAATAAAAAAACAAAAAGAGTTCATACTAGCTTTAATCAAACTGTAACTGCAACAGGTCGCCTGTCATCTTCTGACCCTAATCTACAAAATATACCAATCAGAACAGCCCTAGGAAGACAAATAAGAGAAACCTTTATTGTTCCTAAGGACTATACTATGTTAGCTGCTGACTACTCTCAAATAGAATTAAGACTAGCAGCGGCTATATCTAAGGATTCTAAAATGATAGAAAGTTTTAAAAAAGGAGAGGATATTCATGCTAGAACAGCAGCAGAAATACATAATATTGATTTAAAAGATGTCACTAAAGAAATAAGGAGAACCGCCAAAGAGATTAACTTCGGTATATTATACGGTCTAGGATCATTAGGCTTGTCTAGAAGAACAGAAATGAATAGAAAAGAATCTACAGAATTTATTGAAAAGTATTTTGATATTTATAAGGGAATAAAAAATTATTTAGAAAAAACAAAAGAATTTGCTCATCAAAATAATTATGTTCAAACTATTTTTGGTAGAAAAAGATATTTACCAGACATAAACTCTCGTTTACCAATGTTAAAAGCAGCTGCAGAAAGAATGGCTATTAATATGCCTATTCAAGGAACAGCAGCTGATCTTATGAAAATAGCTATGATAAAAATATATAAGGACTTGCCAAAAATTAGTTCTGAAACTAAACTATTATTACAAGTTCATGATGAAATAGTTTTAGAGGTTCCTAATAAGGACCTTGCTAAAGTAATAAAATTTATTAAAGAAGCAATGGAAAATACATATAAACTATCTATACCGTTATTAGTTGATGTTGAGGTTGGTGATAATTGGAATAATTTAAAATCTATATGATATTCTTTTTTTACGGAGAAGATTCTTTTCGTGCTCAACAAAAAATAAAAACTATTACTACTAAATTTAAAGAAAATATTGGTGGCGAGGGTTATAATGTAGAATATTTAGACGGTGATTCTCTAAATCTTGAAGATTTTTTTAAAAGTGTTAGATCTGGTGGTTTTTTAGTAGAAAAAAAATTAATCATTATTAGAGATATATTTAATAATAAAAAACTAAAAGATATTCAAGATGAAATAATTAAATTCTTTAAAACTCAAAAAGATGATAAAGAAGAAAATTATATTATCTTTTGGCAAGCTAGCAAGGCAGACGCTAGAAGTAAATTATATAAGGCTTTAAAGAAGTTTAAATTTACAGAAGAATTTAGTATTTTACCAACTCCTAAATTAATTTCTTGGATTAAAAAAGAGGTGGAGGGTAATAATAAGATTATAAAAGAAAAAGCCTTAAATCTTTTATTAACCTATGTTGGTAATAATCTTTGGCAATTATATCAAGAAATAAATAAATTAGTAAATTTTTCTGAAAAAGAAATAAAAGAAGATGATGTTAAAAAATTAGTACATGCTAAAACAGATGATAATATATTTAATTTAATAGAAGCTATTGGTAATAAAGAGAAAAAAAGAGCCCTAAAATTAATAGAAGATCAATTAGACGGTGGCGTAGCCATTCAATATATTATGACTATGATTATTAGACAATTTAGATTAATATTAAAAATAAAAAGTTTTACTGAAAATAAAGTTACTCAAGACTGGGCTTTGGCTCAAGCTTTAAAATTACCTAATTTTGTTATTAAAAAAATATTAAAACAAAGTAATTTATTTAACTTAAATGAATTAAAAAAAATCTATCAACAATTATTATTGATAGATGAGAAAATAAAAGTTTCCACTAAAAAGGAAAGAATACTTCTTTTAAAATTAATTAATGAATTTTAATTACTCTCTTTATTAGCTAATTCTTTAATCATTTTAGCAAAACGAGATTTTTTACGATTTCCTGTGTTTTCTTTTAAAGCTCCGGTCTTAATAGCCTTATCAACTGTTTTCTGTAATTGACCTGATAATTCTTGAGCCTTATCTTTTAGAGAGCCGTCATTAAAAGCTTTTTTACCTTTTTTAATAATCTCTTTAATATTACGTTTAATTAAACCATTAACCTTAGTTCTTTTAATAGTTTGTTTTAAATGTTTTATAGCTGCTTTTTTATTTGGCATAAATCTTATTTTAAGTTAAAATTAATAATATTCAAGACTTGTCAGATAATAACATAAATTAAATATTAAGTCAATAATATGCCAGATTATATTTCTGCTGAAAAACAAAGATTAGTTATAGAAAAACTATATAGATCTACTGATTCTATTACTAGTACTAGAAAATTTAATACTAAATATAGTAGTAAAATTGGTAACCTTGGAGAAAGATCTCTTTTGCTTACAAACTTTGCTCGTAAAATGAAAAAAACTTCTTTTCTGAGCTATGATGTGGAAAGGTTTACTAAATCTGTAACTAATAAAGTTATTGATTTAGAGACTTTGTGATGGTCTTAGGGTCTATATAATTCTTTTTTAAAGTACTTTTGTTTACTTTATTAAATTCTAAAGAATCTTTTATACTATATTCTCCAATAGCTATTCTTTTTAAATCTGTTAACAAGGCTCCGGCTTTAAATATTTCTCCTAAATCATTTGCTAAACTACGAATATATGTACCAGCAGAACATTTTATTTCTAAAATTAAATTAGGATATTTAAACTTAATAATCTTTAAACTATAAATTTCAATTTCACTTTTAGGCAAAATCACCTTTTTACCTTGTCTAGCTAGACTATGTAATTTAATACCTTTTATCTTTTTGGCCGAAAATATTGGTGCGATCTGTTTTTGTTTTCCTAAAAAATTCTTTAATATTTTATCTAAATCTTTTCTATTAAACTCTCTGGCTTCTTTATTTATTTCTACATCACCCTCTAAGTCATAAGTATCAGATCTCTGCCCAAATAATATATTAGCCTGGTATATTTTAGGAAATTGATGCCAATAGTCTAATAACTTAGTAGCTCTTCCTGTTGCTAAAATCATTAAACCAGTAGCCAGAGGGTCTAATGTTCCAGAAAAACCAACTCTTTTTATTTTAAGTACCTCTCTTAATTTAGAAACAAGCTTAAAAGAATGAATATTCTTGCTTTTATTTAATAGATATATACCAGCTTCTTTGTCTTCTAAAATAGATTCTATTTTACCTGCTGAAATACTAAATTCTTTCTTTGTCATTTTATTCTAAATTAACTATAATAGCTGGTGTTGTAATTAAGTTATCATCTAAATCTTTAATAACCATATATAATTTATAGACTCCTGGAGAAAAACCTTCCCCCCAATTAACATAAATATCATCATCAACAAAATTATTTTGATAAGCAAACCAATGATTAGATTCTTCTGGGTCTACATAATAGAAATCAATCTTTTGTATTTTTTGAGGATAATTAATATTTAAATGTAATTCTATGGGTAAATTATCTATACTAATATTAGAACCATTAACCGGCTCAACCCAAACTAAATTAAATGCTTTTGAAGAACTGTCTATTTCTAAACTAAAAGATATTATATCTTCTTGCCAATTATCATCTTCATTAAAGGCTATGGCCTTTAATTCATGATAACCACTGCTTAAGAAAGGATTAATTTGATAATTAAAATTAAATGGTGAATTAAAGGATTCTCCTATTTTTTGACTATCAATAAAATATTCTACTCTTTTTGAAGCATTTGTTTCAACTTCTATTAAAATATTACTATTATTAATATCCTGATCATTAGAAGGAGACTTTATGTTGATATTAGGCCTTAAATCTGCTAAATGAATATCATCATATTCTATTGGAGGTTGTTCTGTAATATAGCCTTGTTCTGTTGCCCAATTTTGAACTATTTCTTCCCATAAATCATACTGTGATTCATTGCTAGGATTAGACAAAGGATCTCCCAAGGGATTGTTTATATTAATATAATGTAAAATACTATGTATCTCTGAATATACTTTTTCTTCTTTAGTCGTATAAGGGGTATATTCTGTAGCTAATTTACCAGACAAAGAATCAATTTGAATAGTATTTTCTTGAGCCAACTCTCCACAAACCATTATTTTATCACAATCATTTATGACAAAAGAATTGAACTCTTCTAAAGGATAGTTTTCTAAAATATCTTTCATAAACATATTCCAAATAGGTGCTGCAACAGCTGAGCCCCCAGCTCCTTTCTTCATCTCTGTATTATCATTATTACCAACCCAAACTCCCGTAACAATACTTGGGGTATAACCAATGGTCCAAGCATCTCGATAATTATTCGTAGTACCTGTTTTAGCAGCAACTGGTCTTTCTCCTAAATTTAAGTAATTATTTTCACCAAAAACATAAGCTCGAGAATCATTGTCTGCTAAAATATTATTTAACATTCTAGTATATTCTTTATCAATAACTCTTCTTCCTTTATTGTCTTGATTATCTTCAATTACTTTACCTTCACTATCTTTTATCTCTAAAATGGCTATATTATCTTTATAAACTCCTTCTCTGGCAAAAACAGCATAAGCATTAACATGGTCTAATAATTTAACCTCCCCTCCTCCTAATACTAATGACAGTCCATATCTGTCTCTTTCTTTTAAGGTAGTATAACCAAACTTATCAGCATTATCTAGAACATTTTGTACTCCTGCCAAATATAATGTTTTGACTGCTGCTATATTTAAAGAACCAGCTAAAGCTTTTCGTAAAGAAACAGGACCATGCTCCTCTAAGTCATAATTATGCGGCTCATAATCATCTCCAACAATAGTAAAATTAGTAACTAAATCAAAGATAATACTTTCTGGGCTAAAGCCTTTTGCAAAGGCTGTTAAATATACCAATGGCTTTAAAGAGCTGCCTGGCTGTCTTTCTGCTAGAGCTACATTAACCTGTCCATCTATTTCATCATCAAAGTAGTCCTTAGAGCCCACCATAGCTAATATTTCGCTGGTAGCGACATCTAAAGACACCAAAGCAGCATTATTGGCCTCATATTGTTCTAAGTTGTTTAGAGCTATTTCTTCAATAGCTTTTTCTGCTTTTTGTTGTACTTCCCAGTCTAAAGATGTTTTGATGCTCCACCCTCCTTGCTCTATTACTGCTTCTCCATATTTTTCACTTAATAATTGTTTAATATACATTACAAAGTGGGGGGCTTTAATTTGCTCTGCTCTCTTTTTAAAAACTAATTCTTGATTCTTAGCAATTTGAGATTCTATTTCTGTAATAAAGTCTTGTTCAACCATTAAATTTAAAACTGTTTGCTGTCTAGTTATTAATTTATCTAAATTAGTTCCATAAGGAGAAAGATATGACGGTGCTTTTGGTAAAGAAGCTAAAATAGCTGCTTCGGCTAAACTTAATTCTTTAGCTGTTTTACCAAAATAATAAAAAGAAGCAGATTCTATGCCATATGAAGAACTACCATAGGGTATTTCATTAAAATATAATTGTAATATTTCATCTTTAGTAAATTTTTGCTCTAAACGATATGACAATATCCATTCTTTTATCTTACGAGATAGTTTTCTTTCATTTGTTAAAATAGCATTCTTAACAAACTGTTGTGTTAAGGTTGATCCACCCTGAGATCTCTTTCCTTGTAATCTTGGTATTATTTGTCCTCTAATTATGCCCCATAATGAAATGCCGCTATGTTCATAGAAGTTCTTGTCCTCAATAGCTATGGTTGCTTGTTTTATATAATCAGGTAATTCCTCTAATTGTATTAGAGTTCTGTTTTCCGGACCATGAATTTCATATAATAACTCTTCTCCTGTCCTATCATAAATCTTAGTACTTAAAGCAACGGTACGATCTATTATCTTATTAGGGTTTGGTAAGTCTTTAGAATAATAAGCGAAAAGAGCGATAATAAATATTCCAAATATTAAGGCTGGGGTAATTAATTTTGGTAATAGTTTTCTAAAAAGACTTTTCTTATTTTTATTATTTCTGTTAAAATTAAACTTAATCTTTCTTTTTTTCTTAATACTAAAATTACTTCTACTTTTTTTAGAAGTTTTATTATTATCTATTCTACGAGAAATAAATTGAGTATTTTCTCTTACTTTTCTTTTATGAAAATTTGACTTTAATTGAGGAATTGGCATAGTATTTAAATTATAACAAAAATAGGTTATAATACAAATGGTTATTAGTATATAAATATATGAATAAAAAAGAAATAGTAAAAAGAGTATTAAATAGAGGTGTAGAAAATATATACCCTAATAAAGAGTTTTTAGAAAGTCTCTTAATTTCTGATAAGAAATTAACTTTATATATGGGCATAGATCCTACTGGACCAGATTTACATTTAGGCCATGCTATACAATTAGAAAAAATGAGGCAGTTTCAAGAATTAGGTCATAGAATAATTATTCTAATTGGAGATTTTACAGCGACCATTGGTGATCCTACTGATAAGCAAGCAATACGAAAACCTTTAACTAAAAAAGAAGTTTTAATTAATGCTAAAGGCTATAAAAAACAAATTAATCTTATTCTTAAAAAATATACTTTAAAATATAATAGTAAGTGGTTTAAAAAAATGAAATTTGCAGACATTCTTTCTTTAGCTTCTAATTTTACTGTGCAACAATTATTAGAAAGAGACATGTTCTCTAAGAGAATAAAAGAAGGTAAGCCTGTTGGTCTTCATGAGTTAATGTATCCCACCATGCAAGCATATGATAGTGTTATCATGAACATAGATGGTGAAGTAGGTGGTAATGACCAAACCTTTAATATGTTAGCTGGTAGAACATTAATGAAATCCTTACTTAAAAAAGAAAAATTTGTTTTAACATTAAAACTATTAACAGACTCTCAAGGTAAAAAGATGGGGAAAACAGAGAATAATATGATTACCTTAAATGATAGTTATCAGGAAATGTTTGGCAAGGTAATGTCTTGGACAGATGACATGATAATAACTGGCTTTGAATTATGTACTAAAATATCTTTAGAAAAAATTAATATTTTTAATAAAGAATTAAAGTCTGGAGAAAATCCTAAAAACCTTAAGGTTCTTTTGGCTAAAGAAATAGTAAAAACCTATCATTCTGAAAAGAAAGCAAATAAAGCTGAACAAGAGTTTACTAAAATATTTAGCAATAAAGGAAGGCCAGACAAAATAAAAGAATATACTCTAAAAAGTAAAAAAATAAACCCCATAGAATTATTAAGAGAGATAAATTTTGTTTCCTCTAATAGTGAGGCCAGAAGATTAATAGAAGGGGGAGGTTTTAAAATAAATGATAAAAAAATAATA
The DNA here is from genome assembly GCA_964604515.1 of uncultured Gammaproteobacteria bacterium. Taxonomy (GTDB): domain Bacteria; phylum Patescibacteriota; class Patescibacteriia; order UBA1558; family GWA2-36-10; genus CAZRZA01. The sequence continues at coordinate 223 of CAZRZA010000013.1, read as the reverse complement.
TCCTGGAAAAATGATTTAAAACTAAAAACTGGCGACATAGCACGAGCCGGTAAAAGAAGGTTTATTAAGATTAACGGCGTGGTATGATAATGAGATGGCTTTTGCACATAGAATGCTAGAGCTGGTTGAGTGTGAGGTGTTTCAGCATGCAGCCACTCTCTAATTTTCCTAAAGGACAAAAGGTTTTATTGTATATAAAGGAACAGTTGTACAACATGCATCA
>CAZRZA010000012.1:0-18350 GCA_964604515.1 uncultured Gammaproteobacteria bacterium | reverse complement strand
CTTCATCACCACTATCATCTGAACTACCACCTGTAACAGGAGTAAATTCATATAATGCTGATTCAGCACCTGTGATAGATTCACCTGTACCATAAGAATCAATACTATCAACTACTAATATAAATTCAGAATTGAAGTTATTAGCATCGAAAGCATCCATATCAGCAAATGGTCTTAAATCATTACCATCTACATAATAATCTGTTTCTTCGAAAGATACTAAAGTACCTGAAGGTAACATAGCGTCTAATGGGTCACCAGCTGAATAGAAACTTGCAAAAGTAGCAGTATCTACATCAGTTAATAGTGATCCCCAGTCTGCTCCGTAAAGAGCAACAACCGTATCTTCATCAACAACAGAACGTAATGTTCCGCCAGCTTCTAAAGCATAAACAACAGCTGTATCTTGAGTAGTTACAAGTTTAGTACCAGGACGATATGTAATAGCTCCGCCATTTTCATATTCATCTAATACACTTACACTTACTCTTTCAATTCCATCCCAGTTTTCATACCAAGTTAGGTATGTAAAGTGATCAGGGTAAACATATTTTTTACCATCTGAACCGACATAATATACAGCAGCACCTTCAACTCCTTCTTGAGCTATTAAGGTACCAGCTTCAAAAGATCCTTCAGCTCTTACTTTTACAACGCCACCAAATGACATTGAAAAAGCAGTAACTAACATCAATGAAAATACTAAAAATTTATTTAATTTATTCATTTTTTCTTTCTTATTTAGTTCAATAGATTTATTAGTCTTTCCGGATTAGAAACATCTTCTTGCGAAGACTATACTAAATTATTTAATAGCCTCTCTTTACAGAGATCAACCTTTCTGATCTATTAAAATCTAGGTCTCTAACCTTTCTAAGATAATAAGGTTCTAAGGAACTTCTTATTAAATACCATGTAGTCTAAATTAATTTAGACACAAATAATCTTTTGTATACTAAGGATTATTTTTCTACAAGGACCTATTTATCACGCGCGATCTTGTAATAAGATAGGGATAACTTTATTAGATATTAATATCTAATAAAGTATATCCATACCCTATTTCGCACATTTAATAGGATTTTTTATTTAAACTTGTTAAACAACTAATTTATTCTTGCTCTTCTTCTAAAATAACTTCTGCTATCTCCTTTTCTTCTTTAATGGGTAATTCTTCTTTTTCTTTTAAGATTGGTAATACTTCCTTTTCTAAATCTTCTTTTTCTTTAATTAAGGATAATTCTTCTTTATCTATATTTAAAATCTCTTTAACTTCCTTAGATTCTTTATCTTTCTTTACTTTCTTTACCTTTTCTAAGACCACATCAGCTTTTTTAATTTCTTCTTTAGAATCTGCTACTTTTTCTAAAGCTTCCTTTAATGATCCTTCTTCTAAGAATACTTTGGCTTCTTCTAAGTCTTTCTTAGCTTGTATTGGTTTTTCTTTAACTGATTTAACCGTGACATCTTCTATATCTATTACTTTCAAGATACCATTATTCTCTTCTTTAATTATTTCTTCAGTATCTTTCATTTCATCATACTCTACAATAGCTGTTTTATCTTTAGTTACTTTAATATTTTCTTCTAAATCTGCTATTTCTGAAATAATCATATCAGTTACTATACTTTCTACAGCTTCTGCATCTGAAATAGTAACCACTTCTATATTATCTTCTGCAATTACTTCTTCTGTTTCTAAATTCTTTATTTTCTTTTCTTCTTTTACTTTAGCTGCTTCTACTATTTCTTCATGAACTTCTAAAGCTATTTCAATAGCGCCAACACTTACCTCATCAGAAGCTAAAGCTATATCTGTTAAGGCTTCTTCTATACTTTCTTGATTATCTTCAGCAGCTAATTCATTTTCTTCTTGAGCTACTTTTATATTAGCAGAAACCTCTTGAGCAGACTCTTTGACTACTTGAGCTAATTCTACTATTTCTAAAGCATTCTTTTCTTCTTTAACTATATCTAAAGAAGATTTAAGAGATGAAGAATCTTGTTTTAAATGCTGAACAGCTTTCTTAATTACTTTATTATTCTTTTCAGACTTCTTTTCTTTAATTATTTTATTAATTTCTGTTAATCTCTTACTAACATGTTTAATATGTAATTTAGTTGTTTTAACAGGATCTACTGTTAATGTTAATTCTGCTTTTTCTATACCTCTTTTAACTGGCCAAAGTATTTCACCAGGAACAGAAGCTTGAGCTTGAAAACCAGTAGTCATAAATATTACTAATACTAAAAAACTGGCTACTGCTTTAGTAGTCGAAGGTATAATTCTTTTCATAATACGAGAAAAGAATAGGTCTATCTTTTCTAATTTAGATAGTTTATTAGCTTTCATTAAGTTATTCTGAGAAGCTATTTCTCCTAATATCTTATATTTAGTAGATTTCTCCCAATTAATATCTGGTTGTATAGCTTTAGAATTTTTTAGTTGAGACAGTTTTTTCTCTATTTTCATAATATTATTATATTTATATAACATATGACGATATATATTATATATTATTACACCATATTATATAGATAAATAAGGGTAATAAAAATACTTACCTATATGGTAAGTATTATGTGCCATAATATAGCATATATATGATAATTTGTAAAGGGTTTTAGGTATAAAGTTCCTAGTTCCTACTATACTAGGAACTAGGAACTTTAATGGTATTTAAAACAGCAAAGCATTACTCTACCTTTTCTTTTAATTTATTCAAAGCCCTGTGAATAATAACTCTAATATTATTCTTCTTTTTACCCAATATATCTGCAATATCATCTATTGCTAAGTCTTGGACATAGTGTAATAGCAATACTTCTTGATATTCTGACTTTAATTGATATATATTCTTCAATATTTTAGTTATATCTATTGATTTGTCTAAAGATTCATTAATATCTACCTTTATATCCTCTATTTCTGGTATATTATCTATATCTACTGTTTTCTTATTAGACTTCCTATAATGATCAATAACACTGTTTCTGGCTACTCTAAAGATAAAAGCTTGAAAACTCTTTAATTCTTTCTTATCTACTATATGTTGCCATGTTTTAAGGAAAATATCCTGAGTTAAGTCTTCAGCTACCTCTTTATTAGATACTTTAAAAAGAACAAAAGAATATACCTTTTTAACGTATTTATCATAGAAATAACCATAAGCATCAGTATTACCTGATTTAAGCTTTAAAAAGGCTACTTTTTCTTGTAAATCACTCTTTATTCCCATTATTTAATTTAATAAATTAATAAGTATTGTAGCTATTTATTATACTTTTGTCAATGTATTAAGATAATAATAGTTATACACAATTTGATTAAATGTCCAGACTATACTATACTTTAACTAATAATATGGATAATATAATAAGAATATCAGTATCAGAGGCTTCTAAATTATTTGGAGTCTCTACTAAAACAATTAGGAGGGCTATTAAAGCTGAAAAAGTAAAGTATATTGTTGTTAATGGCAGATATAAAATACAATTTTCTTCTTTAATTAAATGGTCTCAAGAAACTGTTCGTAGATCTAGATTATTAGAAAATAAAGGTTTAGGTCAATATGTAGGTAAATGGAAAATAAATAATAAAAAATATAGTCCTAGTTCTAAATTAATTAAATAAAAGAAGATGTTAAAAACATCTTCTTTGCTATTTATTTATTCTGCTAATCTTTGAAACCTTCTATCACACCAATCCTGTATATGGTAAGTACTTGGCTTTAAGGCTAAAACTTCATCCATTTCTTTAAACTTAATATCTAAGATATCTTTAATAGCTAATAAAACCATTGTTTCAGATTCTTCAATCATAATCTTAACCTTAGAAAGAACTTTAACTTCAGAAGCCTTAATAGCACCCTGAACTTCTTCTCGAACAACTTCTCTTATTCCTTGTAAATCGCTTTTCTCTAGCATACTTTTTATATTAATAATTACATTTAATTATAATATAAAGTAAATTATTAGTCAAAAGTAATTATTTTTTAAGAAATTTAGAAAAATATTTTTCTAAAGGTTTATTACATTCAAGACATAGATCATATCTTCTTGAGCCTTTTTCTTTATTAGAGAAAAAATATTTACCACCTTCTGAGAATATTTCTATTTTCTTTTGACACTTATCACATTTATTAATAGTACTCATGCTTTTTATATTAATTATTATTAATAATATATTAATAAAGGTCAGAAGTCAAAAACTATACATTATATAATTAAAATGATAAAATTGTATAATGAAATATAAAAATAATATAATAATATTATTAATAATAATTATAATAAATTTAGGTTTATATTCTAGAAACTTAAATGATTTTTTTGTATCTGATGATTTTGATTGGGTACATATTACTAGAACATCGGAAAAATCAATTTTTAGTTATTTTACTACAAATTATTCTGGTAATAATGAAGGTGGATCATATAGACCATTTATTAATGTTTTATTTAAAATAGATCATAGTATTTGGGGTTTAAATCCATTTGGTTATCATCTGACTAATTTAATATTTCATATCTTAACAGCTTTTATAATATACTTATTAGTATTAAGGTTTTTTAATAGAAAAAAAGATAAATTATTAATAGCTACTTTAAGTGCTATTTTATTCTCTGTATTACCAAGTCATGCTGAAGTAGCTATTTGGATATCTGGTAGATGTGATATTGTTTCTATATTTTTTTATATACTATCTTTTTATATCTATTTAATATTTAAAGAAAAAAAGAAATATAAATTATTAATACTTTCTCTTTTCTTTTTTATAATAGCTATACTCTCTAAAGAGATGGCTATGACTTTACCGCTAATTATATTTATATATGAATTATATGAAAGAAATAATTATAAAATAAAAAGTATAATAGAAAGTATTTATTTACCATTTATTTATGGTTTAATAACTATTATCTTCTTTTTAATAAGATATAAAGCTATTGGCTTATTATTTGGCTATTATGGAAAAAGTAATTTAAGTTTTCAAGGAGACAGAGTATATCAAATGCTTGTTCATTTGATATCTAATTCTTTTTTATTCTTAAGTAATAGATTGCACTTTTTTTATTATTTTAAAGAAAGTTATTTATTATTTTTTATCTTCCTAATAAGTATTATATTTATTATTATAAAATTAAATAAAAAATATAAAAAAGAAATTATATTTTATTTATCTTTTTATTTCATAACAATGATACCTGTTATGAACTTAATATATAGTTCCCTTAATGACGAAGGAGAAAGATATAGCTATTTATCATCCTTAGCTTTAATTATAATTCTAGCTATTATCTTGAGTAATATAAATAATAAGTATTTAAAATATATATCAATAATTACTACTATTATTTATTTTTCTTATTTCAGTATTCAAAAAAGTATTATCTGGGATCAAGCTAGTAAAATGTCATTTAATATTATTCAGGAAATAGCTACTGAATTAGATCTGAATAAAGAAGAAGGAGAAGAAGGTGTTATTATCTTTACTTTACCAGATAATCATGAAGGAGCTCAGGTTATGCGTAATGGCTTAAGACAGGGTATAGAAATGTTTTATGACCCCTATAAAATAAATGCTATAGTATTACCTATATCATTATTATTAAATAGAAATAACTATAATAGTATTATAGATTATAATCCAACAGATAGAGGCTTTAATATCAGAACTAAAGATAATATAATTACCGGACCTCCTCATAGAAAAAGTCCCGATCTGATGTTTGAAATGCAAGGTTATAACTTTATTAACTTTACAGCAACTGGTACTAAAATAATATTTACCAAAGAATTTCTAAAACAAGATAATATTATATATTTAGGATATAGTAATGGTAGAATAAATAGATTAGAATTACTTAAATAATTATTTCTTTTTACAAATTAATATTTGATAACCAATATAAGTATTACCCATACTATATTTAGGATATTTTTTACTATTATATTTAACTGGTTTTAAATATTCTTCTAAATTATTTTTCTGAAAATAATTCTTTAAGAATAAGAAAGTATTTTTAATATTAAAAAATGTAGGTTTTAATAGTACTTTTAATAAATTCTTTCTAGATAATTGAAAGGGATGTAATTGAATATAAGTATCTTTGATAATAAAGTGTTTCTCTAATAACTTTTGAAACCCCTTAAAACCCCATTCTTGAACATGATGCTTATTATCAGGATTACTATCTATTTTTTTAGCAGAAATAGGTGTTGAAACAAAAAATAAACCATTCTCTTTTAAATTATTATCTATACTTCTTAAATAATTATCTACATTCTCTAAATGTTCTATAGTTTCAAAACTAATAATAATATCTAATTTATTATCTAATTTAAAATCTTCTGCATTCTCTACTCTATATTCTATATTATTATTACTATATCTATATGCTGCATAATCTATTATTTCTTTATCTATATCACAACCGATAACACTCTTTGCTTTCTGAGATAATATCTGAGTACCAAATCCTGAGCCACAAGCTATATCTAAAACCTCTTTATTATTTATAAATTCTGCTAACCACTTATACCTTAATTCATGTTCTAACTCTGTATGCTTAAAAGCAAAGCCTGGTAAGAATCTTTCTAATTCATTTTCTAATATTAATTTAGAAAGTACTTTTAATTCTAAATTATTACAAAATATTTCTTTTTTTAAATCTTTTTCCATTATTATAATATTACTTCTATATCTTGTTCTATACCATCTCTAGATATTTTTAAGATAATAGTATCTCCTCTTCTATATTCTTGAATAATAGATGTTAAACTTCTATTATTAGTAATAATATCATTATTAACAGCTACTATTTGATCTAAGTACTTTAAATTAGCCTCAGAAGCTCTAGAATTAACCTCTACAGCTCTCAAAGTAGGATGATAGACTAGATTACCCCTTTTACTAAAACCAGTGTTATTTTCTAAATCTAAATACCATAATCCTAAGAGAGGTCTTTCTGTTTCATTTAATAAATGTCTAATAGCTTGTTGTATATATTCGGAGGGTATTAAAATACTTTCTTTATTTATAATATAATTAAGACCTAAAAGATTTCCTTTTAAATTAAAGTAAGGGGCAGCTAAGTTAGTATCACTATTCATTAATTTAAGATAATAATCTATTTTATCTGTCTCTAAATATTTATCTAAAACATAATGATTTTCAGAGATAATGCTAGTAGCAAAAGAATGCTCTCTGCTATTCGGAACATCTTTGAGGGTTATCAGTCTCTCTCCCCTTCTAATATCTTCTGTTATTTGAAAATTAATAGGTTGAGATAATTTAGCATCTATTTTGATAAAAACTAAATTAGTAAATTCATCTTTAATATAATCAATAATAGAATAATATTTATCTCCTAAGAGTATTAATCCTTGTCTATTACTTAAAACTTGATCAGTAGTCATTAACCAACCATCTGTAGTAACAACAACAGCAGAGCCTAAATAATCATTAATACTGAATAAAGGGTTATCTAGGGTTTTAATGATATTCTTTGCTCTATAAACACCGGCTACACTATCTTCATGTGTGGTTACTTTGTCAATTAAAGGTTGCTCCATCTTTACTTTAATCTCTTTATTAAAGTTATTTAAATTTAAATAATCTATTTCTGTTATTGGTAATATACCTCTGGCTATAATATAAGCTAAAAAACCAGCAAAGAAGCCAAAGAAAATAGCTAAAACTGTTAAATTAACTAAAGATGGTGGTCTATTAGTAGTTGGTCTAATAAAATGTTTTTTTCTTTCAGACATATTAATATTTTAAAAGTGAAGTAATTAATAGTGTAATTGTAGCTATAGTAAAGATAATAAAATAATTTTTAAAGTTTTTTTCTTTTTTTATATTAAAATCTATTAAAAAGAAATAATAAGAAATTAATATTGCTCCGGAAAGATAAAAAGATACTGGTAAATAATATAAGATAATAAATAATTGACTTATACAAAAAGTAGTAAAGTAAATAAATTTTTTATCCAAATCAGAAATAGTATTAATAATTTCTTTAGTATAAATATAAGAAAATATAATAATTATTAAAGTAGCTAAAATAAGAGAGAGATTAATAAATATTATTAAAGAATATAAACTAGATATTAAGAAATAAAAGCTTAAATAATAAAAGAATTTATTAAATTCTAAGTACTCAGTATTAACTATTTCTTTAAAATTGTCAAAATATTTCTTAATAAATACCCAAACTAAAGACCAAATTAAAGCTAATAGTAAAACCAAAAAATATCTTAAGGTATTAGAGGTCATTAAGGTTAAGAATAATAATTGAGCTAAAAAAGATATTAATAAAGAAATCCATAATAAGTATCTAGTTAAAAAGTAATTAGAAAATATTATCTTAGCTGTAAATAATATTAAGAGTATTAAGAATATATTTATCCTAATCAAATAATTAGGATAAATTAACATAGACCACCAAGAAATTAGTAGTATTAAAGGACTTAAGTATGGTATTAATAATCTTAACATTATAATAATTCTTTTAATTTATTAATTTCTATGTCTAATTCTGGAATAATATCTAAAACTTTTTCTAATTTTTCAATAATATTATCTTTTAAATAATTATCACCTTTATTTAAATAGTCTTGCCAAGTATCAAAAGCTAAAAATAAATTAATATGAACTAAACCAATGGATTTATTATTTTCATTATAAATAAATAATTTTTCTCTAATAAAAGTAATATTCTCTAAAGAATTATCTTCAATAGCAGATATTAATATTGGCCTTAAATAAAGAGCATAATCTATACTATTTATTAAATCAATATTAACTTTTTTTTCTTCTTTTATATCATCTATATTATTAATACTCAAATCATTATGAGTTAATAATAATATTAAAGAAGAAAATCCTAAGAATATAGCTATAATAATAAATACTTTATTTGTTTCTTTTATCATAATTATTCAAATAAAGAATTAGCATCTAATTTTTGCCAATCATCATCTATTTCTGACCATAAATAGAGTTCTAAATGAGAAACATTTTCTGTTTCTGAAAAAACATAATCTACTTTAACATCTGAGCCAATACGATTAGAAAAAGAAGTTTTTTTATCTAATAACTTAGGTCTTTCTACAAACTTAGCCTTTATTAATCCTAAGGGACCTTCAAATTCTAAAACCTCTGCTGTTCCCGGATCTAAATCTTCTTCATAATCCTCTTTAACAGTAAATTTAATTTTAACCATTTTTTTAATCTCTTGCCATCTATCTTTAGTCATTTTTCTTAATATTAATAATATTATTTATATTTAAATTATATTCATCTATACTACCGGCTCTTAATTCTAAAACCATATTTATTTCTTCTGGAGAAGTATATTTCTTTAAACCATTATCTACTAACATATTTTTTTCTAAACCAACTATAATATTATCCTTTATCCATAATAAATCAAGAGGAAAGTTCATATTATTCATATGAAAAGTTCTTTTTTCTATATTAGGAAAAATAAATAACATTCCTTCTTTTTCTTCTAAATACTGAGCACCCCCTAATCCTTTACTCCATTCTAAAGGATTATCAGCTATTTTAGCATTAAAAACTATCTCATTTATTTCTATTTCTCTATAATCTTTATCAGTTTTCTTTATAAATATAAAAAAAGTAATTAAGATTATTATTAATAATAATATTTTAAATACTTTCATTTCTCTTTAATTTATAATTAAGAAAAGAAGATAAAATAAACATTAATATTAATAATATAAATAAAGCAGAAACCTTAGCTTTCGTAGTTAAAAAAAGAGAAATTAAACCAAATAATAAACCAATACTACTCATAAATAATACTACTTGTTTAGTACTTAAACCAATATCTCTTAATCTAAAATGTAAATGTTCTCTATCTCCTATATAAAATTTTCCTTTTTTCTTCAATCTATTAATAATAACTAAAATAATATCTAAAACAGGAAAAGCCATTACTAATAAAGCTGTTGCTATTTTACTACCCGAGATAATAGAAAGCACTCCTAAAGAAAAACCAATAAAGACAGAACCACCTTCCCCTAAAAATATTTTAGCTGGATACCAATTTAATATTAAAAAACCAAAAATAGATCCTGCTAAGGCTAAGGATAATAAAGAAGTAGTAGAGCCTGTAATATCCCAAGATAAAGAAACAAAGAAGATTATAAAAGAAGCTATTAAACCAATACTAGCTGTTAAACCATCTAAACCATCTAATAGTTTAGTAGTATAAGTCATTCCTAATAACCAAATAAAAGATATTAAATATGGTAAAAAAGTAATACTATGAAAATATAATATACTATTATCAAAGCCAGTAATAAAGTCTACCTTGAGACCCCCGCTAATCATTAATACTATAGCCAATAAAGGACCCAAAATACTATACTTAGCTTTGAGAGTATATTTATCATCTAAAAAACCAAAAATCATTAAAATAAAACCAGCTAAAAGAAAATAGAAAATCATTTCTATATTCATTCTTTTATCTAATAATTGATTCTGAAAATAGAGAATTGATATAATTATTAAAAAAGAAAAATAAATAGCTATACCACCTAATAAAGGAGTGGCTTTCTGATGATCTTTTCTTTGCTCTTGAGGATAATCTAAAATATTAAATTTAAAAGATAAGTATATTATTATTTTAGTAAATAAAAAAGATAATATAGCTGCTCCTATAAATATTAAAATAAATTTTAAATTATCATCCATTTTATTTATTTTGTTCCAAGTAAGTATCTAAAATAGCTGTCGCTGAATGCTTATCTAAATTATCTTTAAGACCCATCTTAATATATAATTTAGAAGTAAATTGTTCATTAATAATTTTAATTTTAATTTCTAAATTATTCTTTAAAAAAGAAATAAATTCTTTAGTAATATCTGTTCTTTCATTTTCATTACCCTTTAAACCATAGGGCATGCCTATTATTAATAATTCTATATTTTCTTCTTTAATTATTTCTTTTAATTCTAAAAGAACTTGATTTAAATTATTATTCTTTATTATTTTATAAGGAACCGCAATACTTTTCTCTTCAGCTAAAGCTAAACCGATATTCTGATCACCATAATCTATACCTAGAATCATCATTTATTTTGTAATTATTATTTGACCTGTTTTAGTAACAGCTATTGTATGTTCAAAGTGAGCTGTTAAACTATTATCCTTAGAATTAACAGACCAATTATCTGCAGCTGTAACTACTTTAGGACTACCACCCATGATTATCATTGGCTCTATCGCTATTACTAAACCTGGAAACATTTTTTCTCCTTTTTGTCCTGTATCATAATTTAAAATAGCTGGTTCTTCATGTACTGCTTTACCTACTCCATGACCACATAAGTCTTCAACTATACCATAACCAAAAGGCTTGATATATTCTTCTATAGCTTTACCTATATCCCCAATATAATTATCAGAACTTACTTTAGCTAATCCTATTTCTAAAGCTTTTTTAGTTACTTCTAATAATTGTTTACTTTTTTCATCTATTTTACCAATAGGTACTGTAATTGCTGTATCTGTATATAATCCTTTATACTTCATACCAATATCAAATCCTATTAAATCTCCTTCTTGAAAGGGAATATCATTGGGTATACCATGAACTACAGTTTGATTAACAGAAACACATAAGCCAGCAGGAAAACCATGATAATTCTTAAAAGAAGGCATTCCTCCTGCTTTTATTATCATATCTTCTGCTAATTTATTCAATTCTGTGCCTGTTTTGCCAACCTTAGCTTCTGAAGCTACTGTTCTTAATATATTTCCTAAGATCTGACCACCTTCTCTTAATATTTCTATTTCTTTTTCAGTTTTCTTATCTAACATTTTTTTTTAAATAATTTAATAAATCTTGAGATATTTCTTCAATACCTTTTTCTCCATCAAATACTACCAATTTATCTTGTTGCTTATAATAATCTAATAATTTACTAGTATGTTCTCTATAAAATGATAATCTAGTCTTTAAGGCTTCTTTAGAGTCATCTTTTCTTTGGTATAATTCTTCCTGACAAATATCACATTTATTTTCTATTTGTGATGGTTTAAATTTTAAATGCCAAACATGTTTATTAGGGCAAATTCTTCTCCCAGATATTCTTTCTATAGATACCTTGTCTGATATTTTAATATTAAATACTTTATCTATTTCTAGAAAATCTTTAATAGCTTGAGCTTGTTTTATATCTCTTGGAAAACCATCTAAAATATAACCTTTACTATATTTATCTTCTGCTAATTCTTCTTTTATAATATTAATAGCTATTTCATCTGGTATCATTTTACCTTTATTTATTATTGGAGCTATCTTTTTTCCTAAAGCAGTTTCTTTTTTAACAGCAGCTCTTAATATTCTACCAATTGATAAATAAGGTATTTTAAGGTAATTAGCAATAATATCAGCCTGGGTGCTTTTACCGCAACCCTGTGCTCCTATTAATATAATATTTCTTATTTTATTCATTATTTTTATTAATAATTCTGTTAAAGTATATCAGAGTATAATAAAAAAATCTACTTTAGAAAGTAGATCTTTTGTTTAAACAAATTTTGATTAAAACCCTTCATAATCTCTCATTACTAACTGAGCATCTACTTGTTTTACTGTCTCAATAACTACGGAAACAACAATTAATAAGGAAGTACCACCTAATGATATCGTACGAATACCAGTTAAAGGGCCAACTATAATAGGTAAAATAGCTATTAAACCTAAGAATAATGCTCCCGCTAATAATATTCTAATAGAAACAGTAGCTAAATATTCTGCGGTATGTTTCCCTGGTCTAATACCAGGAACAAAACCACCTTGTTTTTGTAAATTCTCTGCTATTTGTTCTGGATGAAATATTACAGAGGTATAGAAATAAGTAAATAATACTACAGCTAAGAAATAAAATATTCCGTAAAAAGTTTGATTAGCAAATATATCTATAGTCCATTGTGATAAATCTCTTAACCAGTCTACGGAAGATGAAATAAAGAATTGAGCAACCATTGGTGGAAATAAGATAACAGAAATAGCAAAGATAATAGGTATTACTCCCGCTTGATTAACTCTCAAGGGTAAAAAGGTGTTTACCCCACCGGTACTCTTTTGACCAACCATATGACGAGCATATGAAATTGGTATATTCCTTTGTCCTTCTGTTATGTAAATAATACCAGCTATAGTTACTAGTCCCAAGACAATAAAAACAATTAAACTCAGAACCTGAGTACTATCAAAGGCTATTAAAGTATTACCTAAGCTCTGAGGTAGGCTAGCTACTATACCGGCAAAGATTAATAAAGAAATACCATTACCAATTTTCTTTTCTGTAATTAATTCTCCTAACCACATTAAGAAAATAGTACCAGCTGTAATGGTTATTAAAGTAGAGGCTAATTGAAAATCAGTCATATTAGATAATATAGCTCCTCCAGTTTGACGAGAAAGTAAATTAATAAAACCATAACCCTGCACTAAAGCTAAGGGAATGGTTAATAATCTAGTATATTGATTTATTTTACCACGACCATATTCTCCTTCTTTAGATAAAGCTTCTAAGCTAGGAACAATCATGGTTAATAATTGGAAAATAATAGAAGAAGTAATATAAGGTCCTACTCCTAACATAACAATAGAAAAGTTTTTCATTCCTCCTCCAGAAAATAGATTTAATAAACCTAATACTTGATTTTGTTCGAATATACTCTTTAAATCACCGACATTAATACCGGGAACAGGAATATGAGCTGCTATTCTAAAAACTATTAATAAAGCTAAAACATAAAATATATTATTTCTAACATCTTTAGCTTTCCATAGTTGTTGAAATTTGTTCAACATATATTTATTATTTATCTTCTTTTTTAGTTTTCTTTTCTTCTTTCTTAACTTCAATAACCTTGGCTTCTCCACCAGCTTTATTAATTTTTTCTAAAGCTTCTTTAGAAAAAGCATCAGCTATTACTATTAATTTTTTATTTAATTCACCAACAGATAATACTTTAATTCCATTAGTAATAGTTTTAATTAACCCTAGTTTAAGTAAAGAACGAGAATTTACAGTCTCACCTTCTTTAAAGTTCTTATTCAAATCTTTTATATTAACAGTTTCCTGATTTGATTTGAGAGACTTAAACCCTTTAACCTTGGGAATTCTTAATAAATAACTCCTAATACTTCTGGCATTTAAACCAGATTTACCACCAGAACGAGATCTTTGACCTTTTAAACCTCTGGTAGAATAAGTACCCATACCTGAAGAATTACCACGACCTACTCTTTTTCTCTTGGTTTTACCTTTACTTTTTTGAACATTATGTAATGTTAACATATCTTTTATTTATTTTCTTTTTTCTTAATAGGTTCTTGAGCTTTTTTAGCTTTAGCAACAGCCTCTGGCTTAAAAGAAGTTAAGGCCATTAAGGCTGTTTGAGCATTATTAATCTTATTATTAGTACCCATTATTTTAGCCACAATATCATTAATACCAGCTAATTCTAAGACAATTCTTAAAACACCACCAGCTTTTAACCCAGAACCTTTTCTTCCTGGTTTAATTAATAAACGAGAAGCTTTGTTCTTTATTTCTACTTCATGAGGTACAGTACCATCTATAATAGGAACATAAACTATATTCTTTTTAGCTTTAGATATAGCCTTACCAATAGCAATAGCAACATCTGCTCCTTTAGCTATTCCTAAACCAACTCTCCCCTTACGATCACCAATAATCATACAAGCTCTGAATCTTAATCTCTTACCACCAGCCATAACTCTAGTTACTCTAGCTAAATCAACAATCTTTTGTTCAAATTCATCTTGTTCTTTTTCTTTTCTTTTGAATCTTCCTGGTTTACGACCCTTAAAAAATGGTTTTTTTACAGGCTTAGTAGGAGTAGCTTTAGCTTCTACTTTCTTCTCCTCTTCTTTCTTTTCTACTTTTTTATCATCCATATTTAAAATTTTATCTTATTCTTTCTAATACCATCTGCTAAGGCTTTTACTCTACCATGATATTTATATGCTCCTTTATCAAAGATAGCTTCTTTAATATTCTTTTCTCCTAATTTCTTTCCCATTAATTCTCCAACTAAATTAGCTATTTCCATTCCTTGCCCTTTTTTCTTTATTTCTTTACTAGAAGTAGCAACTAATGTTTTACGATTAATATCATCAATAGCTTGTACAGAAATACTTGTTAAACTTCTAAAAACAGATAATCTAGGTTTAATACCACTACCTTTCATTTTAGCTCTAGCTCTTCTTTGTCTTCTAAAGAATTTTCTTCTTTTAATTTTATTTAAATCTTTCATATATTTATATATTATTCTGCAGCTTTAACAACTTTACCAGCTTTACGACGAATTACTTCATCTGTATATTTAATTCCTTTACCTTTATATGGTTCTGGTTTTTTAATTCTTCTAATTTCAGCTGCTACCTGACCTACTAATTGTTTATCAATACCAGAAAGTTTTATTTTATTCTTTTCTACTTCACATTTAATACCTTCTGCTAAATTATACTCTACTGGATGAGAAAAACCAACATTTAATACTAACTTCTGACCTTGAAGCGCTACTTTAAAACCAACGCCATTTATTTCTAATTCTTTACTATAACCATCTATTAATCCTATTATAGCATTATTTATTAATGTTCTACTTAATCCCCAAAGAGCTTTTTGCTCTTTTTCTTCTATATCTTTAATGGTTAATATTAATTCTTTATCTTTTTCTTCTATTTTAACAGAAGCTGGTGTATTCACAGTTAAAACACCTTTAGAATTCTTAACTTCTACAGTATACCCTTCTTCTTGACTACCTGTTAATTTAATTTCTATTCCTTCAGGTATTATAATTGGTTTTTTTCCTATTCTTGACATAATTTTATTGATTACCAAATTTCACAAATATATTCTCCTCCTACTTTTTTATACTTAGCCTCTCTATTAGACAATATTCCTTGAGAAGTAGAAATAATAGCTAAACCATAACCATTTAAAACAACAGGTATTTCTTGACTATTGATATATACTCTTTGCCCAGGACTAGAAATACGTTTCAAATGTCTAATGCTTGCTTCTTTATTATCGTATTTTAAAGATATTTTTAAAGCAGGAAAATTATTAGCAGTAACTTTTTCTACTTTATTAATATAGTTTTCTTTTTCTAAAACTTTAGCAATATTAAACTTTACCTTTGAAAAAGGCATTATTAAGTCTGGCTTTCTTACGGCCAAAGCATTACGCATTCTTGTTAACATGTCTGCAATAGGGTCTGTCATATTTTTGTTACTTATTTATTTACCAACTTGATCTTTTAACTCCAGGTAATTCTCCTTTTTCGGCTAATTCTCTGAAACAGATACGACATAAATTAAATTTACGCATATATGATCTTTGTTTTCCACACTTCCAACAACGATTAACTTTTCTGGTAGAAAACTTAGGAGTTTTTCTTGATCTTGCTCTTTGTGATTCTATAGCCATATATTATTTCTTATTCTTTTTAAAGGGAAATCCTAAAACTTTTAATAAAGCTAAGCCTTGTTTATTGTCTTGCGCAGAAGTAACTATAGTTACTTCTAAACCATGTACTTTGTCAATATCATCCATACCTATTTCTGGAAAAACAATATGTTCTTTTAAGCCCATAGTATAATTACCATGACCATCAAAGCCTTTTTTATGATCTAAACCATAGAAATCTTTAAAACGAGGAATAGCTGAATTTATTAACTTTTCTAAAAAGTCATACATTCTAGCTCCTCTTAAAGTTACTTTACCACCGATAATATTGCCTTCTCTTATTTTAAAATTAGAAATAGATAAGCGGGCTTTAGTCATTATTGGTTTTTGACCAGAAATTTTTGTTAAAATATCCTCTGCTATTTCTACCCATTTCTTATCTTGTATAGCTTTGCCTAAACCAATGTTAATAATAACTTTCTCTACTTTAGGAACAGCCATTATATTTTTAATACCTAATTCTTCTTTTAATTTAGGTTTTAAATCTTTTTTAAATTTTTCTGATAATTTACTCATAATTAATCTATTATTTCCTGACACTTTTTACAGAATCTTACTTTATTCTTATTTTCAGATACTTTAATACCTGTTTTAACTACTTTATTACATTTCGGACAAATTAAAGCTAAATTACTTAAGGTAAGGGGTCCATTAAATTGAATTCTCTGTCCTTTTTCACCTTTTGACTTTGGTTTTAGGTGTTTATACATAATATTAACACCCTCAACTACGGCTTTATCCATAGTTGGTAAAACTTGTATAACCTTACCTTTTTTTCCTTTATTTTTACCGGTAAGGACTGCTACTTTATCATTAACTTTAATTTTTCTAAACATAATTATAATACTTCTGGTGCTAAAGAGACAATTTTCTTAAATCCTTTAGCCCTTAATTCTCTAGCGATGGGACCAAAAATACGAGTTGCTTTTGGTTCCTTTTTTTCTTTATCAATAATAACTACAGCATTTTCATCAAAACGAATATAGCTACCATCTTTTCTTCTCATTTCTTTTCTTTGTCTAACAATTACAGCATGTACTACTTGCCCCTTCTTAATTTGCATATGTGGTTGAGCAGCTTTAACAGTAACAGTTATAATGTCTCCTAAACGAGCATATCTCTTTCTATAACCACCTAAAACACGGATGCATTGCACTAGCTTTGCTCCTGAATTATCTGCTACTTTTAACATTGTCTGTACTTGAATCATATTCTTCTTTTAAATCTTTTTAATAACTAAAAATCTTTTTTCTTTAGACAAAGGTCTTATTTCTTTAATAGTTACTTTATCCCCTACTTGATACTCATTTTTTTCATCATGAACCTTGTAGTTTTTACTTGATTTATATCTTTTTTTATACTTAGAGTGTACTTTTACTGAGTCTACTTTAACAATAACAGTTTTATCCATCTTATTACTAATAATTACTCCTTGTAATTTTCTAATTTGTTTTTTAACTTTTTCCATATTATTTCTTTTCTTTTAATACTGTTAATATTTTAGCAATATTCTTTTTAGTATCTCTTAAATCTCTAACATTCTTTAATTGATTATTAGAAATACTAAATCTAAGCTCTCTGGATTTATTTCTAAATTCAGATAGTTTATGATGTAAATCTTTAATTTCTAATTTTCTTAATTCTTGAACTTTCATATTAAATTAATTTCTTTGTTACAAATTTAGTTTTAACTGGTAATTTATAGGCGGCTAACTTTAAGGCTTTTTTAGATAATTCTTCACTAGCGCCACTCATTTCAAATAATACTGTACCTGGTTTAACTGTTGCTACATAATG
>CAZRZA010000011.1:0-20717 GCA_964604515.1 uncultured Gammaproteobacteria bacterium | reverse complement strand
AATAATTATATATTATATAAATAAAAAGAAAAGAGCTTAACATTAGTTAAGCTCTCTTTGTGCTAGTCTCCATTCTTTACTACCAATTACTGTATTATCATAAATAAATTTATAATCTGATTTATTATTAGCTAATAAGATACATTTTTTTAAGACATCATTACTTAATCCTGTAGAATGTAAGGTTATACAATTTTTTAGTATATAAGCATATTGATAGAAAAAACGTGCAGATTCTATTAACTTTATTAAAGTAGTTAAACTTGGTTTTATATTATAAACTAGTTTACACTCAGCAAAAGTAGAACAGAGTTCTTTACATTTTTTAAATGAAGGTTTTTTTATATTCTCATATTCACCACCCTCTCTATAGAGGAAGTAATATTCATCAAAGGTAGAAGCAAGTGATTGTAGTTTTAAAAGTCTAATATACTTTTCTCCTTTATTTGTTGCTTTCTTATATATTTTAATAAATATTTTCCATTTTAAAGATCTAAGCCATTTCATTATTTTCTCCTTTTTGTTATTTGAAACAATATTTAAACATAATTAATATTATTTGTAAAGAAAAACCCTCCTATTTATTATATAGAAGGGTTTGGTTAAGGAAATGTTATTTCCAATTTAGATGTTCTTTCGATTTAGAGAAACCTCTCCAAGTCGAGTAAGAAACATTCAAGATAGCGAAGGTTATTAATCCTGGATGTTGTAATAAATACAGCATAAACCTAGTTGTAGAGTCAGCTCCAAACTGAGGCTGATGTATGTTTCCGGGGTCTGTTATTACTCCTATTGAGAATGTCAATAATAGTAAGTAAACTATCCAGAACATACCAGTTAAACTAGTGATTATCTGTAAAGACTTACTTATCTTTTCAAGATTTTTCATCTTTTATCTCCTTTTTTGTTTTTGATGAACAATATTAAAGCACTTTACTTCAATATTTTATATATATAGCATATTTATAATAGTTTGTCAATAGGTGTATATTTAATATATTGACATAAAAATATAATAATGTTAATATATGTTTTGTTATTAAATAAAAACTATGTTAGCAGTAATTAAAACAGGTGGTAAACAATATCAAGTTTCTCAGGGAGATAAGCTTCAAATAGAGAAATTACCCAAAGTAAATGAGGGTGATAAGGTTGTTTTTGATAAAGTATTATTATTAGTAGATGATAAAGATAATATTAGTTTAGGTTCTCCTTATTTAGAAAAGGTAAAAATAGAGGGCACTTTATTAAAGAATACTAAGTCTAAAAAGATAGATGTTATGAAGTATAAGAATAAAACTAGATATAAAAGAGTATATGGGCATAGACAAGCTATAGCAGAAGTAATGATTGATAAAATAGTAGCTTAAAACTAAAACACTTTCTAAAGAAAGTGTTTTTTTGTTTAAATCTTTTTTCTATTCTTTAAAGCCGAAGAGAGGGTTATTTCATCTGTATACTCTATATTAGCTCCCATCGGAATACCCCTTGCTAATTTACTTATTTTTATATCAAAATCTTTTAATAATTTAGAAATATAAATAATAGTAGCCTCTCCTTCCATACTTTGATCTAAAGCTAAGATAATTTCTTTAACTTTGTCTCTTTTTATTCTTTCTACTAATTCTTTTACCTTTAACTTATCAGGAGTAATGCCTTCTAAAGGACTTAATAAACCATTTAGGAGATGATAAGTACCATTGAATTCTGCTGTTTTCTCTACCGCTTCGACATCTTGATTATGAGCTACTATACAAATAGCTTTTTTATCCCTTTGACTATCATTACAAATATTACATAAACCCTCATCTGTTAAATTAAAACATTGAGGACAGAAATGTACTTTCTGATAGGCTTCTCTCAGAGCTTCAGAAAAGCTTCGCAGGTCTTCTTTCCTATGTAAGAGATTAAAAACTAGTCTAGTGGCTGTTTTGGGGCCGATACTAGGTAGTTTATCAAATTCATCTATTAAGTTTTTAATAAAATCAGGTAAATATGACATCACATTCCGGGAATATTAAAATTATCCATTTTTTGCATTTTCATAGCCATTTTTCTTTGAATCTTTTTTAAAGCATCAGCCATACCATCTTTAATATATTTTTCTAAATCTTTCTTTTTAGCAGAAGTTAAATATTCTTCTTTAATTTCTAGAGTTTTTATTTCTTGATTACCATCCATTATTATCTTTACTCCTTTATTGTCGATAGTAATAGACTCTTCAGACATAGCACTTTTCAAGGTATTAGCCTGTTTTCTTAAATCATTAAATTGTTTTAATTTATTAAGCATATTTTTTATTTGATTAATTATTATTTTTATTCCAACCACTTATATTTTGTTCAGTACTTAGCAGAGGTTCCTCCTGAGGAGGAGCATTATCTGTTATTTGATGTTGATGATCTAAATTTTTAAAACTTACTTTATTTTCATCAAAGTATAAATTAACTATACCTGTTGGACCATTTCTATGTTTATCAATATGTATTTCTGCTAAAGGCTTTTCTTCTTCACTGCACTCTCTACTTTTATCTTTAGCTTTACGATAGATGAACATTACAATATCAGCATCTTGTTCTATAGATCCAGATTCCCTTAAATCTGCTAATTTAGGTATAGCAGGGCTTCTGCTTTCTACAGCACGAGATAATTGAGAAAGAGCTAAAACAGGTATATCTATTTCTCTCGCTATTTGTTTCAAACCTCTAGATATAGCTGATATTTCTTGAACCCTACCTTCACTATTGCCACCACTATCCATTAATTGAAGATAATCAACAACTAAAAAACCTAAATTATGCTCCATTTTTAATCTTCTAGCTTTAGTTCTAATTTCCATTATATTTAGATTGGGAGAATCATCAATAAAGATGGGAGCTTCGGAAAGAACGCCCATCGCTCTACCAATACGGGGAAAATCACCATCATCATCTTTATCAGATAATTTACCAGTTCTCATTTTCCAAAGATCTACTTCAGCCTCCGAAGCTAATAATCTATCTACTAATTGTTCTTTAGACATTTCTAAAGAAAAAACACCAACTGGTACTTTAGATTTAATAGCTATATTTCTAACAAAATCTAAAGCTAAAGTTGTTTTACCAAGAGAAGGTCGAGCAGCTAAGATAATTAAATCAGATTTTTGCATACCTGATAATAGTTTATCTAAATCAGTATAACCAGTTGGAATACCACGAGTACCTACCCCTCCTGATTTATGTAATTCATCAATTCTTTGAAAAGTGTCTGTTAAGACATTTTTAATAGGTATAAAGTTTTTTTGTAAAGCTTTTTGAGAAATAGAGAATAATTTTTGTTCTGCTTTATCTAAAATGACTTCAACATCTTCTGCTTCTGAAAAACTAAATTCACTAATATCTGAAGCGGCTCTTGCTAATCTTCTTAGGGTAGCTTTTTTTCTAATAATATTAGCATAGGAAACAACATGAGAAGAATTAGGTACTCCAGCTGTTAATTCTGCTAAATATGTTTTGCCACCTATACTATTTAAACTCTTTTTTTCATCTAAACGATTAGCAATAGAAAGAATATCTACTGGTTCATGTTTTTCGAAAAGATCAACAACAGCTTTATAAATAAGACCATTAGCTTCTTTATAGAAATCATCAGCTTGAATAATATCACCAACTTTAATAATAGCTTCTTTATCTAATAAGAGAGCTCCTAAAAGGCTAGTCTCTGCTTCTAAATTTTGGGCGGGTATCTTTTCCATAAGTAGATTTAGATTAGCTTATTTCTTTATTTTTTTCAAGGGTTTTTATCTACAGTTTATTAAGATAGAGCAAAACAAGTGTTTTAGGTGTCATTAATGCTTGACAGTATTATCGTTATACGATAATATAGTATATATATGATAAAGAGTTTTAAGTCTAAAGAAGCAGAAAAGATATACAAAGGAGAGTATGTGAGCAATTTCTCAGCTTCTTTACAGGATATAGCTCGACGAAAATTATGGATGTTAGATGCAGCTACCATTATAAATGATTTAAGAATACCACCAGCTAATAATTTAAAAAAATTAAAAGGTAAAAAAAAGAGGGAATATAGCATTCGTATTAATAAGCAGTGGCGTATTTGTTTTAAATGGGAACAAGAAGATGCTTATGATGTTCAAATAATAGACTATCATTAATATATATAAATATATGAGTAAAAAAATAAAATCAATACATCCCGGTGAAGTATTAAAGGAAGAATTTTTAATTCCTTTAGGAATTAGTCAATATCGTTTAGCTAAAGATATTGCTGTTTCACCTATTAGAATTAATGAAATCGTTAATGGTTTAAGAAGTATTACTGCTAATACTGCTCTTCGTTTAGGAAAATACTTTAATATGTCTCCTCAATTTTGGTTAAATTTACAAATTCATTATAATTTAGAAAAAGAAGAAAATGTTTTATTTAATGTTTTAGAAAAAGAAGTTAAAGTATTAAAACTTATTACTTAAAATATTTGTTCAAAAAAGAAAATACCTCACTTTTTAAGTGAGGTATTTAGGTTTAGAAATTAAAAGAAATTTGTTCTTTAGTTTTTACTTTCTTTACTATTTTTTGATAATCTTTTTGACCTTTTTCAATAATAGTATCATTAAGAAAAGGTAAAGTTGTTTGTTCAGGTTTTAAATTAGTCCTTAACAAATTATATTTATCATTGAATAGTGTTTGAGCGTTTTCATGATTACCTGTTTCCCATTGCACACATTTCTGAACATGTAAACAATAATTACAATGTTGACCACGTGGTAATTTAGGGAAAATATCTTTTCTTTCTATGTCTTTTTCTGGAAAGAATCTAAACTCTTTGATCTTTTCTCTTCTTACTTCTTGAGCTAATAATATACTTCGATAATATTCAGAAGCTTCTATTATATAGCGTAAAAGTAAACCGAAGCTTTTTTCATTCCTTAAAGGTATGTTCTCAATACTATTATTTCGATAGCCATATATTTGTAAAGCTATTAAAGGTAAGTTATTACCTATTTTAGCTTTTAAGTATTTTTCATATGCTAATTGATAAACAGTCATTTGAATATCAGAGTCTATTTTATATTCTGGATAAGACCAGGGTTTATAATCTAAAACAATAACACCTTCTTTTAGAATATCTATTCTATCTATTATTCCTGAGATAGTAATTCCATCCCATTTTAGAGAAAAACGACGTTCCGTAAAACGAATCTTACCATCCATTCTTAATTCATGGTTTCTTTCATAAAATTCTTTCAGAATATTATAAGCTAAACCAAATGTTTCACCAGGATGATTCTTGTCTCGCCATTTTACTTCTTGAGCAGGGGAATGAGTACCGCTAAAACCATGCTTACCACTTACTGCTTGCCAATAGAAACCCTTCCAAGCACCTAAGAATTTATCCAAAGACTGATAAGGATATCTTTTAGTGCTCTTATGAGGTTTATAGAAGACTTCAAACATATGATGCATAGCTTGTCCTAAAGCTGCAGCAGCGTTTAAGGGTGCTTCTATTCTCAACATTTGTTCAAAAAAGCAACGTAAAGGACAGGACAGGGCAGATTCTAATTTAGTAGCACTCCATCTTAACCAATTTCTATTAATTGGCATTATTCTTTTAGCCATTTTTTCTCCTTTATTTTAATGTACTATCTATTTCTTAATATATAATCTCTATTTTGTCAAATAAAAAAACAGTTTAATAACTGTTTAATTAATGGTGCGCCCAGTAGGATTTGAACCTACGGCCATCAGCTTAAAAGGCTGCTGCTCTACCAGGCTGAGCTATAGGCGCTTAAAATACCGAACTATTATAACTTAAGTAGTAGTTAATGTCAATTACATTAATTCTGGTGATTCTATTCCTAATAATTCTAAACCTTTTTCTAATATTCTTTTGGTTTCTAAACAAAGATTTAAACGAATCTGTTTTAAATTATCATTTTCAGCTTTTAAAACAGAATGATGTTGATAGAAATTATTATATATTTTAGCTAAATCAAATAAGTATTTGGTTAAGAGAGCAGGATTATACTCTAAAGCTGTTTTCTGAACTATAGTAGTAAAGTTTAATAATTCTTTTATTAATTTATTTTCTTCTTTTTGAAAAGTAATATTAAAGTCTAATTTCTTAATCTTTTTAATCTTCTTTCCTTTTTTCAAGATATTAGAAATACGAGCATGAGTATATTGAATAAAGGGTCCAGTATAGCCATCAAAAGAAATAGATTCTTGAGGATTAAAAATAATATCTTTTTGAGGATTAGTACTTAATAAAAAGAATTTTAAAGCTCCTAAACCAACAATATTAATAATTTCTTTTTCTTCTTTTTTTGTTCTAGATATTTGTCTATTAGCTTTAGACATTATTTCTTGAGCCTTGTCTTTCATTTCTTGAATAATATCATCACCATCTACTACTTTGCCTTCGCGAGACTTCATTCTACCATCTGGTAAATTAACTAAACCATATGGTAAATGATATAAATTATTAAACCAGTCAAAGTCTAATTTTTTTAAGATTAGGAATAATACTTTAAAATGATAATTTTGTTCATTTGCAACTACATAAATTATTTTATCTAAATTATACTTCTTTTGTCTCAGAACAGCTGTTCCTAAATCTTGAGTCATATAAACAGAAGTACCATCTCCTCTTAAAACAAGTTTTTCATCTAAACCATCAGCCCTTAAATCTATCCAAATAGAATTATCTTCTTTTTTAAAGAAAATATTCTTTTTTAAGCCTAGCTTAATTAAATCTTTACCTAATTTATAGGTATCACTTTCATAATATATTTTATCAAAAGAAATATTTAATTCTTGATATGTTTCTTTAAAACCATCATAAACCCAGGAATTCATTTTTTGCCAAAGTTTTTTTATTTCTTTATCATTATTTTCCCAAGCTTGTAATATCTCTTGAGCTTCTTTCATTAAAGGACTTTGTTTAAGAAAGTTAAGCTCTAATTCTTTTCTCTCTAAATTATTTAAATCTTTTAAATTAATATTTGCAAAGTATTTATCTTTTTCTTTTTTTAATTCTTGTTCAAATTTAACATAATACTTGCCAACAAAATGATCTCCTTTAATATTAGTACTTTGCGGAGTTTCTCCCTGACCATATTTTTGCCAAGTTAGCATACTTTTAATAATATGAATACCACGGTCATTAATTAAATTAGCTTTTATTACTTTATTATCTGCTCCTAAGATATTACTAATAGTTTGCCCTAAAACATTATTTCTTAAATGACCTAAATGTTGTGGTTTATTAGTATTGGGGGAAGAAAACTCAACCATTATCTTTTTCTTTTTTTCTTGAGAAAACTTCTGATATTTATTTTTACTTATTTCTAATAAAGAAATTTTATTAAATTCTTGACTATTAATAAATATATTTAAATAAGGACCAATATTCTTTACTTCTTTAATTAATTTACTTACTTGATAATCTTTTTTTAATTCTTTAGCTATTTCTAAAGGATTCTTTTTTAATTCTTTAGCTAAAGAAAAACAAGAAAAAGCATAATCTCCCATATTATCTTGAGGAGGAATATCTAATTCTATATCTTTAATATCTATCTTATAAATATTAATAATATTTTCTCTTATATTTTTTCTGATCTTTTCTTTAATCATGATTATAATACTACTTCATTAATTATATATTTTCAAGTTTTTTCTTAAAATATGTTATAATATATTCATGGATAAAATAAATATGATTTGGCATACTCTGTCTATTAATAAAACAAGACAAGAGCTAAAGACTTCTTTGCAAGGACTACAGAAAGAAGAAATAGAAAAAAGAAGAAATAAATATGGTTATAATATTTTAGCTCAAGCTCAGAGATTTTCGGTTTTTTTAGTTTTCTTTAATCAATTTAAAAGCGCTTTAGTATATATTTTAGTAATAGCTGGTTTTATTTCTTTAGCTTTTGGAGAATATATAGATGCGACGGTTATTTTTGTAGCGGTTGCTTTAAATGTTATTATTGGTTTTATACAAGAGTATAAAGCTAATAAATCTTTAGAAAAACTTAATAAAGTAATTAAACAAAAAACTTTAGTATTAAGATCTGGTAAAGAAGAAGAGATAGAAACTAAGTATTTAATACCAGGAGATATTGTTATCTTAAAAGCAGGAGACAGAGTACCTGCTGATTTAAGATTAATAAAGGCTAATAATTTAGAAGTTAATGAAGCTTCATTAACTGGAGAATCTTGGCCAGTTAAAAAACAAACTGAAGTATTGAAGAAAGGAGTAGTTTTAGCAGAAAGAAATAATTTACTCTTTATGAGTACTTTAATTGTTGAGGGTCGAGGAGAGGGTTTAGTGGTTAACATTGGCTTGAAGACAGAAATAGGTAAAATTACTTCCTTATTAAAAGAAATAAAAGATGATAAAACTCCTTTACAAATTAAATTAGATAAATTTGCTGCTATGATAACTAAAATAGTTATCTTGGCTTCTCTTTTAATTTTTATTTTAGGAATAATACAAAATAATCCTTGGGAACATATGTTTACTTTAGCAATAGCCGTTGCTGTTTCTGCTATACCAGAAGGATTATTAATAGGGATGACAATGATTTTAACAGTAGGTATGCAAAGAATATTAAAAAGTAATGGTTTAGTAAGAAAATTAATATCTGCTGAAACTTTAGGGTCTACTACTTTAATTTGTACTGATAAAACAGGTACTTTAACTGAAGGAGAAATGAGGGTAGTTAAATTAACCACCGCTACTTATCAATTAGATTTACTTTCAGAGTCTTTTAAAGACTTAAAAGATAATAAAGAGGTAAAAGAATTAATGCAAATAGCTTTATTATGTAATGATTCTATTATTCAAAATATTGATTTAGCCTATGAAGATTTAGAATTTATTGGTTCACCAACTGAAAAAGCTCTTTTAATATCAGCTGCTTCCTATTTAAATATTAAAAGAGTTAAAAAAGATTTTACCAGAAGAGAAGAAATACCCTTTGACTCTCAAAGGAAATATATGATAACTAGGCATAGTTTAAATAGTAAACAAGATATTATTTTTATTAAAGGAGCTCCCGAAAAGATTTTAAACTTTTCTAATTATTATTTAAAGAATAAAAAGAAAATAAAATTAAAAGATAATAATATTAAATACTTTAAAGAAGAATATGAGAAATTAAGTAAACAAGGATTAAGGATATTAGCCGGAGCCTATAAAGTAATAGCTAAAGATAAAGAAGTAATAAATATAGATGATAAAGTAGAAGAGTTTGTCTTTGTTGGTATTTGGGGTCTTTCTGATCCTTTACGGCCAGAAATAAAGAGAACTTTAGCTAAAACTAAAAAAGCCGGTATTAAAACTATTATTATTACAGGAGATAATAAGTTCACAACTAAAAGAATAGCTCAAGATTTAGATTTTCCTGTAGATAATGAAAGTATAATGACTGGATCTGAATTATTAAAAATAGATGATAAAGAATTAGCAAAGAGAATTACTAAAATAAAAATATATGCCAGAGTAAGTCCTAGTGATAAATTAAGAATAGTACAAGCTTGGCAAAAGAGAGGGGAGATAGTAGCGATGACTGGGGATGGGGTTAATGATGCTCCCGCTCTTAAATCAGCTGATATTGGCGTTGTCGTGGCCAATGCTTCTGATGTTGCTAAAGAAACAGCTGATTTAATTCTTCTTGATTCTAACTTTACGACAATAGTTAAATCAATAGGTTGGGGCAGAGTAATCTTTGCTAATATTAGAAAAGTAATATTGTATTTATTATCTGATTCTTTTTCAGAAGTATTAATTATATTAGGAAGTTTAATATTAGGATTACCTTTTCCTTTATTAGTTTCTCAAATTCTGTGGATTAATTTAGTTAGTGATGGTTTACCTAATTTAGCTTTAACTATGGAACCAGCTGAAAAATATATTATGTCTAAAGATTATCAAAAGCATAATAAAGAGTTATTGGGATTAGAAGGAAAGATTTTAATAGCTATTATTTCTATAGTAACTGCTTTAAGTACTGTTTCTTTATTTTATTATTTTTGGCAAAAGACAGGAGACCAAGTATTAGCCAGAACAGTAACCTTCACAGCCTTAGGAATAGATACTTTATTCTATGTATTTAGTATTAGAAATTTAAGAGAGAGCATATTTAAGTCTAAACCATTTCGTAATATTTATTTAAATTTTGCTGTTTTAGGAGGCTTAGCATTACAATTAATTGCTATTTATATTCCTTTCTTTAATGAATTTTTAAATACCATACCCTTGGCTTGGTCTGAATGGAGAATTATCTTAATATTTGTTTTCTTTGTAATTATAATGATTGAAGCTATTAAATACCTGTTCAATAGATATTATAAGTATTAATATTGACAGTATTATATTTTTATGTTATTATATCGAAATATAAAGTTATTGATATTATTAATATACATATAGTATAGGAAGTAGTATAGAGCTACTTCCTTTTTATTTCATAATTATGAAAACATTTTCAGAATTTAAATTAAATAGTGATATACAAAAAGGTTTAAAAGATCTTAATTTTGTAGAACCTACTGTAATACAAGCTCAGGCTATTCCTTTTATTTTAAAATCTAAAAAAGATTTAATTGCTTTAGCACAAACTGGTACTGGTAAGACAGCTGCTTTTTCATTACCAATTATAAATAATGTAAAGGGTAAAAATGTCGAAGCTATTATTCTTTGTCCAACCAGAGAATTAGCCATACAAATAGCTAAAGATATAAAAGAATTCGCTAAATACTTAAAGAATATAAAAGTATTACCTGTTTATGGAGGAGAAAGAATAGATAAACAAATTAGAGAATTAAAAAGAGGTATTAATATTGTTATTGGTACTCCAGGTAGAGTTAATGATTTAATTAGAAGAAGAATATTAAAATTAAATAATATTAAATATTTAGTATTAGATGAAGCTGATGAAATGTTAGATATGGGTTTTAAAGAAGATTTAGATACTATCTTAAAAGAAATACCGTCTAATAGGCAAACTTTATTATTTTCAGCAACTATGCCTAAGTCTGTCTATAATATGGCTCGTAATTATATGAATAATGCGGAGGAGATAAGCGCGGGAGAAAAGAATATTGCTGCTCAGAATATTACTCATCAATATTATGTTGTTGATGCTAGGGATAGATTCTTAGCCGTACAGAGGCTCTTAGACTCTTTACCAGGTGTTTATAGTATTCTTTTTTGTCGAACCAGAAGAGAAACTCAGGATATAGCTGATAAGTTAAAAAAAGCTAATTATAATGCTGAAGCTATACATGGTGATATTTCTCAAGCTACCAGAACTAAGATAATGGAAAACTTTAAAGAAAAGAGAATTAAAATATTAGTAGCCACTGATGTTGCGGCTCGTGGTATAGATGTTAAGAATTTAACTCATATTATAAATTATAATTTACCTGATAAAGATGAAATATATACTCATCGTAGTGGTCGTACCGGCAGAGCTAAAAAGAGTGGTATAGCTATTTCTTTATTAAATCCGAGAGAAGTAAATAGAATATCTTCTTTAGAGAATATTATTGGTAATAAGTTTGAATATCAGAAATTACCAAAGGGAGAAGATATCTTTAAAAATCAAATTAATAATTTTATTAAAGAAATAGAAGACATTGAAATAGAAGACAATAAATCTTATAAAGATATTATTAATAAGTTTAAGAAATTTACTAAAGAAGACTTAATTAAGTACTTTGTAATTAATAAGTTCTCTTATTTCATGGATTCATATAAAAATACTCGTAATTTAGATGCTAATTTTAATATTAAAACAAGAAAAGTTGATAAAGATAGTATTAATATTAGAATTAATTTTGGTAAAAGAGATAGATTTGGTGTTAAGGATATCTTTGGTTTAATTAATAGAAATAAGAATTTAAGGGGTATTGATATTGGTAGAATTACTTTAACTGCAAATTATTCAGAATTTTCTGTTAAAAGGAATATAGCTAATAAAGTAATAATTAATTTAGAAAAAGATACCTTTCAAGGACAGAATATAGAAATTAGTATTAGTAATGAAAAACCAAGTTATTCTCATGCTAGAAAAAAGAAAAAAAGAAATAATTATAAAAGAAGATCTGGGTTTAGAAGATAATAATTGACAAAATAGTAATAATATATAATAATTATAATATGACTTATACAAAAGTTAATAATTTAAATAATAATAACCGTTTATAAAACCGGAGATTTTTTGTTTAAATAAATTTACCGGTATAATAACCGGTTTTTTTAATTATCCGGGGTAGTTGAGTGGTACAACGCTACGCTGTTAACGTAGATATCGCAGGTTCGAGTCCTGCCCCCGGAGCCATATGGAATTAGCCGACGTTAAAGCGTCGGTTTTTCCTTTGTTTAAGGCTTTTTCAAGAGGTTCGAACATCTGATTGTTATGTAAAGCCTCTTGATAGCTGTTTTTGATAGCAACTAAAGGATTTTCCAGAGTAACTAACAATTTCTTGTCTTTTAACACAAGGTTCGAACCAAGTGTTTTTAATATGCCAGCTTTGACTTCTGGTGTAGCTGTTTGAAATTTTGTTCGTGCGTCTTTTGCAAATGTAAAAGCATTTGTAGCAAATGCAATCCATTTGTCAGTACGATAGTCAGTATCATCGAGTTTCTCTTTTAAGAGAGCTTTTTCTTTTTCCTGTTCTTTCATTCTATCTCTGAATTGTTCTTCATTGATTTCCTCATTGGCTCTCATAAATATCAAGTTGTCAATCCGCCTAACACAAGCTCGATATTCTTTGTTTTGAACATCAAGTAGTTGTTCTCTGTTTTCTGACTCTATCTGGTTTTGATATTTAATAACTTCTAATGCCCAATTATGGAATTCTTCTGGGATTTCGATTGACTCAAGCACTTGCTCGATTTGTTTTTCAAGTTGTTTCTCTTCAATACATCTCTGTGTGCAATTAGGTGAAATTCTCTTCGTGCAATGATAGTAAGTGTATCTATGTACATTGCCATTCTTTTGCCTCTTAACTTTCTTCTCTGCCGTTACAGAAGCTCCACACTCACCGCATTTCATTAAACCAGTAAATGCAAAGTTATGTTTTCGGTTTCTTGGCTTGCCTTTACGCCCTAGTATGTCTTGTATCAAATCAAACTCCTCAATGTCCATTAAAGGAGTGTGAGAGCCTTCATACCAGTTCCCAGAGCCTTTTGGATACTCAAATCTGCCATAGAAAAATGGTTCCGTTAGAATTCGATAGAATGATGATTTTGCGAGGGGCTTACCTTTTTTAGTTCTGAAAAGTAATTTATTATTCAAATGGTCTAATGCTTGGACTGGTGGTGTTCCAGAAACAATTAAATCAATCATTTCACGAAGTTTGTTCCATCGTTTTAGGTCTTTGCGTAAATTTTTTTCTCCCTTTTTCTTGTGAGGGCTATTTAGGTAACCTACAAATGCTGGGCCGGGATAGTGGCCGTTTTTGATAACTTTTCTAAGCCCTCTTTTGACATTGTCGCCTTTGTTGTCGTTCTCTAGCTTTGCTTGCCCACAAAGCATTACAAAAAAGAATTTATCGTTGTTTACATCTTTGTGAAAGGTTTGGTTAGGTGTGATGATTTCAATTAACTTACCCTCATCCATCAAGTCGATTAAATCACCAGCATCTCCAGCGTTTCTAGACAGTCTGTCAGGATGCCAAGTAAGGATTCCATCTATCTCGCCTTTATCGATAAGTTCAATTAATTTAGCAAATTCTTTTCTGGTCCTTGCTTTTTTGGCACTACCTGATTCCTCTACAACAAGTTTAATTTTATCTTCAATTTCGAGTCGTTTTGCTATTTCATTCATTTCATCTTTCTGTGAAAGAATAGACAAAATCTGCCTTTCCTTATCTTCGGTAGACTTTCTTGCGTACAAAGCGATATTTTTTGCTTTTGGTCTTTCTTCCATATGATTAACTAAAAGGACGGTCTGGTTGACCCAGCTAGCTATCCACGAAGAATAGACTACTGGCAGACCGCCCATCTAGGGTCAGTAGTCAAAAAAACTTCGTGGTAAATTTTCTAGCTAGGTCAACACTTGTATTATAGCATTATTTAATAGATTATTCATCTTCTTTTGGGAGAATATAGTCAGTTGCACGTTCGATTCCTTCTCTTTCTTCTTGTGTTAATTCATCAGGATTAGCTCGCTCTGGCATCATTGGATTAATTCTAGGAGCAACCTTGGTTGTTTCGCCATTCATTGTCATAAATATCTCCCACAGCATCTTTAATTCACGAATTGATAACGACCAAACGTCCACTCCAGATAAACGTCTGTACAACTCCTCAAACACTTTCTCAAGAGCTTCTGCCATTTCAAGTGTCTTTTTTGTCTTACATAGCTCTGCTGATTGGGAGACGATACTTTTAATAAAAGTCTTCTTGTCAGTAGTCCAGCCATTGGTTTTGTCTCGAATATGACTGGAATATATCTGGTATTTGTCTTGAAAAAATGCTTTCACCTCTAAGTAATCAGAAGCGAAGAATTCCTGTTTTAATAGTTCCCAATTGTATTTTTGTTTACTATCAGACATAAATACAAAGTAGTGTTTAAACACTAAAAAATTTCTTTTTTGATAATTCCTTTAGCTTCAAGTGCTTTTCTGGTTGTTTCAAGTGGACTCAAATTATCTTCACTTCTCTTTTCCTCACTTTTCTTTTCTTGGCTTACCTTATCTTGACTTATCTTATCTTCATAGAACACTTCTTCACCATCCTTCATCCAAACTTCTTCGGGAGGGGGTGGAAAACCATAGAGTTTTCGGTATTTTTTGACTAATTTTTGATAGTCGTTCCACTTTGGATGCTGTATCAATACATTGTCGTTCGACGCATAAACGATTATTAACCCTACTTCTGCTATCCTATCACGCATCACTTCGACCTTCTTGGCTCCAATTTTATCGAACGGAAAGATGTTATGTCGGAGATATGCACCGTCTCCCCTTAATCGTCCATCATCATCACCCAGAGTTATCATTCCTATGTACAACAATCGTTCAAGGGGCTTAATTGAGTTAAATTGATTGCTGACCCATATCTTAGTATGAATCATTCTTTTGTTGGGCATTGCCATATGTTTTTGGGTAATTATCATTATTTGGTAAATAAATTAGCTTCATAAGCTGAACAAGTTTGATTCCTTTCTCATACGCAACCTTACGGCTAATTTCTTGGCCGTATTTTTGCTTGTACAAGCTCTGGAACTGTTTTACTTGTTCATCAGTCAGCATAGGTTTAAGAGCTGTAAATACGGTTTTTAAGCATCTTGATGTTGTCGAATAAGGTTCTAGCACTTACTTCAAGGTTTCCAGCAAAATACTGGTCAACCATCTCACTAATACTGTTTTCTCTTTCAAAAATAAAACGCACCTTGCGAGGATTCTCCTTGTCGAGTGAAACAAGCTCGAATCCAACACTTATTAGTGCGGCTGAACAACCTAAATCAAAGGTGTAGAAATAATTTTTCTCATCGTCTAATGGTATGTATTGTTTGTTTAATGGTTTGGTCATATGTTTTTTTAGGCAAATAAAAATAACAACTGCTTATTGTTGTTATTGTTGCAAGCCCTAAAACACCCAAACGCAATCGGAAATTGTATTTACTTAGTTAGGTATGTTGGCTATTTGTTGTTGTTATTGTTGTTGAGGCACAAGGTGTGCCAATTTATGTTTACAGTTTATCAACGAAAAAAGCACTTGTCAAGTATTGTTAAGTATTGTATGATAGTACAAAATCATACTTTTACACTTTGCCTTTATGAAAAAAGAAATACCAGAGCTTCTATCTCTGAAAGAAGCTTGTGAGATACTTAAATGTCACCCGAATACTTTAAGGCTGTGGGACAAGAAAGGAATCTTGAAGGCTGTTCGTTTTGGTGAGAGGGGTGATAGACGATACAAGAAACAAGATATTGTATCTTTTTTAGAAAATAATCAATAATTTTATGAGTTTAATCAAAAAATTCAACGAGTTATCTAAAGAAGATGTTTCGATTGCTGGTGGAAAGGGGGCGTCACTTGGAGAAATGATGCAAGCTGGTTTTCCTATCCCGTATGGATTTGTAGTTCTTGCATCCGCTTTTGATGAGTTTATTAAAGAAACTGACCTCAATGTAGAAATTGATGCTATTTTAAAAACCGTCGATACAAAAGCTATTCATACAGTAGATGAAGCTTCAGAAAAAATACAATCGTTGATTTTAAATGCAAAAATGCCTATTGAATTAACCAAAGACATTGAAAGGTTTCATAACGAATTGGGCGCAGACTTTGTTGCTGTAAGGTCTAGCGCAACATCAGAAGACAGCGCTGATGCTGCTTGGGCTGGACAACTTGACAGCTACTTGAACACCAATAAAGAAAACTTGTTTAGTAATATCCAAAAATGCTGGGCATCGTTGTTTACTCCAAGAGCAATATTTTATCGTTTCGAGAAGGGTTTAGAAAGTAAATCAATTTCAGTCGCAGTTGTTGTACAAAGTATGATACAGAGTGATGTCTCTGGTGTGGCTTTCTCGGTACATCCCGTTACTCAGGACCAAAATCAATTAATTATCGAAGCAAGTTATGGATTGGGGGAAGCAATTGTATCAGGTCAGGTCACTCCAGATAGTTACGTCTTAAGTAAAGAACCAAGCAAGATAATTGATAAAAATATTTTTACACAAGAAAAAGGTTTGTTCAGTTCAGAGATGGGGGGAAATGTTTGGAAAGAAATTCCAAAAGGAAAAGCAGAAAATCAGGTTCTTTCAGATAATCAGATTGAAGAATTAGCAGAAATCATTATTAGCGTCGAAAATCACTATGATTTCCCCTGCGATATTGAATGGGCTATTGAAGACGAAAAGCTATTTATTACTCAAAGTCGCCCAATTACAACAATTTCATTACAACAAGAACGGACTCAAAAGAAGGAATACATTTTTATGTGGGGGACAGCTCCAGTTCTACCAAGCTTTTATGCGACACCTCAAGCACAAAAGGAACGTAAAGATGTACTAATTCCATCAGATGGTTCCTTCCAATATTTCGATGGAAAAGTGTTGACTGCCTTTATGGCAACTGATGAATTAGATGAAACAAGGAAAAAAGATAGCATTAAATTCTTGAATCCTGACTACTATGAAGAATATGTAAAGAATTTCAATTCAGAATATGAAAATTGGTGGAAATGGATTAGAGAAATTGAAACGAAAGATTATTCAACAATATCAAATCAAGAACTTGGCAATGACCACAAAACATTTTCAATTTTTCAAAGGGATTCTATTTGTTACTTTGGAAGCACTAGACCTGAATTAACCTTTGCAGCTGAAGAGAGGTTAAAGGAAATACTAAAAAAGTATTTTGATAAAGACTGGGCAACAGTATTTGGAGTTTTTACGATTTCAGAACAATTAGATGATGTTCAAAAAGAACAGCTTGATTTCACAAAACTAGTTAGCCAAGAGTATTCAGAAAATAATTTATTAGCACACACCTCCAAGTATCCTTGGCTAGTATTTGGACAATTTGATGAAAACAAAGTTGTTGAGTTCCTTAAAGAAATGGCAGAAAATTTCAAAGATAGAAATTTTAAAGCAAAATTAAAACAAATTGAGCAAGAAAAAAAAGAAAATACAAAAAAGAAGGGTGAATATCTAGCCAAGTTAGATTATGAAGATAAAAAAGAAGCTATATTTTTAGCTAGACTATTACAAGAACAATCTGTCCGAAGAATGGATATCAAGTCATTTTGGATTGGCTCCTATTATTTAGCGAGAAACTTTTGGAATACACTAGCAAATAGATTAAATCTAGATGTTTGGGATTTTATTAAATATGTATTTCCTTTTGAGATACAAGCATTATTGAATGACTCATTTGATGGAAATATCCAAGATATTATTTCGGAACGCAAAAAGTCTTATGCCATTAATTATTCCGGTAAGGGTGAAATAGAAGTGTTAAATGGCGCGGAGGCAGACCAAGTGTATCGAAGTAAAATTAAACAAAACCAAGAATACGATAATGTTATTAAAGGTCAAACAGCTGCCTTAGGAGTGTATTTAGGCCCTGCAAGGAAAGTAATGCCCGGAGACTTGGAAATGCTAAAAGAAAGTGTCCGGGATTTTAAAGAAGGTGAAGTTTTAGTTACAACAATGACACAACCTAATATGATGGTAATTGCAAAGAGGGCTGGTGCTATAATCACTGATGAAGGGGGAATAACATCTCACGCAGCAATTATCTCTAGAGAACTAAAAATCCCTTGTATTGTTGGCTGCTTACACGCAATGCAAGCTATTAATAACGGAGATGTTATTGAGGTCAATGCGAATGAAGGCATTGTCAATATTAAAAAATAATTTTATGAGTGAATTCAAAACAACATTTGAAACAATACGACACGGCGCAAAAGAAGGTCGTGATTTATCCGAAGTGGGCGTTGAACAAGCAAAACAAAAGGCTCAAGAAATACTTGATTTGATTGATAAAATGCCAAAAGGCGCGGTTCTTAACATAATCCCCTCTAATGTCGGCAGAGCTGTTGAAACAAGAAACGTAATAGAGCAAGAATTAAATGAATTATGCCAAGGCCGTGATGATATTGAACTTATTTCTGTTCAAGATATTCCAAGGATAGAAGCTGCTAAAGATAATTTTGATAAAAAGTATGTCATCACAGAAATTCAACCACAAAAATTATTGGGGTTTACTGAAAAAACGCCATCTAGCGCAGCATTCTTAGAATACGAGAAAGAATTCGGTGAAGATTTTGTGGGTAAAATTTGGATGGCAAGAAAAAACGAATTTGAAGAAATAAGACAAGAAATAGGACAGGAGTTTCCAGATAAAACAACAATTGAGTTTAATCCATCAGATTTTGTAAGTACACCCGAAGAAGCTGCAAT
This sequence comes from uncultured Gammaproteobacteria bacterium, assembly GCA_964604515.1. Classification (GTDB taxonomy): domain Bacteria; phylum Patescibacteriota; class Patescibacteriia; order UBA1558; family GWA2-36-10; genus CAZRZA01. Next base: position 1,787 of record CAZRZA010000011.1, on the reverse strand, counting down.
GAGATACCTGCGATTAATGCGACGAATGGATGAAATTATGAGAAAGTATTTTCCTAATCAAGAATTAAGGTCAGTTAACGTGGGGCATAATGTTGCTGCAGATTTTATGGTAATGGCAGCAATGGATTTATCACTTGATTATGAGCATTTTAAGAGGTTTGGTGAGAAATTTAGGCAACCAATTGAGAGTTCAGAAGTTGTTATCGAAGAAGATACGTTAAAAGTAAGCTATCGTGGGCAAGAAGAAGTTGTTGAAAAAGACTTGAAACAAATCATTGAAGAATTAAAAACAAAATCTGAAGAGAGAAAAGAGGAATGGGCTAGCTTGTGATTTTACCAACTCTCAACAATCCTAAACTTATTAACGAGGGCTAGGTCTTCAAAACAGGTTCGAATAGAGTCCCACCCTCGGAGCCAAATAATAATATAGAATCTTGCTATTTAATACTTAATTTATTATAATTTAAACTGCAAGTACTCATTAATGATAACTAGTAGTTCATAAGTGCTAAATAAAGATACAATATTTTTAATTAAATTAATATTAGGTAATAAAAAAAGAAAATTATTATAAATGTATTCATTGTCAAGATGAAATATATTGGAATACTCAGAAGGAATTAATTTCTTGTAAATGTGGTAAAATATCAATAGATGGTTGTCAGTATTATATTAGAATTAATGGTAATAAAGATGATTATAAGATTATTAAGAAGTAAATATGATATATATTAAAGATTTAAAAGAATACATAAATAAAGAAGTAGAGATTAAAGCTTGGGTATCTAATTTTAGATCTTCAGGTAAAATAGCTTTTTGGCAATTAAGAGATGGTACCGGCTATATACAAGCTATACTATCTTCTGCAGAATTAAGTAAAGAAAAATGGGAGGAAGCTCAGAAAGTAAGTTTAGAGACTTCTGTTAAAATAATAGCTACAGTAACTAAACATCCCCAGAAAGATGAATATGAATTACAAGTTAAAGACTTCAGCTATTATCAAATAGCTGCTGAATATCCAATTTCTAAGAAAGAACATGGTGTAGACTTCCTAATGGATAATAGACATTTATGGTTGAGATCTAAAAAACAATGGGCTATACAGAGAGTTAGAGATACTTTGATTAGAGCTAATTATGAATTTATGAATTCTAATTCTTTTATCAAAATAGATTCTCCGATATTAACTCCCGCCGCTTGTGAAGGTACTACAGAATTATTTGAATTAGATTATTTTGATGATAAAGCATATCTATCACAATCTGGTCAATTATACCTAGAAGCAGCTATCTTTTCTCATAATAGAGTGTTTGATTTTGGTCCTGTTTTCAGAGCAGAGAAGAGTAAAACTAGAAGACATTTAACTGAATTTTGGATGATGGATGCGGAAATGGCTTTTACTAACTTAGATGATAATTTAAAGATGCAAGAAGACTTACTTAGGTTTATGATTTCTAAAGTATTAAAAGAAAATAAATTAGAATTAGAAATATTAGAAAGAGATATTAAAGTATTAGAAAACATCACCAAACCATTTCATAGAATAACCTATACTGAGGCTTTGAAACAATTAAAAGAATTAGGCTCTGATATTAAAGAAGGGGAAGACTTAGGAGCAGATGATGAAACCATCTTAACTAAAGAATATGATAATCCTTTATTCATTACTCATTACCCAGCTCAAATTAAAGCTTTTTACATGAAAAGAGATAAAGATGATAACTATGCCCTTTGTGCTGATTTATTAGCTCCTGAAGGCTATGGAGAGATTATAGGGGGTTCTCAAA
>CAZRZA010000010.1:13693-23296 GCA_964604515.1 uncultured Gammaproteobacteria bacterium | reverse complement strand
CTTTTAATCTTTCTTGAAGAAATAAACCAGCTTCTTTAGGAAAAGAAAAAGAAAATATCTTATCTTCTGAATAGCCTACTTCTTTAGCTCCTCTCGCTATATCTCTAGCTCTTTCTCCAATAGTAAATAAATAGTCTATCTCTAATTCTTTTACTCTTTTTCCTACTTCTCTATGGCTCTCTACTGTTAATTTACCTAATTCTAACATATCCCCTAAAACAGCTATTCTTCTTCCTTCTTCGGGAAAATCTTTTAATATCTCTAAAGCTAAAAAAGAAGATTGAGGAGCAGAATTATAAGTATCATCGATAAGATAACTATTTTTAATACCTTTTATTAAATTAGTTCTTCCTTTAGCTGGTTTATATTTTCTTAAGCTTTTAGCTATTTCTACTAAATTCATATTTAAAGACAGTCCAATAGACGCTGCAGCAGCTGTAGCTTGCGCATGCTGCCATCCTAAAACATTAGGTAAAAATATTGGTATTTCAGAACCTTTATTATTTAATTTAAAACTAGTGCCAATAGTATTATCTTTAGTAGTTATTTTAATATTAGAAATATGAATATCAGCTTCTTTATTTTGACCAAAAGTTCTTACTTTAGCTTTAGTTCTTTCTTTAAACTTTATTACTTCTTGATCATCTTGATTTAAAAGAGCATAATCATCTTTATTAAGTCTATTCAAAATACTACCTTTTTCTTTAATAATGTTCTGAAAAGAGCCAAAACTTTCTAAATGACTATGACCAATAGTAGTAATTAAAGCTAAGTCTGGCTTAGCAATAGAAGTTAAATAATTAATATCTCCTCTTTGATCAGCTCCCATTTCTAAGATTAATACTTCTGCATAATCTTTCTTTTTAAATATTAATATTTTAATAATATAAATAAATATTCCTAACCATTTTAAGATACTTCTCTTTCCTGATTCTCTATTAAATATTGTTAAAGGTAGTCCTATTTCATTATTATAATTCTTAATACTCTTATTTACTTTAAATTTATTAACTAAAACAGAGTAAATAGCTTCTTTAGTAGAAGTTTTACCAACCGAACCTGTTAAAGCAATAATAGTAGGTTTATATTTTTTTAATACTAATTTAGCTAGTATTTTTAAGATAAGATGTAATATTTTCATATTATTTATTAGGAGGTATATTATAGTATGCTAAAAGAAATTTAGCAATATCACCAAATAAAGGAGCTGCTGTATCTGCTGAAAAACGAGCAGCAGTTGGATAATCTAATTTAGTAATCATGGTAAATTTAGGATTATCAACTGGAGCAAAACCAACAAAATTATGAATTGTTTTATTTAAATCATATTTACCTGATTCACCAGCTACTTGAGCAGTACCTGTTTTACCAGCTATATAATAACCCTCCACCCCTGCTTTACCAGCATGTCCAGAATCAATAACATTAACCATCATTGCTGCTAAAGTAGAGGCTGTAGAATCAGAAATAACTTTTCTAATAATTTGCGGTTCAAATGTTTCGCTTATTTCATCTGTATACTCTATTTTATTTATTATATAAGGTTGTACTAAATTACCATTATTAGCTAAAACATTAATAGCATTAATCATTTGTAAAGGAGTAACGGTTATACCTTGTCCATATGATGCTGTCGCTTTATAAATATCACCTCTTTTAGCTAATAATGAAATATCTCCTTTACTATCTTGACTTATTTCTAAACCAACTTCTTGGCCAAAACCAAATTTCTGCATATAGTCTTCAAATACTTTATTATGTATTTCAGAAGTAGCAAATATAATACCAGTATTTAAGGAAGAAGCTAAGACTTCAGTCATATCTACTAAACCATGGGCTTTTAAATCTGAATTCCTAATAGTATAGCCTCCCGCAAATTTTATTTCTCCTTCATCATTATAAATAGTATCAGCAGTAATATGCTCTGTTTCCATAGCAATAGCCATAGAAATAGACTTCATAACAGAACCTGGTTCATAATTATGATAAAGAGCATTATTATTATAAACATCAGAACTTTCTACTTCATTATATTTATTAGGATCAAAGCTAGGATAATTACACATACCTTTAATAGCTCCCGTCTTAGTTTCCATAATAATAACTGATCCTGATTGAGCATCATAGTTAATAACAGCTCTTTCTAGGGCTTTACAAGCTGTGTACTGTATATTATGATCTATGGTTAAAATAAGGTCAGCTCCATGCTCTACAGTTGATTTATTATTAGTAAATGATAATAATTTACCTGATAATGATTTTTCTCCTTCTACAATACCGCTAATACCTGCTAATTCTCTTTGCCAATAGGCTTCTAAACCATATTTACCAACTCTAGTATAACCATCTTGACTATAGCCTAAGAAACCTAAAATATGAGCTCCTATTTCTTGATCAGGATAATATCTTAAAACTTCTTTTTTCCAATATACTCCTGTGCTACTAACTTTATCTTTAGTCGCTTTATCTTTATTAATATCTAAAAGTAATAAATCTAATTTATCTTTTAAGATATTTATCTTATCTTCTTCTATATTATTCAGTATCTTTTCATACTTTCTATTCTCTTTATTAACCTTTTCATATATTTGATCACTTTCTAAGTCTAATAATTCTGCTAATATATCAGAAATATTACGAGGTCTAGTAATTTCAGAAGGGTCAACAAATATTTCATAATATACCTGATTAACAGCTAAAGGTGCTAATTCTTTACTAGCTTCATCCTTTAAAGCAAATATCTCTCCTCTATTAGCTTGAATATCTTTAATCATTAAATGTTGTGTTATAGCTAATTCTTGATACTTATCATGCTTTATTATCTGTATATAGAATAGTCTAAAGATAATAATTATAATTAATAAAAAAATACCCCCTTGCAGGATATTTAATCTAATTTTAGAGATCTTCTCTCTATTATTAAGGTAAGAAAAATGCATTTTTAATTATCTTAAAGCAACTTTATCTTTATTATCTGTTAAATGATATATTTTAGCTATTTTAACTAAATTTATTCTTTTACTCTCCTTTTCTATTCTTTCTATAGATTGTAATTGACCAGCTTTAGCATTTAACAGTAATAGTTCATGCTCTACTCTTTCTAAATCATTTCTTAAAGAGTCTTTGGTCCAGGTTTGATTAGTACCGGCATTTACCAAACCTAAAGTAGTCATGAATAATACTACTATTATAAATAATATTAGGGATTTATATTTTTTTAATTTATTTAACATTTTATTTTTATTTTACTTTCTCTGCTACTCTGAGAATTGCAGATCTACTTCTTTTGTTATTTTTAATTTCTTCTTGACTAGCTTTAATTCCTTTTTTTGTAATAATCTTTATTCTTGGTTTATGATTACAATTACAAATAGGGTTTTGTGGAGGACAAATACATTCTTTAGCTTCTTCTTTAAAATATTGTTTAACTATTCTATCTTCTAAAGAATGAAAACTAATTATTGCTAATCTTCCTCCGGGCTCCAAAACTTCTATAGCTTTTGGTAATACTTTCTTGATATTAATTAATTCTTTATTAACAGCTATTCTTAAAGCTTGAAATACCTTAGTAGCTGGATGAGTTTTAAATCTTCCTAAACTACTCTCTTTGATGTGAAAAATCCGGAGTACAGTATTCACAAACACAGAAGTTTTAACAAATTTTTGTTTTTGTTTGAGAACATTTTTCCTCGCGGCTATTATACCTCGAGCTAAGCTTTTTGCTTTCTTTATTTCACCATACTCCCGGAATATTTCAATTAATTTAGACTCTGGCCATTTTAGGATAATATCTGAGGCTGTTAATCCTTTCTTACTTCTTCTAAAGCGCATATCAAGATCACCATCATCTCGAAAGGAAAAGCCTGTATTACTTCCATCTAAATGAAAAGAAGAGACTCCTAAATCTAAAATTATTCCAGAGATTTTTAAATTATACCCTATAACAACATCTTTCAAATGAGTATAACTTTTGTTTTTAATGAGCAAATTATCACTATATTTCTTTAATCTTTCTTTACTATATTCTACTCCTTCTTTATCTAATTCAAATGCTAATACTTTACCTTTTTTCTTTAATATAGCCTCCGTATGCCCTCCCCCTCCTAAAGTACCATCAATATATGTTTTGTTCTTTTTAACTTGTAAATAATCAATTACTTCGGTTAAAAGAACTGACTTATGCTTATATTCTTTCATTTTAAATACCTAAATCAGATAAACCTTCTGCTATTTCTACACTATCTTTTTCAGAACTCTTTTGATATTTAGACCACATCTTTTCATCCCAAATTTCTAAACGATTATATAAACCGGCAATAACAATTTTCTTATTAAGGCTAGCAAAAGATTTTAAATAGTCAGGAAGTATAACCCTACCTTGTTTATCAACCTTAACATCCATAGCACCAGCTAACATTAAACGAGAAAAAGCTCTGGATTTAGCTTGAGAAAAAGGTAAATTAGCTAATTTCTCTGCTAACTTAGTCCACTCTTTAGTGGTATAAATAAAAAGACAATTATCTAAACCTTTAGTAATAACTACACCCTGATTAAAAAGCTTCCTAAATTTACTTGGTAAAGCTAATCTATTCTTTATATCTAAATTATACTTATACTCACCTATGAACATTTAGTTATCCACAATTATACTTATAAATTCCCCACTTTTCACCACAGAAGTGGAATGTATATACATTATACTCCACTTAGCTAATTATTGTCAAAGGATAGTTATCCACAAACAAATATAAAAATAACCCCTTTATAAGGGGTTATTAAATTTAATTTATTTATTCTAAAATATACTTTATTTTCTTTTTACTCAAAGTTATATTAGGTTTTTGTTTATATTTTATATTTAAAACTTTAAATCCTTTACTATTATTTACCTTTTTTAATAAAGAAGGTAATAATTCTTGATAATCTTCTGAAAAATAAAATTTACCTTGTACTGGTATATTAAAGTTCCAACCCAAAGTATTAATAATAGTAATTATAACCTTTGCTTGTGTTAAGCTAGTTTCTTTGATTAATAATATTAATCCTTGAAAATCTTTTAATTTTACTTTATTCTTCTTTAAAAAAGTATTTAATTCTTTTAAAATACTTTCTGTCCCCATTTCAAGGACAAAAGAATAAGAATATAATACTTCTTTATCTTTTATTAATAAATAAGAGCCATTATTTCTATCTAAAATGTTTAAAACTAAAATCATTTAATTTCTTTTTTCTTAATTGTTTAGATATTTTATCAATAATTACTATATTTTCATTAGACCAAATATCATAAATAAACTTATCTACTATATCTAAACGATATAAATAGTCTGCTTTTGATAAAAAAGTATATCTTAAAGGCTCTATAAAGCCTTCAGCTATACTAGATAAGTGTTTAATAAAATTCTTTTTATTAACCTTACCAACTATTAAAACATCAGTATGAGCTGAAGATTCAGTTAAAACACCTGTAAATATTAATAGTTGTAAGCCGGGTATTTTACTCATTTTATTAGCAATAACTGTTTCTTCTAAGCCAATACCTTTAAAAACTAAATTCTTTATTTCATTAAATAAAGAAAACTCTCTATTAGTGTAATAATACTTCTTATTATCTTTTTCTAATGATTTTAATAAACCAAAATCTTCTAAATGACTTAACTCTCTTCTAAGAGCAGGTAATCCTAAGTCTAAACTATGAGCTAATTCTTTAATAAAAAACTTTCCCTCTGAATGAACAGAAAAGAATTTTAATAATTTTGTTCTAGCTATTGAGCCAAATATATTCTCTAACATCTTATATTTAATTTACTAAAAGTATTAAATATAGTATAATATTATTTGTATCAAAAGTAAAATGATTAAACTTCAACAACAACAACTTTTTGTTTATGATCATCTAAATTCTAGAGAATTGTCTGATAATTATCTTAGTGATATTCAAAAAAATGGTCAGTTATTTATTATCATAGAAATACCTAAGAATAAGAATAATACTCAAGCAAATATAGATGAAATAATAAATAGAGCTGCTCAGTATTTCAAAACTAGTAAACAAAATAATTCTGAATTATTATTAGAAGAAATATTACAAGAATTAAATCAATTCTTACCAGAATTAAATAATAATAAAAGAAAATCTTTTCTTAATGATTTAGATATGATTATTGGTATTATTAATGATGATACTGTTCATATTTCTGGTACTGGTAATATTTATACTCTTTTAATACATAATAATAAATGTACTCCTCTTTTGGTTAAAGATATTAAAGAAAAAAATAAAATATTTGAAGATATTATTAGTGGAGAATTAAATGAAGGAGATGTTTTGATAGCTTCTGGATCTTCTCTTTTTGATTATATTTCTCAAGAAAAAATAAAACAAATAACTACTCAATATAATCCATATAATAGTGGTATAGAAATAAAGAAATTATTAGAAACTGTACCTGATTTCGTTTCTTTTAATTCTTTAATTATTAAGAAAACAGGTAATTCACCTCAGGCCTTAAAAGAAGAAGAAAAAGATTGGCAAGAACAAAATTTCTTTAGTGATCAAGAGGAGGAAGAAATAAAAGAAATTGAAGAAGAAGATGAAATAGAGAATACTGTTCAAAAAATAATAAAAGAAAAACCAGAAAGAGAAAAAAGAGAATTAAGTTTACCAAAAACTAAATGGGTTATAGATTTTAAAGCCTTTAAAAAGATTAAGTTTATTAATAGTATAAATAATATTATTAATTATATTAAAGAAATACTTATTAAATTAAAAAAAGTAATACTTTATATATTTAATAGCTTAAAAAATATACTGACCTTTATTACTTCTCCTAAATATAGAGAAGATGCTGAAGAAAAAAGTATTAAAGAAATAAAAAAGAAAGTAGATAAAAAATATCTTTGGTTCAAAGCTTTAGAAAAACAAAAGAAAATTGCTCTCTTAGGACTGGCTATTACTCTTTTATTATTCATACAAGGCTTAGTATTTGTTTTACAAAATAAATCAGAGAAAGATAATGATGAAGACTATATCAAAGCTATTAATAGTGTTGAAGTAGGTTTAACAGAAGTCAAAGCTTTATTAATATATGAAGATGAACAAGGGGCAGAAGATATGCTTTTAGCTATACAAGATATTATTAATAATATAGAAGCAAATAATGCTATTCAAAAAGAAGAAATAGAATTATTAAAAGATAGTCTGAGAAGACAAATAAATGAAGTAAGGCATATTAATGAAGTAGATTCTCCTTTAGAATTATTTGATTTAAGCTCTACTTTAATAAATCCTAAACAAATAGTACAAAAAGATGGTGATTTCTATGTTTTGGATGAAAATAAACTATATTCATTAAAAGATAATTTAGTAAATGAATTAATAGACTTTCCTCAAGGAATAACTTTAGCTTCTTGGCCTCAAAAAGATAAATTAATATTAAGTAATTTAAATAATTATAGTATTTTTGATATTAATACTAAGAGTATAGAAAGTTTTCCTTTTAATAAAACAACTGGTAATACTACTATTAAAGATACTGTTATTTATAGTAATAATTTATATGTTTTAGATAATATTAATAATCAAATATTTAAGTATCCAGAGCAAGGAGAGAGCTTTGGTAGTGGTCTTCCTTGGTTGCAAGAAGAAAGAGACTTAAGTCAGGCCTCTAGCTTTACTATAGATGGTAATATTTATATTATTAATAATGGTGGTGAAATAGAAAAATATGGCAAAGGTTTAAAAGAAAACTTTAGCTATCATAAACCACGACCTTTAATTAATAATAATTCTATAATTAAAACATTTAAAAATTCTCTTTATTTATATATTATAGATCCTGATAATAATAGAATTATTATCTTAGATAAAGAGGGTAATATTAAAGATCAATTTACTTCTAATAAGTTTAATAATTTAATAGACTTAGCAATAGATGAAGAAGAAAAGAATATTTATCTCTTAAATAATAATCATTTATATGTTTTACCTATAAATGAATAAAATTATTTGACATGCTATTAAAATAATGGTAATATTGTAACACAAAGTATTACAATTAATATATAATATTATGCGTCAAATAATAAACATATCTTTACCATCTCCAATGGCTAAAATCATTAAAAAAACTGTGCGTTCTGGAAATTATGCGTCAACTAGTGAATTTTTTAGAGAATTAATAAGAGATTGGCAGAGAGGTAATTTACTTACTGAATTAAATAAAAGTAGAAAAGAAATAAATTCTGGTAAGGGAAAAGTATTAAGATCTTTAAAAGATTTAAGATAATTAATGCTATATGGAAATTATTTATGGTACAAAATTTGCTAAAGAGTACAAAAAGCTTCCAGTAAAAATAAAAAATACTTCTGAAAAACAAGAAATTATTTTTAGAAAAGATCCTTTTAATAAAAAACTAAAAACCCATAAATTAAGCGGAAAGTTAAAAGGATTTTTTTCTTTTTCTATTGATTATAAGTATAGAATAATATTTGAATTTACTAAAAATAAAGACAAAGTATATTTTCATAATGTAGGAAACCATGATATTTATCAATAAACAAAAAATACTCCACTTCTAGTGGAGTATTTTTATAATAGTTATTATTTCAAAGAAATAGTAGCGCCAGCTTCAGAAAGTTTAGCTTTCATTTCTTCAGCCTCTTCTTTAGCAACACCCTCTTTAATCATTACTGGGGCATTATCTGTCATATCTTTAGCTTCTTTTAATCCTAATTGAGTAACTTCTCTAATAGCTTTAATAACTGAAATCTTATTTTCACCTAAAGCAGTTAACTCAACATTGAAAGAAGATTTTTCTTCAGCAGCTTCTTCACCACCAGCTGCAGGAGCAGCTGCCATAGCTACTGGAGCAGCAGCAGAAACACCAAATTTATCTTCTAATAGAGAAACCAATTCGGAAAGATCTAAAACAGACATCTTTTCTATTTCCTCAACAATACTTTTGAATTTTGCAGGTACTTCTACTGATTTTTCTTCAGTTTCTTTTACCTCTACATCTTTTTTTTCTTCACTCATATTTTTAATTTAATTATTTATTAATTATTCTTTTTTATCTTTAATAGCTGCTAAAACACCAACTAAATTTCTTAAATTACCACCTAACACTCCTACTACACCAGTAATTGGAGACTTAAGGGAACCTACTAATTTAGCAAGCAATTCTTCTTTAGAAGGTATAGAAGCTAACTTCTTTACCATTTCTGGTAAAATAAAATCTTTCTCTAAAACACCACCTGCTATATTAAACTTTTCATTATTTTTAGCTACTTTATTAATAGCTTTAGCTGCTGATACTTCATCTGTAAAAGAAAAAGTAACACCAATAGAGCCTGCTAAATCTTTTAAATCTTCTTCTTTAACATTTTCTAAAGCTTTTTTTAATAAAGTTTTTTTAGCTACATAGTATTCAGAGTCATTAGCTCTTAATTCTTTTCTTAAAGCCTCTACTTCTTTAACAGTTAATCCTGTGTCAGAGGTAAATACTACTGCTTTACTATCTGCTAATTTACTTTTTAAGCCTTTTAAGGCTTCTTCCTTTTGTTTTCTTGTTTTGGGCATAATTTTATATTAAAAAATCTGC
>CAZRZA010000010.1:0-13678 GCA_964604515.1 uncultured Gammaproteobacteria bacterium | reverse complement strand
TTATCGCAGACATTAAAAAATATTTTCTATCTGGGTAGGATTTATTTTAATTAATATAATTAAAACCTACTGTCTTTGATAAATTAAAATTAAATTGTACAAATATTATATATTAGATACTATATTTTGTCAATAGAATACTATTATTTAGAATATTTAGGTAATTTATTTAAATCTTCTAATATCTTCTTTATTTCTTTTTCTTCTTTCAATTCTTTAATTCTATTCTCTACTTCTTTAGGTAATTCACCTCTTTCTTCTTTAAATTTTTCTACAAAGTCCCCTCTCTTTTCTTCAGCTTTTTTTCTTATCAAATCATATTCCTGTACAAATTCTTCGGAATCACTATCTAATCCTTTGCCCTCTTTTAACTCTTCTTGCCAAATATTCTCCATTTCTCTATCATAAATATTTTTCTCTAATTCATTTCTGTATAAACTATTTTCAAAAATACCACTATTTACACTATCATCTATATATTCTAATTTATTATCTATACTTATTTCTTTATGTTTTTTTTGTATTTCTTCAATAGTAATAAACTTTCCTTCTAAAACCTCACCATTTTCATCTATAGTTAATTCTCTGATTTTACCATCTATTAAACCAAAAAGAGGTAAATTTAATTTATTAGAAAGTTTTTGAACACCTTTAATAGAATTATCATCTTCTTTATTTAAGTCTTTCTGATATGCATTATAATCAATATAAATACCTAAAGTATCTGGATTCTCTATTATTATTTCATTTTTAGCTCCCTGTTGATTATTATCTGCTGAATTAATAGCCTGATTTAAATTCTCTTCTATATTACCCTGAATATTATGAGTAAGTAAGTCTTTAGTGGTTTTCTCTCCGTCTTTTTTACCTTTAGAATATATATTACGAGTTTCTGTAAACATATCACTATTCTGAGCCATCATTATAGTACCCCCTCCTAATAATAATCCAGAATGATAATAATGAGCAGCTGGGTCTGTTTCTGATACTTTATTAACACAAGTTGATATAGTTGGTTGTAATCCTAATATTGTTTTTGTTAATAGCTCATAATCTAATTTCTTAGCATCTACTATCCTATTATTACCAGAAGTATTTTTCATAATCTTCTCTGTACCATCTCCTTCTCCTAGATATTTATCAAAGGGTATGCCATGGGTAAAGATAACTTGCTTTTCTTTCATTATATCTTTAATATCTCTTTGGTTTAAGCTGCCCTCAAACTCTTTTAATATTTCTTCTTGTTTCTTGTAGAATTCTTCTACTTTCTCTAACCTCTCTCCTCGAGGAGTACCTTTTAATTCTTTAGCTAAAGCATTTCTTTCTAAATGTGAATACTTTTTACTAAATTCTCTTAATTCTTTCTCTTTCTTTTTTTTCTTCTTTTTGTTCCTGAGATTTTATTTTCATTTCTTCATAGGAAATATTATGAGGATTATTAATCATTTCCTCATTAGGTTTATTGTCTCTAACTTCTTTTTTAATATCTGTTTCTAATTGTTCAATATTCATTATATTAATCTAAATACTTAGCCTTATTTCTTAAGTGTTCATCATAATCTACACTATAGATAACCTCCCCTTCTTTAGTTGTTAAAAAGAAATAATAATTATTACTAATAGGATATATTACAGCTTCAATACTACTTAAACCTGGATTAGATATGGGACCGGGTGGTAAGCCAGGATAAAGGTAACTATTATATAAAGAGTCTATTTTTAAATCATCATAAGTAGGTTGAGTCATGCCTTTGCCAGTAATAAAATTAATAGTAGCATCAGATTGTAAAGCCATACCAATATTTAATCTCTTTAAGAATATATCTGCTATCATTTTCTTATCCTCATCATTAGGCACTTCTCTTTCTATAATAGAAGCCAAAGAAACTACTTCAAAGATAGTTTTGCCTTGTTTCTTAATCTCTTCCCTCAACTCTTTACTTAATTTATTATTAAAATTATTTAAAGTTTTAATTATAAAATCTTCTTCATCGGTATTAGCATTAATATAGTATGTATCAGGAAAAAGATAACCCTCTAAACTTGCCTTCTGAGGAGCATCTTCTAAGAAAGTATACTGAGCTATATATTCTTCTTTATTCTTTGTTAAATCTAAGAAGAGAGCTTTAGAGAGGTCATTGTTCTCTAATACTTCTCCAATTAACCTTCTGTCCAATCCTTCTGGTATAGTAATGGCTATTTGAGATTCTTGAGGGCCTTTTAATATTAATTTAGATATATTTATGATAGAAGTTCCAGTTGTAACTCTGTACTTACCTGCTTTAACTTTATCTTCAGATCTTATTAACCATAAATATGTTTCAAAAACAAATTTATTATCTATTAATCCTTGTTTATATAAATTAATACTAATTTCATTTACTCCTTGTCCTTTTTCAATACTAAAGCTTTCTAATCCTTCCGACTTATCAGACTCTATTAAAACAAAAAGAAAGTATATAGATAATATTAGGCCTATGATTATTATTTTTTTAATTATCTTTATCATACTTTTTGACTAGCTTCTTTTATTAAATTAGAAGAAGATCTTATCTTAGCACCACCTATATTATCTATCATTTCTATGTTATTATCTCGACAAACTTTAGCTTCTGGTATTTCTCCTTTATTCCTATCACCTCCATTAGCAAATATAGTAGGCTTTACTACAGCTAATGATTTAATTATAGTCTTATCTTCATCTATTGAAATGAATACTTCATCTACATATTTAATAGCTTGAACTATTTCTTTTCTATCCTCTATACTCATAAATGGTACACTACCCTTTAATTTAACCTGTTGATCATTGTTAAGGATAACTATAAGATAATCACCTAAAGCCTTAGCTTCTTTTAATAATCTAATATGACCAATATGAAGAGGGTTGAAATAACCACTAACTGCTACTTTTTTCATTAAATAAATATAAATTTAATAATTAAACTTAATATTAATGTATATATAGAAAATATATATAATTTATTAGTTTTAACAATAAAACGAAGGAAAATTAAAGTCAAATAAGAAATAATAATAGTCATTAAAAAACCAGCTATATAGAAATAATTAAAAGTTAAATCAGAAGCTGTTAAAAGAAATGATCCTAATAGAGCAGGTATAGCTACTAAAAAACCATAAGTAAAGGCTTGTTTTTTCTTCAGACCCATTATTAAAGCTGAAGCTATTACTAAACCACTACGAGAAATACCAGGTATAACTGCTACACCTTGTACTATTCCCAAGATAATAGCATGTTTTATGTTTAAATCTTTCTTTTCTTTACTAAAGACAGTTATTATTAATATTAGAGAAGTAAATAATAGCCAATTAGAAACAGATATTAAATTACGAAAACCATCTATATAATTATATAAAGAGTAGCCTATGATAGCGGTAAAGAAAGAAGATATTAATATATAATAAAGCCAAATACTTTTTTCTTTTACAATCTTTATTATTTCTTCTTTAAAAAATATTAAAATAACTATAACTGAAGCTAAATGTAAAAAGATATCAAATTCTAAAGAAGATGGTATCTTGAATATTTTTTCAAATATTACTAAATGACCAGAGCTAGAAATAGGTAACCATTCTGTTAATCCTTGAACCATACTCAGAAAAAGAATTGCAAAAATACTCATTTTATTTTATTATTAACTTAATTATTAATTTTAATTTATGATTTATAAACTATTTATTATTCCTATCATAGTAATGCTTATTACTCAAGTGATAAAAAATATTATTGCTCTTAGTAAAGGAAACTTTAATTGGCAAATAATTTTAAGCTATGGTGGTATGCCTTCTGCTCATTCTGCTTTAGTAACCTCCTTAAGCATGACCATTGGTTATTATCAGGGAATAAGCTCTCCTGCTTTTGCAGTCGCTCTTATTTTAGCTTTTATTACCTTTAAAGATGCTTCTGGAATTAGATGGAATTTAGGTGAACATGGTAAAATAATTAATGAATTAATTAAAGAATTACCAGATGATAAAGAATATAAATATCCTGTTTTAGGAGAAAGATATGGTCATAAGAATACTGAAATATTAGCTGGTATAGCAACTGGTTTAATATTTACTCTCTTAATTATTTCTTATTTAAATTAAAGAACTTCCTGTTATTTCTTTCGGTTTTTTAACACCTAAAATCTTTAAAATAGTTGGTGCAATATCTGATAATACTCCAACGGGAGTAACTTGACTTAAATCTGTACCACTTAAACCAGTTAAAACACTTTTGCCAGCATATTCTTGTCCAATTATAAATAAGGGTACACTATTATTAGTATGCTCTTTATTTATTTCTCCTGTTTGTAAATTATACATTTCTTCAGCATTACCATGATCAGAAGTAATTAAAACAACACCATCATATGATAAAACAGTATCTACTATTTCCCCTATTAAATTATCTAATATTTCTATAGCTTCAATAGTTTTTTCTAAATTACCAGTATGACCAACCATATCTGCATTAGCAAAATTAATTACTATAAAATCATATAAACTTTCTTTAATTATCTGTACAGTACGATTAGTTATTTCTCGAGAAGACATGGCTGGTTTTTGATCATAAGAAGAAACATGAACAGAAGGAATTAATATTCTTTCTTCTCCATTATTTATTTCTTCATTACCACCGTTAAAGAAATAAGTAACATGAGCATATTTTTCTGTTTCTGCTATATGAGCCTGTTTTAATCCTGCCTGAGATATTATTTTAGCCAAAGGCATTTCTATAGCTATATTCTTAAAAGCTGTTTCTACTGGTAAATCATTTTCATATTCGGTCATAGTAATCATTACTAAGTTTTTAAAATATTCTCTATTAAACTTTTCAAAACCAGGAACAGTTAAAGCTTTGGTTAATTGTCTGGCTCTATCTGCTCTAAAATTAAAGAAAACAACAGCATCATTATCTTTAATTATTCCTTTTGGTCTACCATCTTCATTAATAATTACAGTTGGTATAAACTCTTCATCATAAACTCCTTTTTTATATGATTCCTCTACTGCTTCTAAAGGATTAGTAAAAGTATTTTCAGATTTTCCTTTTACCATGGCTTGATAACTTTTTTCTATTCTTTGCCAATTATTATCCCTATCCATAGCATAATATCTTCCTGATAAAGAAGCTATTTCTCCTAAGCCTATATTCTTTAATTTAGCCTCTAATTTAGAAATAAAGTTTGCCCCACTATTATACGGTGTATCTCGACCATCTAAAAAAACATGTATAAATACTTTCTTTACTTCTTGCTGTTTAGCTAATTCTACCAAAGCATATAAATGTTCATTAAAGCTATGTATACCCCCTGAACTTACTAAACCCATTAAATGTAAATCACTATTATTACTCTGAACATGATTACAGGCTTTAATGAAAGTTTCATTTTTAAAAAAGCTTCCTTCATTTATTTCTTTAGTAATACGAGGTAAGTCTTGATAATTAATTAAACCAGAACCTAAAGCTAAATGACCTACTTCTGAATTACCCATTTCTCCCCAAGATAGTCCAACAGCCTCTCCTGAAGCTGCTAAAGGCATTACCGGATAATTAGAAGAGTACTTATCAAGGTTAGGTGTTTTTGATAGGGAGATGGCATTAGCTCGAGAAGCAGGAGCTATACCAAAGCCATCTAATACTATTAAAACTACTGGTTTAGGTCTGGGCATATTTATTTAATAATTAAAGAATTAGCTTTCATTGATTTAGGTTTAGCTATATTTAAAATATCTAAAATAGTAGGAGCAATATTAGCTAATTTACCTTTATCTTTTAATTTATATTTCTTCTCTTTATCAATAATAATAAAGGGTACTAAATTAGTAGTATGAGTTGTTCTTGTTTCTCCTGTTTTATGATTTAACATTTCTTCTATATTACCATGATCTGCTGTAATAATGGTAAAACCTCTTTTATTATTAATTTCTTTAATTAATAATCCTAAAGCTTTATCAATTTCTTCTACTGCTTCTAAACCAGACTTTAAATTACCCGTATGACCAATCATATCTGCATTAGCTATATTAAGGGTTATAAAATCATATTTATCTTCTTTGATAAAATTAATTACTTTTTTAGTTAATGCTTTTAAGCTCATCGCTGGTAATAAGTCATAAGAAGGTATATCCGGAGAATTTAAAAACATTCTTTTTTCACCATTAGCTGGTTGATCATAACCACCATTAAAGAAATAAGTAATATGAGCATACTTTTCTCTTTCTGCTATATATAATTGTCTTAAAGAGTTTAAACTATTTACTAAAGTATTTGGTATTTCTATACTAGGATAAGCTGTTAAAACATTACCTAGGTCAGTGCCAAAATCTGTTAAAGCAATAAAGAATAAATTATTTATTTTCTTATTTCTTTTAAAAGAATTACTATTTCTTTTCTTAAAATCTTTTTGTACTAAAGATTTAGTTAATTGCCTAGCCCTATCTGATCTTAAATTAAAGAAAACAACAGCATCATCATCATTAATTGGTCCAATTGGTTTATCATTTTTAGTAATAACACTTGGTAGAATAAATTCATCTGACTCTCCCCTATTATAGGCTTGCTTAATAGCTTCTCGACCATCAGAAACTGTTATACCTTTTCCTAAAACTAAAGCTTCATAAGCTAATTTAGTTCTCTGCCAAGAACCTTTTCTATCCATAGCATAAAAACGACCCATAATACTAGCTACTTGTATTCTCTTTTCTTTAAAATTAGACATTATTTCTGGCAATACCTTTAAAGCAGCTAAAACAGAACTATCTCTGCCATCGGTAAAAAAATGTAAATAAATATTCTGATCCGTTTTTTCTAAAAATAGTTTAATTAAAGCTATAATATGTTCTTTGCTGGCATGAGGACTATTATTCTCAGGAAGTAATCCTATTAAATGTAAATCACTATTATTCTTCTTTAAGTGTTCAATGCTCTCCAAAAATACCTGATTCTTTTTAAAAGTACCATTAGCTATGGCCCTGTCTATGATTAAAGCATCTTGTTCTATTACCGTTCCTGCTGAAATATTCATATGTCCTGCCTCTGAATTACCAACTTGCCCCTTTGGTAAGCCAACATATTTACCAGAAGCATATAAAGAAGTATTACTATATTTATTATAATAAGAATCCATATTAGGAGTATGCGCTAAAGCAATAGCATTGCCATTACTATTTTTACTCAAACCCCAGCCATCTAATATTATTAATAGTCCTGGTAATTTCATAATTCTGTTTCAATATTTAATAAACGATTATACTTGGCTACTCTCTCACCACGAGAAGTAGATCCCGTTTTAATATAATCAGCTTGTACAGCGACAGCTAAATCAGCAATAAAGGTATCTGAGGTTTCACCACTACGATGAGAAATCATAACTTGATAGCCACTGTCTTGAGCTAATTTAATAGCTGAAAATGTTTCTGTTAAGCTTCCTATTTGATTAGGTTTAATAAGAATAGTATTAGCGACACCTAATTCTATACCTTTTTTAAATCTAGCTATATTAGTAACAAATAAATCATCTCCTATTAATTTAATATTATTTTCTTTTATAGTCTTATTATTACTAAAATCTTGCCAAGTATCCCAATCTTCTTCTGCAAAAGGATCTTCAATAAATTGTAAAGGATAATCATCTATTAAATCTAAATAATAATCTATTAATTCTTTAGAATTAAAACTATGTTTTTCTAAACTAAATTCATAAGACTTAGTATTTAAATTATATAATTCATTGGCTCCAACGTCTATACCAAAAACAATATCTTTTAAACTATATTTACTATTCTCTATAGCTTGAACCATAAAATCAAATACTTCTCGATGAGAATTAAGATGAGGAGCATAGCCCCCTTCATTACCTAAGTCAGTATCATAGCCTGTAGCCTCTAAAAGAGATCCTAAAGAGTGAAATACTTCACTAGCTTGTCTTAGTTTTTCAGCAAAAGTAATAGCAGTTTTGGGTATAATCCAGAATTCCTGAATATTAATATTAGTACTAGCATGAGCACCACCATTAATAACATTAACTACTGGTGTTGGTAATTTAAAATCTTTTAAATGAGTATTATAAATACCCCTTAAATACTTATAAAGAGGTAAGCCTACTGATTTAGCAGCTGTCACAGCCACTGCTAAGGATACTCCTAAAATAGCATTAGCTCCTAATTTACTCTTATTCTTTGTACCATCTAATTTAATTAATAAATTATCTATTTCTTTTTGTTCACTAATTCTTAAACCTTCTAATTCTTTAGTTATAATACTATTAACATTAGCCACTGCTTTTAATACTCCCCGACCTTCATATCTATTCTCATCTTTGTCTCTTAATTCAAAAGCTTCAAAGCTTCCGGTCGAAGCACCAGATGGTACTTTAGCCATACCTCTCAAACCATTAGAAAGCTCAATACTAACTTGTATTGTTGGATTACCACGAGAATCTAATATCTCTAAAGCCTTTATTTCTTTTATTTTATCTGGCATATTTTTTTAATTTCTCTAAAGATTTTAATCGAGAACCTTCTAAAAATGATAGTAAAGCCCCTCCTCCTGTTGAAACAAAATAAAACTTATTTCTTAATTTATATTTAGTAAGTAAATAAACTGTTTCTCCTCCTCCAATAATAGCTTTTTTCTTTAATTTTATTATTTCTTTAGCTACTTTACGAGAACCTTTGATAAATAAATCATTTTCAAAATATCCTAAAGGACCATTCCAGATAATTAATTTAGCTTTTTTAATTAATTTACTATACTCTTTTACTGTTTTTGGTCCTATATCTAAAGCTGACCCCCGTAGAGGAATATTATTTATATCTTTTACTTCATACTTCTGATCTTTAATACCAGAGGCTATTGAAAAATCTAAAGGTAATATTATTTTCTTATTCATTAATTTAGCAGCGACCTTAATACTCTTTTTTTCAATAATACTCTGTCCCATATTATATCCTTGGGCTTTTAAGAAAGTATTAGCCAAAACACCTCCTAAAAGTATTTTATCTGAAATATTAATAAATCTTTTTAATAATTTAATCTTAGTTTTAACTTTAGCCCCTCCTAAAATAGCTATTAAACCCTTTTTATTATTTATACTACTTAATATCTTTACTTCTTCTAATAATAATAAACCGGCAGCAGAAGGTAAATATTCTGTAATAGCTAAAAGAGAAGCATGATTACGATGAATAACAGCAAAAGCATCATTAATATATATATCACCTAATTTACTCAAATCTTTGGCCAATCTTTTAGAATTAGATTCTTCTCCTTTATAGTAACGAATATTTTCTAACATTGCTATTTGACCATTACCTAAAGCTAAACTATCTTCATAATATTCTTTAAAATCAGCAGACCAAAATTCTATTTCTTTTTTAATTAATTTGCTAAGATACTTAGCTATAATTAATAGTGATAACTTACTGTCTCTACCCTTTGGTCTCCCTAAATGAGTAATTATTATTATTTTAGCTTTTTTCTTTATTAAATACTTTAAAGTAGGTAATACTTTTTCTAATTTCCAAATACTATCTTTAATTACTTTATTATCTTTTAAATAAATATTTAAATCTAATCTCAAAAGAACTCTCTGTCCTTTTAAATTCTTTATATCTTTAACACTTCTTAATATCATTTTATTTATTATTTAAAGTAAAAACAGACTTAACTTCTTCTAATTCTATTAAAGCACATAAACTATTAATGGGTATTTTAGACCAAATATAATCAAAAATAATACTCTTTTTATCTAATACTATATTTAATTCTTTTAAAGAGCTTTCTAAATCAGAAGCTAAGGGTATACTGTTAAAACTAATAAAAGCCTCTACTTCTTTTAATTCAGCTGGTAATTCTATAATAGTCTTATCAATTTTATCAGAATAACAACTTAAAGCTTGGCCTATATTCTGATCTTTAAAGAAGTCTCCTTTCTTTAAGAAATTAAAAATGAGAGAAATGATAAAAAATATTAAAATTAAGAATATTATTGTATTAACTGTTTTCATAAAATATATTAACTGTTTTCATAAATTGGTAAAGAAAAAGAAAAAGTACTACCTCTATTCTTTCCCTTACTCTCTGCCCATATCTGACCATTATGCTCTTTAATAACTTTTTGAGCAATAAATAGTCCTAAACCAGAACCAGATGTATAAATATTAGAGGCTCCTGTTCCTCTCGCAAATTTCTTAAAAAGTAAAGGTAAATCCTCTGCTGATATTCCTAAACCACTATCTTTAACACTAAATTCTAATTCTTTATCTTCTTCTGAAAGCTTTATTACTATTAATCCTTTTTTAGTATATTTAATAGCATTATCTATTAAATTTAAAATAACTTCTCTTATTTTATCAGCATCAATTAAAGAAAATATATTATTTTTAGACTTCTGATACTCTAATTTAAGACCCTTAACCTTAGCTTCATTTTCTAATTCCTTTAAAACATCAATGATTAAAGAATCTACTTTAACAACTTTCTTATCTAAATGAAACTTACCAGATTCAATACGAGAAACATCTAAAAAAATATTAATAGTTCTAGCTAAACGAGAAGAGTTCTCTAATAATATTTTTAATATTTTCTTTATCTTTAAGGGTACTTTACCAAAATCTCCTTCTAGAATCATATCTAAATACCCCTTTAAAGCAGAAATTGGTGTTCTTAATTGGTGGGAGGCTATAGAAAGAAATTCAGATTTAGATTTATCTAAATGTCTTAAATGAACATTAGCTTCTTGTAATTGTCTATTAGTTTTTTGTAAGTTCTCATATAATTTTAAATTCCGAGAAATAATACCAACTTGATCTGCTAAAGTAGTCATAGCTTCCATATCTAAAGGTGTAACATCCTCTCTCTTTTCTTTGCAAAGAAAATGAATTAAACCAATACTTTTTCCTTGAGAAAAAATAGGAATACCGATAATAGTATTTATATTTAATTCTTTTTGTATATCTTTCAATATTTCTTCAGCTAAAGGTGGTGAAAAATAATCATTTAAATTATCTGAAAAAGTTATTTTACTATTTAAAACTGTTTTACTTCCTAAATTATATCCTAATTCTAATTTAACTTCGAAATTATCATTATTTTTCTTTAATCTTTTAATAATAGAAATAGTTTTATTATTCTTAGTCAAAGCCCTAACTTTTAAGGTATTATTTTCTTCATTAACAAAACTTAATATTCCTCCTATATAATTTAATTTAGTAGAAATACTATCTGCTATCATTTGAGTAGCTTCTCTTAAATTAAAAGTTTTGCTAGTAACATTAATTATAGATTGTATAGTTATTAAGAAATTATTTCTTTCTTCTAAAGTACTATTAATATCCTTTATTTCCTGAGTTTTTTCTTTTAATTTTACTTTTAATTCTTTATTCAAAGAATCTAATCTTTGGCATAAATTATCTTTATTAAGCTCTTGAGCTGTTTTAATATCCTTCTGCTCTTCTTCCTTTTTAAAATTATTTATTATTTTATTAAATATATTATGTAAAGGATTTAAGAATAAGACAATTAAAAGAATATTAATAAAATAAATAAAACTATTACTTAAACCAATATAATCTCCTAATAAAGTATTAGATACTATGGTTAGGAAAGTAAAAAAACTAGTTAGCAATAGTATTAAAATAATATTTAATTTAATATTCATTCTTAATTAAAATAATAAAGGATTTTTAAAAACCTATAACTATATTTTACCATAAAAAAAGACTAGATAAAAGTTTTATCTAGTCTCTGCTATTTAATTTAAATAAGTTTAATAGCTTTTTGACCTTCTCTACTATCTTTTACTTCTATTTTAAGTTTTGCTAACTCTTTTCTATATTTATCAGCTAAAGACCAATCTTTATTATTTCTTGCTTTTTCTCTTTCTTTTAGAATCTTTTTACCCTTTAAAGGTATTTTTAATGCTTCTGCTCTTAATTCTTTTAACCCTAAACCTAATACTTCATCTATTTTATAAATACTTTCTAATTTAGCTGAACTAGGATAGTCAGAATCTATCACTTTATTCAAAACAGCTAAACCTTGAGCAGTATTTAAATCATCCCCCAAAGCATCATAAAATTCTCCCTCTAACTCTGCACAACCAATTAATGGTTTATCATAGAAAGCTATTTCTTTAATAATATTATTTAAACCATTATGAGCTGCTTTCAAAGATGACCAAGTAAAGTTTAAGGGTTTTCTGTAATGTGTTTGTAATACTAAAAATCTAAAATCCTGAGCTCGATATCCTTTTTTCTTTAAATCCTCTAAAGATATAATACTTCCTCCTGATTTAGATATTTTACTATTATTAAACTTAACAAAATTATTATGTAACCAATAATTAGCTTGTAATTTACCTGTTACTGCTTCGCTTTGAGCCATTTCATTAGCATGATGAACCGTTAAATGGTCTATGCCTCCAGTATGTATATCAAAGGTGTCTCCGAGGGCCATTTTACTCATTACAGAGCACTCTAAATGCCAACCCGGAAAACCCTTGCCCCAAGGAGATGGCCACTCCATATCTCTCTTTTTATTACTAGGAGAGAATTTCCAAACAGCAAAATCAGTTTTATTCTTTTTTTCTTTATTCTTCTTTATTCTGGCACCCTCTTTTAATTCTACTTTAGCTAAATTAGCTAAAAGACCATAATTATCTATTTGAGAAGTATCAAAGTATAGACCATCACTTATTTTATATAAATAACCTTTAGCTTCTAATATTTTAACAAATTCTATTTGTTCTTTTATAGTTTTGGTAGCTCTAATAAACTTAGTAGGTTTTAATATATTTAATTCTTTTAAATTATCTTTAAATACTGCAATAAAATAATCAGCTACTTCCCAAGCTGTTTTTTTTAATTTACGACTACCTTTAACCATCTTATCCTCTCCTTCATCAGCATCAGACACTAAGTGACCAACATCAGTAATATTCATAATATGTTTAACCTGATAGCCCTGAGATATTAAGAATCTTTTTAAAATATCCCAAATAATATAAGACATTAAATTACCTAAATGAGAATAATCATAAACAGTAGGCCCACAAGTATATAAACCTACTTTATTCTTCTGAATACTTTTAAATTCTTCTTTCTTTTTACTTAAACTATTACTTAAATATATTTTCATAATACTATTATTTATAATCTAATTATAGCATAAAAGCAAATAAGAAAACAAAAAAACCCCCTCAAAAATCATCGTGTTGTATTAATGCTCATTAGAGCAGATAAGCAACAGCTATCCGAGGGGAAGCCGATGATTTGAGGGGGTATTCTATTATTCAAGCTGGTTGTTCTTCTTTTATTGCTTCTAAAATATCTACTAGTAAAATAAAACCATCAAATATTATAATAGAAACAATAAATAGTTGTAAACTAATATTACTACTTAATACCTCTCTTATTACTGGAAAGAAGAATAAAGCTCCGAACCAGAATAGAAAACAAAAGAGAACTATAAATGTTTTTACTTCTCTCTTATAAACTATATAAAAGGTATGAAAGAAAAACCAACCTAATAACCAAAAGCTTAAAAAAAATACTCCAATCTTGGCTAATATATTACCAAAAATTAATTCTGTATAGAGTAATTTTGCTCCAGAGCCATTAATCCAAGCTAAAGAAACAATAATGACAGCAATGGTTATTATGAACT
>CAZRZA010000009.1:0-25306 GCA_964604515.1 uncultured Gammaproteobacteria bacterium | reverse complement strand
ATCTACAGGTTATCTACAGGGTAAACGAAAAGAGAATAAATACTAATATTAGCAACAAAACAAGTGTTGACGGTATAAAAAAAGATACTCCTGTTGATAAGGTTTCTCCCGCTTCCCCTGGTTCTATTAACAAGTTTGGTTTAAACTCTAAATATAACTTTAAGAGTTTTGTTGTTGGTCCTGGCAATGAACTAGCCCAGGCAGCAGCCCAGGCAGCAGCTAAAAAACCCGGAGAAATGTATAACCCTTTATTTATCTATGGTGGTGTTGGTTTAGGAAAAACCCACCTTATTCAGGCTGTTGGTAATTATATATTATCTAAAGATCCTACCAAAAAACTGCTTTATATAAATAGTGAGAAGTTTACCAATGACTTTATTTACGCAATTAAAGGTGGTAAAACAGACAGGTTTAAAGACAATTATAGAAGTGTAGATGTTTTATTAATAGATGATATACAGTTTATAGCTGGAAAAGAACAGACTCAAGAAGAGTTTTTTCACACCTTTAATGCTTTACATCAAAATAATAAACAAATAATAATCTCTTCTGACAGACCACCAAAGGCTATCCCTTCCATAGAAGAGAGATTAGTGTCCAGGTTTGAGTGGGGTATGATAGCAGATGTTTCTTCTCCAGACCTAGAAACAAGGGTGGCTATCTTAGAAATGAAATGTCAAGAAAAAAACCATAATATAGGAAAGGACATAATTAACTATATTGCTGAAAATATTCGAGAAAATATTCGAGAATTAGAGGGTGCCTTAAATAGAATAGCGGCCTTCCATGAACTAAACAACACAACGCCAACCACAGAAAGTGTTAAGGCTATTTTAGGTGGTGTTACTGCTAATATTAAAAAGGCTGGTTTAACCAGTAAAAAACTATTAAATAATATAGCTCTTTTTTATGATCTAAAACCAGATGACCTTCTTGGTAGTAGTCGTAAAAATGAAATTGTTGTTCCTCGTCAAATAGCAATGTTTTTAATGAGAAACGAACTAAACTCATCTTACCCTAATATAGGGCAAAGTGTTGGTGGTAGAGACCACACCACAGCTATGCATGCTTGTGAAAAAATAAATAGACTTATTGATGAAAATGAAAAAATAAAAAATGATATTGCAATTCTTAAACAAAAAATATATGAATAATCTGTTTATAAGGTATTAATAAATTATTTATAAGCTCTTAATAGCCTGTTTAAAAAACAAACATTATAAACAACAAGGTTTATAAAAGAATACTACCTGTGTATTATTAATATACTTATACAGAAAACATCAAACTATTGTCCACTACAAAAATATTAAAAATAACAAAAAAAACACTAATTAATATTAAAAATAACTCTTACTTATTAACATATCAACAGCCCTTATTATTACTATTAATTAAATATATAAAAAACTATTAATATAATCATATGAAATTATTTTGTACTCAAGAAAATTTAAATAAAGGATTAAGTTTAGTTTCTTATCTAGTAAATAAGAACGCAAACTTACCTATACTTAACAATGTTTTATTAAAAGCAAATAAAAACGGACTAACGCTAATAACAACTAATTTGGAAATAGGTATAAAAGTTTTTGTTAGAGGCAAGGTAGAGGAAGAAGGAGCGTTTACTGTTGACGCTAAACTATTAAACAGCTTTATATCTCTTTTACCAAGAGAAAATATAGAAATAACCTTAAAAGAAAAAACATTAAACATCAAAAACAAGAATCAAGAAGCTAATATAAGTGGTTTAGACGCTGAAGACTTTCCTCTTATACCAGAAATAGAAAAAGAAAACGAAATAGAAATCATAACCAAAGAACTAAGGGACGCTATAAACCAAACCATCTTCGCTGCCTCAACAGATAATTCTCGTGCAGAGATAAATGCGGTTAATTTTTCTTTCAAACCAAAGGAGCTGACTATAGCCGCAACAGACAGTTATCGTTTAACAGAAAAGAAAATAAACATAAACAGTAACAAAGAAATAGACTTAATTATTCCCCTGAAAACTGTTCAAGAATTAAGCAGAATTTTAAACGAAGAAGATGGTCAAAAGATAAATATTTATTTTAATGAAAATCAAATAATGTTTGTTCTTGATAATATTGAATTAGTTTCCAGGGTTATTGATAGTAAATACCCGGACTACAAACAGATTGTTCCACAAGAGTTTATTACCAGTATTACCTGTGATGTTTCTAGGTTGGTGCCAATTATTAAATCAGTTTCTTTATTTTGTAAACAGGGTATTAATGATATTAACCTAGTATTTGATAAAAACAAACAAGAACTAGAAGTTTTTACAACCTCTTCTAAAAAAGGAAGTAAAGATGTTGCTAAAGTTCCTGTAAAAATAACAGGAGAAAGTAATGATATAGTATTTAATTATAGATATTTATTAGATGGTTTGAATAATATTAATAGTAAAGAAATAATTATTAATATAAACAATAGCAAATCTCCAGGACTATTAAAACCAAAAGAAGAACAGGGTTATATATATTTAATAATGCCTATCAAGCAATAATAACAAATAAAAACAGTATTATTTATTTGGTTTTTCTAAACACAAACAACTATTTAATTGATTTATTAATTTAAAATTGATAATATTATTTTATGATAAACTATTTAAAAGGTAAGGTATTCAAAAAAGACACCAAGTCTATTATATTATTAATCAATAATATTGGTTATAAAGTTTTTTTAAATGAAAAACAATTAGAAGAGCCTAAAATAGGTTCCGAAAAAGAATACTATATTTATAGTAATATAAAAGAAGATCTTTTTGATTTATATGGTTTTGATTCTGAAGGGGCTTTAGATTTTTTTGAAAAATTAATATCGGTTTCAGGAGTAGGACCTAAGTCAGCACTAAACATTCTTTCTTTAACAGACCTAAGTAACCTTAAACAAGCTATTACAAGCGGTGAACCATCTTTACTACAACAAGTATCAGGTATTGGTAAAAAAACAGCTGAAAGGCTTGTTGTGGAGCTTAAGGAGAAGATTATAATAGATCTTTCTGAGCAGGCTCCAATTCTAGAAAGTAATAAGCAGGTAATAGAGGCTTTGGTTTCTTTGGGCTACAAAGAGAGGGACGCTAGAGAAGCGAGTAAAGACCTAAAGGATAATAAAGAAGATTTGGGCGGTAAAATAAAACAAGCCCTGCAGTTTATTAATAAAAAATGAAAGTAGTAGAAAGTAATAATGTAAATAATTTTTTAAAAACCAGTTTTATTTCCGGTTCTTTTTTACAGTCTAGTATTTGGCAAGACTTCTTAAGAAAACAAAATAAAAGATATTGGCAAATAAGTATTAAAGAAGAGAAAAAAACCATTGCTTCTTGTTTGGTGTATGAAAACAAACTTCCTTTTGGTAAGAGCTACCTATATTCCCCTAAAGGACCAATTATTTCCAAAGAATTAAGTGATTATAAAAAAGAAAAGGCTTTTCATTTGTTATTGTCTAAAATAAGAGACTTAACCGTTGATACAAAAAGAGAAGAAGAGGTGTTTTTGTCTTTAGAGGTTAATAATATAAACTTAGAGCAGGAATTTATCAAAACAGACAATATTCAACCAGCTGACACCCTTGTTTTAGACTTAAAAAAAGACAACAAGGTATTATTAGGAGAAATGCAGCAAAAAACCAGATATAATATTGGTTTAGCACAAAGAAAAGGTGTTAAGGTATATTTTAGTAAAAAAGAAGAGGATATAGAGTTGTTTTTAAAATTAATTAAAAAAACATATCAAAGAAAAAATATCAAAACACACTCCGAAAAATACTATAAATCATTATGGAAAACATTATTAGAAAATAATGCCGGAGAACTATGCTTAGCTAAAATAGATGGTGTTATTGTTTCTGTTAATATGATCATTAAATTTGGTGACACTGTAACCTACTTACACGGAGGCTCTGACTATAATTACCGCTCATCTATGGCCCCTTATCTACTACAATGGGAAATAATTAAAAGAGCTAAAGGGGGTTCTTTTTTATACTATGATTTTTGGGGTATAGCTAATAAAGAAAGTAAAGGTAGTAAGTGGTTTGGTTTTACTAAGTTTAAAAAAGGATTTGGTGGACAAGAAATAAATAATTTAGGAACATATAATTTTGTCTATAATAAAAAAATATATCTAGCATATTCTTTGGTTAAAAGATTTAAGAAAATAATAAAAAGATGATTAAAAAAGTATTAGTCTCTGCTGCTGGTCGGGGAACCAGAATGCTAGACTTAGCCAAAGACAAGCCAAAGCAACTAATTGAAGTAAATGGTAAGCCGTTTTTATATTATTTATTAAGCAACTTAAAAGAAGCTGGTTTTGAGGAAATAGTAATGGTTGTTGGTTATAAAAAAGAATTTATGGCTAAGTTTTTAGAGGAATATAATTCAGAGTTTAAAATAACCTTAGTAAATCAATTTGATATTTTAGGAGAAAATAGATATGGTACAGCTTGTCCTCTAGAGTGTGTAGAGAACACCTTAAAAAAAGAGGACTTCTTAGCTGTTTACGGAGATAACTTATATTCAGTAGAAGATTTAAAAAGATTTAACATAAACGATGGTTATTGTTATGTCGCTGGCCTACCACATAAAGAACCACAAAACTACGGTGTTTTAAAGGTTGGTGACGACGGTTTTTTAAAAAAGATAATTGAAAAACCAAAAGAATATATTGGTAATTTAATAAATACTGGTTTATATAAATTTACTCCCGAAGTATATAAACACCTTAAAGAAATAAAACTATCTCCTCGAGGAGAATATGAGTTAATAGACGTTATTAATATTTTAGCAGAGAGTAAAAAAGTAAAAGCAAAAGACTTAAAAGGTATTTGGTTAGACTTTGGTAAGCCAGAAGATGTTCCTAAGGTAGAAGAGTATTTAAATAATAAAAATGATTAAAAGAATGATAAAAAAAATAATTCCTAAAAAACTATTAGCCATATATCATTATTTTCTTTCTCAAACAGCCTCCTGGTATTATCATAATCCTAGTAAAGAGTTAGTTGTTGTTGGGGTAACGGGTACCAATGGTAAAACTACTACGGTTAATATAATTTCTCAACTATTAGAGTGTTTAGGAAAAAAAACAGGACTAAGCTCCACTGTTAATTTTAAAGTTGGTAATAAAGAATGGTTAAATGATAAAAAAATGACTATGTTAGGTAGGTGGCAAACTCAAAAGCTACTTAAAGATATGGTTAAAAATAACTGTCAGTATGTAATTATCGAAACCTCTTCTCAGGGTATAGAACAGTTTAGGCACAAAGGAATTAACTATGATGTTCTTGTTTTTACAAACTTAACCCCAGAACACATAGAGGCTCATGGTGGTTTTGAGAACTATAGAGCAGCCAAAGAAAAACTATTTAAACACTTGAGTAATAGCAAGAGGAAAATAATAAATAATAAAAAAATACCCAAGACCATTATTAGTAATAAGGACGACAGAGAAACAGAGAGATTAAAAAAATATAAGGTAGATAAATTTATTACCTACTCTTTTAATAATAAAGCAGACTACCAGGGATATGATTTAAAACTAGAAAAAGGTTTAGTTTCTTTTTCTTTAAACAAAAAAGAAATAAAAACAGACTTTTTAGGAAAATTTAATGGTTATAATGTTTTGGCAAGTATAATAGCTGTTAATTCTTTAGGGTTTGATTTAAATAAGATTATAAATTGTAAATTAAAAACAGTAGCTGGCAGACAAGAATTCATTAAAGAGGGTCAAGGCTTTAGTGTTTTAATAGATTATGCTCCAGAACCAGAAAGCCTAAAGCAGTTGTATGGGGCATTAGAAGACTTCCCTAAAAATAAATTAATACATGTTTTAGGTTCTTGTGGTGGGGGGAGGGATGTTTCCCGACAATCTATTCTAGGATATTTAGCTAGCAAAACAGCTGATATTGTAATTATAACCAATGAAGATCCATATGACGATGATCCTTTAGAAATAATAGATAATATTGCTCGAGGAGCCTTAAAAAACAACAAAACACTAAACAAAGACTTATTTAAAATAGAAAACAGAGAAGATGGTATCAAAAAAGCACTAGAACTAGCACAAGAAAACGACCTGGTATTAATAACTGGTAAAGGGGCTGAACAAGCTATTTGTATTGCTAATGGTAAAAAAATAAAATGGGATGACAGAAAAGCAGCAAAAAAACTACTAAAAATAACCTAGTTGTGGATAACCTGTAGACTAAGTGGTTATTATGTGCATTATTTTAACTAATAATAGGCAAAGACAATGAGTTGCTTGACAAATAATAAAGTGGTTATCTCACATAATTTAGCTAATATTAGTCTAAAAAATATTAAATATAAACAATATTATAAAAACAAGCTAAAAACCCTTGACAGACCACTAAACTTTTGTTAGTATTTATTCATGTATTTTTCCTGGGCGAACCCAATTATAAAGAAAAATTAAACAAAAACTGATCAAAGTTATTTTTGATGGGTTTATTTTTTTGCCCACTTTTGTTAATTGAATATTAAACACATACAATAACATGCCTCAAGCAAAAAAAAGAGACTCTCGTAAAAGCTTTACTAAATTACGAGAAGCTATACCTATGCCAGACTTGGTAGAGGTACAAAAAAAATCATATGACTGGTTTTTTAAAGAAGGGTTAAAAGAGTTGTTTGACGAGGTTTCTCCAATCAAAGACTTTATCGGCAGAGACTTAGAGCTATATTTACTAGATTATTACTTAGATGAACCTAAGTTTGACGAAGTTGCTTCTAAAAACAAGAACATTACTTATGAAGCTCCTTTGAGGGTAAAGATTCGTTTGGTTAATAAAAGAACCAATGAAGTCAAGGAGCAAGAAATATACTTAGGCGATTTTCCTTTAATGACAGAAAGGGGAACGTTTATTGTTAATGGAGTGGAAAGAGTAATAGTTTCTCAGTTGATACGTAGTGCGGGCGTATTTTTTAGTACACAGAATATTAGAGGTAGAAATTATTATGGATCAAAGGTCATTCCTAATCGCGGTGCTTGGTTGGAAATAGAAACAGACGGTAAGAACGTTATTTACGTAAAAATAGATCGTAAAAGAAAGGTTCCGGTAACCGCTCTTTTAAGGGCCTTGGGATACGCAACAGACGAAGAGATATTAGAATTATTCAAAGACGTTGATAATCACCCAGAAGTAAGCTTTATTAAAAATACTATAGAAAAAGACATTTCCCATGACGAAGCAGAAGGGTTAAAAGAAATATATAAGAGAATAAGACCAGGAGACTTAGCAACGGTAGAGAATGCGCGCAGCTTAATACACTCTATGTTTTTTAATTTTGAAAGATATGATTTTGGTAAGGTTGGTCGCTATAAAATAAACTCTAGATTTAGCTTGGACATACCAAACAACAAAGAAACCAGGGTCTTAAGAAAAGAAGATTTGGTTTTGGTAATTAAAGAAATTATTAGGCTAAACCTAACCCAAGATGAAGCAGATGACATTGATCATTTAGGAAACAGAAGAGTTAGGGCTATTGGAGAATTGGTTCAAGGACGTTTTCGTATTGGCTTAGCACGTATGGAGAGAATTATCAGAGACAGAATGAGTACTTTAGATATTAATAATTTAACGCCCAATCAACTTATTAACGCTCGACCAGTCATGGGAGTTATAAAAGAGTTTTTTATGAGCTCTCAATTATCTCAGTTCATGGACCAAGTTAATCCTTTAGCAGAACTAGAACACAAGAGAAGGTTGTCTGCAATGGGACCCGGCGGTCTATCAAGAGAAAGAGCTGGCTTTGAGGTTCGTGACGTACATCGTACTCATTATGGAAAAATTTGTCCTATTGCTACACCAGAGGGACCAAATATTGGTTTGGTTGGCCATTTAGCGTCTTATGCTTGTGTTAATGATTTTGGTTTTATAGAAACACCTTATAGAAAAGTATTGAACGAAGTAGATAATAGTGTTAAAAAAATAGTAGGAAAAACTATCAATGAAACTATTGGTGGTGTTATTAAAAAAGGTGAAAAGATTACTGGAGATAAGGCTAAAAAAATAGTTAAAACAAAAAAAGAAACCATAAACATAAAACCAGTGGTAACAGATGAAATAGTTTATTTAGATGCCTTTGAAGAAGAAAAATATAGCATAGTATCTGTCACCACACCCGTAGATGACGGGGGACACTTTATTAATGAGTATGCCGAAATAAGGGTTAAGGGGTCTCCTAAATATGATAAGATTGACAAAATTGACTTTATAGATGTTTCTACTAATCAGATTATTAGTATTGCTACAGCCTTGATTCCTTTCATGGAACATGATGATGGTCAAAGAGTTTTGATGGGAACCAACATGCAAAGACAGGCCGTTTCTGTTATTAAACCCCAAGCCCCAATCATTGGTACTGGTGCTGAAGAAAGAGCAGCGCGAGACTCTGGGCAAGTAATTATATCTAAAACAGCAGGAAAGGTTATAGCTTTAGACAGTAAGCACATTAAGATTAAAGGTGATAAAGAGACAAATAGTTATGATTTAAATAAGTTTTCTAGATCTAATGCTTCTACAAGCATCAATCAACATCCAATTGTTGATAAGGGGGATACAATCAAAAAAGGACAAGTTATCGCTGATGGTGCAGCAACAGACCAGGGAGAACTGGCTCTGGGGCAAAACATGCTTGTTGCTTATATGACTTGGGACGGAGGAAACTATGAAGATGCTGTTTTAATTTCAGAAAGGGTTGTTAAAAATGATAATTATACTTCAATTAATATTGAAGACTATTCTATTGACATTAGAGACACAAAACTAGGGGCAGAGGTGGTAACCAGGGACATTCCAAATATTAGTGAAGAAAAATTAAAAGACTTAGACAGAGAAGGCATTGTTCGTGTTGGAGCAACAGTTGCTTCTGGGGATATTTTAGTTGGCAAGATCACGCCTAAAGGTGAAACAGAGCTGTCTGCGGAAGAAAAACTATTAAGAGCTATTTTTGGTGAAAAAGCTAAAGATGTTCGTGATAGTTCCCTTTATTTAAAACACGGCGAACACGGTAAAATCATTGGTGTTAAAGTATTTTCTAGTGATAATGATGATAAATTACCAGCGGGAGTCATCAAAACAATACAAATAACAATAGCCTCCCTAAAGAAAATACAAGTAGGAGATAAAATGGCAGGTCGTCACGGCAACAAAGGAGTTATTTCTCGTGTTATCCCAGAAGCAGATATGCCTTTCTTGGAAGATGGTACACCTATTGATATTATTTTAAACCCTTTGGGAGTAATATCTCGTATGAATTTAGGACAATTATTAGAAACACATTTGGGCTTAGCAGCTAATACCCTAGGATATACTGTGGCTAGCCCCGCTTTAAATGGTGTTGATGAGAAAACAATCAAAAAAGAACTAGTTAAGGCTAAATGGCCAGAAGACGGAAAGGTTCAGCTATATGATGGTCGTACAGGAAAAGAGTTTGAATACAAAACAACGGTTGGAATTGCTTATATGCTTAAGCTAAACCACTTGGTAGAAAGTAAAATTCATCAAAGATCAATTGGACCATATTCTTTGGTCACTCAACAACCATTAGGCGGTAAAGCTCAATTTGGAGGACAAAGACTGGGAGAGATGGAGGTTTGGGCCTTAGAGGCATATGGAGCAGCCAGCACTCTTCAGGAAATGATCACCATTAAATCAGACGATGTTATTGGTCGTTCTAAGGCCTATGAATCAATCATCAAAGGAGAATCAATTGAGAGATTAAATGTTCCAGAGTCTTTTAATGTTTTAACTAGAGAATTAAAAGGACTAGGGTTAGATGTAGAGCTTTTAGGTAAAAACAATAAAAAAATCAAAAAAGAGGACAAGGTTTCTAAAAAATATAAAGAATAATATAAATATATGCCAACACCTTCATCAACAAAAACTACATTTATTAGAGAGGAACAAGAGCCAGCAGCAGAGTTTAAGGCTGTTAAACTAAGACTAGCCTCTCCTGATGATATTCATGACTGGTCTCATGGAGAAATATTAAAACCAGAGACCATTAACTACAGAACACAAAAACCAGAGAGAGATGGTTTGTTTTGCGAAAAAATATTTGGACCATCTAAGGACTGGGAGTGTTATTGTGGTAAGTACAAAAGAATAAGATATAAGGGCGTGGTTTGTGATAAGTGTGGTGTTGAGGTTACCCGCTCCTTAGTTAGAAGAGAGAGAATGGGGCACATAGAATTAGCTGCTCCCGTATCCCACATTTGGTTTTTAAGGGGTATACCATCTAAAATAGGACTAATATTAGACCTAAGTGTTCAGTCTTTAGAAAAGGTTATTTATTTTGCTTCTTTTATTGTGACCAAAGTAGACGAGGCAGAGCGCCAGAACACCTTAAATCAAATTAAAGATGAATTAAAGAATAAGAAGAAACAAATTGATTCAGAGTTTAAAGAAAGGTCTCAAGAAACAAACAACCTTAAAAACAGGCTACTAGCACAAGGAGAAAAAGAAAAAATAGTAGAAAAAAAAGTAAAAGAGGAGCTGGTTAATCTAAGTATAGCTAAAGCAGACAAAGTAAAGACACTAGACGAAGCAGCTGAAACAGCCAGCAAAGAACTAAAAGAACTAAAAGAACTAAAAGTATTGTCTGAAACAAAATATCAAGACCTAGCTTTAAGATATGGACATATTTTTGAGGCCGGTATTGGAGCTGAAGCAATTAGAAGCCTATTAAAAACAATTAACTTAAAAGAATTAGCAAATAATTTAGACAAAGAAATTGAGGTTGCTATACCATCTAAACTAAAAAAACTAATAAGAAGAGTTCGCTTAATAAAAGGACTAGCGCTAAACACCATAAATCCAGAGTGGATGGTTTTAACAAGCGTTCCTGTGATTCCGCCAGACTTAAGACCAATGGTACAATTAGACGGTGGTCGTTTCGCTTCTTCTGATTTAAATGATTTGTATCGTCGAGTTATTAATCGTAATAACCGTTTAAAGAGATTACAAAAATTAAACGCTCCAGAGGTTATTCAAAGAAATGAAAAGCGTATGCTGCAAGAAGCAGTTGATGCTTTAATAGATAACAACGCTCGTCATGGTAAGACAGTTACAGCTTCTACAGGACAAAAAAGAACACTAAAGAGTATTGCGGACATGTTAAAAGGAAAACAAGGACGCTTTCGTCAAAACTTATTGGGTAAGCGTGTTGATTATTCTGGTCGTTCCGTTATAGTTGTTGGTCCTCACCTAAAGCTTGGTCAGTGCGGACTACCAAAAACAATGGCCCTAGAGTTATTTAGACCATTTGTAATTTCCCGTTTAATAAAAGACGAATTAGTGCACAATGTTAGAAGTGCCAATAGATATATAGAGACCGGACACGCGGAAGTTTGGGACATCTTAGAAGAAATAATAGTAGATGCCCATGTTCTGTTAAACAGAGCGCCAACTTTGCATCGTTTAGGAATCCAAGCCTTTAAACCAAAGCTAATAGAAGGAAAAGCTATTCAGTTGCATCCTTTGGTTTGTACAGCCTTTAATGCGGATTTTGATGGAGACCAAATGGCTGTACATGTTCCCTTAACAGAAGACTCTAAGAAAGAGGCTAAAGAAATAATGTTGTCTTCAGAGAATTTATTAAAACCAGCCACTGGTGATCCAATTGCAGTTCCAAACCAAGATGTAGTTTGGGGAGCGTACTATTTAACATATATCAGCCCTAAGTCTAAAGTAAAGAAAATATTCAGAGATGAGAACGAAGCTCAAAAAGCTTTGGGATTAGGTCTTATAAAACTACAAGATTTAATAAAAGTAAGGGTCAAAAGAGCAGATAACAAAACATTAGAGACGTCTATTGGGCGTATATTATTTAATAATGTTTTTCCAGAAGAAATGGAAAACATCAACCAAACACTAAACAAGAAAGGACTAGGTGATCTGATATCCTCTGCTTTTCGTTCTTTTTCACATGAACAAAGCGTTAAATTATTGGATGATATAAAAGACATAGCATTTAAGTATATTACTAATTCAGGATTATCTTGGGGTATGGGAGATATCCCTAAAATTGATATTAAAAAAGGACTGATAAAAGAAGGAGAAAAAAGGGTAGAAGAAATTAAAGACCAATACAATAACGGATTATTAACTAATAAGGAGAGGTATATTAAGGTTATTGAGGTTTGGACAGGCATTAAAAACAGAATAAGCGAACAAGCTAAAAAACTATTTGACCCAGAAGGCTCATTAGCAAGTATAGTTGAATCAGGTGCCAGAGGTAATTGGACACAAATGATTCAGATGATGGGCATAAAAGGATTGGTAACAAACCCAGCCGGCGATATTATCGAATTACCAGTTAAGTCCAACTTTAGAGAGGGCCTAGATGTTCTAGAATACTTTATTTCTACCCATGGAACACGTAAGGGCTTAGCTGACACTGCATTACGTACGGCTAATGCCGGCTATCTTACTCGTCGTTTAGTAGATGTCTCGCAAGATATTATCGTTTTAGAGGATGACTGTGGAGAAAAGGACGGCATTATTATTACCAAAGAAGAAGGTATAGACCTAGGAGAAGAGTTAGCAGACAGGTCTCTCGGTAGAGTATTAGCAGAAGCAATAAAAGATAAAAAAGGCTCTAAGGTTGTGATTAAAAAAGGAACTTTAATTACTAAAGAAATATCTGATGAAATTAAAAAAATAGATCCAGATAAAATTAAAATTAGATCAGTGCTGTCTTGTAATTCTATTAGAGGAGTTTGTCAGAAGTGCTATGGTTATAATTTAGGGTACAATAAAATAGTTAAAAAAGGAACAGCCGTTGGTGTTATAGCTGCGCAAAGTATTGGTGAGCCAGGAACACAATTAACAATGAGAACCTTTCATACCGGTGGTGTGGCAGAGAGCGATATTACGCAAGGCTTACCTAGGGTAGAAGAATTATTTGAAGCAAGAATACCAAAAAAGAAAGCTGTCTTAGCCCCTCTTTCTGGAATAATTGTAATGGAAGACGATAATAAACTATTAAGTAAAGAACAAAGAATTATTAAAATAAAGCCCCAGAGTATTAGAGTAGAGGAATATGACCTAGGTAATGATATAAAAATAGAAGTAAAAGACGGGCAAGAAATTAAAAAAGGTAAATTAATATTTAAGAGAGGAAAAGAAAGAGTAAAAACAGGCCTTAACGGCTTAATAAAAATAACAGATAAAAAATTAAAAGTAATTAGCCCAGAAGACGAACTTTTTGAATTAATGGTACCAGCAGGGTATAATTTATGGATCAAAAACAAAGACACAGTAGAAGGGGGGCAGCAATTAACAGAGGGTAGTGTTGATTTAAAAGAGCTGTACAAGGCTAAAGGAGAATTAGCGGTACAAAAGTATATTATTAAAGAAATCAAACATATTTATTCTTCTCAAGGTCAAAACCTAAATGATAAGCATGTAGAGCTGATAGTTAAGCAGATGTTTTCTAGAGTTTTGGTTAATGATATTGGAGAAACAGAGCTATTGCCAGGGGAGGTTGTTACCACCACACAATTTAGAGAAGCAAACAATAATAGTAAAGGTAAAAAAGCTCAAGGAGAGACATTATTGCTAGGAATTACCAAGGCCTCTTTAGCTTCAGACTCGTTTTTGTCTGCAGCATCTTTTCAAGAGACAGCTAGGGTATTAATAGATGCAGCTGTTTCTGGAAAAATAGATCATTTAAGAGGGTTAAAGGAGAACGTAATTATTGGTCGTAAGATTCCAGCTGGTACAGGATTTATTAAATAAAGGTATAATATAATAACCCAACTTAATTAAGTTGGGTTATTTATTTTTATTATCAATCATGCTAATATAGATAATAATAAAATCAAAAAAATAGAGTATGCCTTATAGGAAAAAGAAAAGAAGTTATAGAAAATATAAAAAAGAAATGAATAATAGCTTTAATTGGAGCATTTCTTCAGAGACAAAAAGCGGTGTTATTATTGTTGTTATATTTACTTTTGTTTTTTTAAGCATCTTAGCAATGTTTAATTTAGCAGGATCTTTTGGTAATTTACTACAAATAGTATTAGCCTATCTATTTGGTTGGGGGGACTGGTTATTTATTTTATTATTATTATTTATAGGCTATAGTCTTTTACAAAAAGAAAAGTATGAGCTTAAATTTTCTAATTATTTAGGACTATTATTATTAATAATTGGTTGCTCAGGTATATTTAATTTTTTCGTATTAGAATTTAAGTATAAAGAAATTGTTTCTTTAGGTAGCGGTGGTGGAGCTCTCGGCTATTTATTAGGATATCTTTTAAACTCTTTAGGCTTCTGGGGCTCTCTAGTTATTCTTCTGGCTTTTATATTTATTGGATTATTATTAGGATTCAACACTTCCTTTAAAAGTATGATTGATAAGTTTAAGTCTTTAGGAATATTAAAAGAGAAAATACTACCCAATGATAATTATTCTGATTATGAAGAGACTGAAGATGAGGAGGAAAAGAATTGGGAGGAAACCGAAGAAGAAGACGGCAATAATCAAGAAGAAATATATAAATCTGAAGAGGAAACAGAAGACGATGATAATGAAGAAGAGGAAATTATTACAGAAAAAAAGAGCATTAAAATAAGCATGCCCCTAGACCTTCTAACTAGCTCAAATACAAAACCAACCTCTGGTGATATAGAAGCTAATATTTTAAAAATAGAAAAAACACTAGCTAATTTTGGTATAGAAGTTACCATGGGAGAGGTTAGCGTTGGACCAACAGTAACTCAATATACATTTAGACCAACAGAAGGCGTTAGGCTTTCACAGATATCTACTTTACAGGATGACTTAGCATTAGCTTTAGCGGCGCACCCTTTGCGTATTGAGGCTCCTATACCAGGCAAATCATTGGTTGGTGTAGAGGTTCCTAATCAATCAGTTTCTTTAGTTAAACTAAAGGAACTTTTAGAGAGTAAAAAATATAAAAAAGAAAAAACTAATTTATCATTAGCATTAGGAAAGGATGTGGCTGGTAGCCCAATAATAGCTAATTTAGACAAGATGCCTCATTTGCTGGTAGCCGGAGCAACTAATACCGGAAAATCAGTTTGTATTAATAATATTATTATTAACTTACTTTATCAAAATTCTCCGGACGAATTAAAATTTATATTAATAGATCCGAAAAGAGTAGAGTTAGTGGCTTTTAATGACATTCCTCACCTATTAACTCCAGTTATAAATGATACTGATAAGGTTATCAATGCTTTGCGATGGGTTATTAATGAAATGCAAGAAAGATATAAATTACTACAAGCAGCTGGTAAAAAGAATATAGCTGGTTATAATAATTCAGTCATTGTTAATAAAATACCTTATATAGTAATTATTATTGATGAGTTTTCTGCTTTAATGTCTGTCGCAGCTAAAGAGATAGAGGCTGCTGTTATTAGCCTAGCTCAATTAGGTAGAGCCGCTGGTATTCATTTAGTTTTAGCAACTCAAAGACCATCAACGGATGTTATTACAGGATTAATAAAGGCTAATATAACTAGTAGAATCGCTTTCAGCGTAGGCTCTTCAATCGACTCTCGCACAATACTAGACTCTACAGGAGCAGAAAAGCTATTGGGTAATGGTGATATGTTATTTATGAGCTCTGATAATTCAAAAACAAAACGTGTTCAAGGCGCTTATGTTACTGATGAGGAAATTAAAAATATTATTGATCATATTAAGAAACAAGCAGAACCAGAGTATAATGATAGTATTATAGAAAAGAGCTCATCTCCTACACCAGGTTTTTCTTCAGGAACACCA
This sequence comes from uncultured Gammaproteobacteria bacterium, assembly GCA_964604515.1. Taxonomy (GTDB): domain Bacteria; phylum Patescibacteriota; class Patescibacteriia; order UBA1558; family GWA2-36-10; genus CAZRZA01. Next base: position 9,495 of record CAZRZA010000009.1, on the reverse strand, counting down.
AACGATGACACCCTTATCGTAGATGCTAAGGAGCTGGTATTAAAAGCAGGAAAAGCTTCAGCAACACTATTACAAACGAGACTAAGAATAGGGTATCCTCGAGCAGCATCACTTTTGGATGCTTTAGAAGAGATGGGTATAGTTGGTCCAGCAGAAGGATCAAAACCTAGAAAGGTGTTAATATCTCAAGAAGATTTAGAAGAAAACTTTTCTTCAGAACTGGACAAGAGCGAAGAAGAGATTAATGAAACAGAAAAAGATGAACAGGTTTAAAATAAAAAAAATAGGTAAAGTACATAATTTAGCAAACAGACTAAAACAGGCCCGTGAAGAAAAGGGCCTGTCTTTGGCTGAAGTACAAAAAGAAATAAATATTCAAGTTAAATATTTAGAAGTCTTAGAAAAAGGAGACTATCAAAAGCTTCCAGGAGGTGTTTATGTTCGTTCTTGGCTAAGAATATACGGGGAATTATTAGAATTACCAGTTTCAGAACTATTAGAAGACTATAAAACAGAAAATATTATTAACAATAAACTACAAAAAGCAATAAGTGATAATAAAAAAGATAAAAAGGATAGTAAACTATTAAAACCAAAAAATATAAAAATAACAATAATAAGCATAATTGTTTTAACACTAGTAGGTTATTTATTTTGGCAGGTAAAAAAAATAGTGGCCCCTCCTTATATTAAAATAATAGAACCAAGTAATAACCACAGAACAAAAGAAGCGACAATTAGTGTTTTGGGGGAAACAATTCCAGAGGTAGAGTTAATGATAAACAATGAAAAGGTACTATTAGATAAAGAAGGCTTCTTTAAAAAAGATATTAATTTAATGTTGGGCTTGAATAATTTAGAAATAAGTGCTAAAAAGAAGTATAGTAAAATAAAAGAAATAGAGTTAAATATTTTAAGGGAAGAATAATTAATTATTAATAATAAATAATATGGCTAAGAAAAGCGAAAAGGAATTAAATCAAGGAGCTAAAACAGCAATTGATCAAATTAGAGAACGTTTTGGCGAAGGAGCAATTATGCGTTTAGGAGAAGTAAAGTCTTCTAATGTTGATGCTATTAGTACCGGCTGTCTATCACTAGACATAGCTTTGGGCATTGGTGGTATACCAAAGGGTAGGATTATAGAGGTATATGGACCAGAAGCGTCTGGAAAAACAACTCTAGCACAACATATAGTTGCTGAAACACAAAAAAAAGGTGGTATCGCAGCCTTTGTAGACGCAGAACACGCTCTAGACCCTGACTATGCTAAAAAGATTGGAGTTAACACCAAAGAGATGCTAATTTCTCAACCAGACACAGGAGAACAGGCTTTAGAGATAGTAGAAACATTAGTGAGATCAGGAGGGGTAGATGTTGTTATAGTAGACTCTGTAGCAGCATTAGTACCTAAAGCAGAAATAGATGGTGAAATGGGAGACCATCACATTGCTCTGCAAGCAAGGCTAATGAGCCAGGCTTTACGTAAATTAGCAGGAATAGTTAGTAAAACAAATACAACCATTGTTTTTATTAATCAAATTAGAATAAAAGTAGGCGTTTTCTTTGGTAATCCAGAAACAACTACGGGTGGTAATGCTTTAAAATTTTATTCTTCTGTTAGAATAGAGGTTAGAAGATCAGCTCAAATAAAACAGGGAGAGAAAATAATAGGTAATCAGGTTAAGGCTAAAATAGTAAAAAATAAAGTAGCCGCACCATTTAAAACAACTATTTTTGATATTATGTATAATGAGGGCATTTCAGTTGCGGGAGATATTTTAGACACAGGTATGGTTTACAATGTTATTAGTAAATCAGGAAACTCTTATTCCCATAAAGATATCAAATTAGGAGTAGGCAGAGAAAATGCTAAAAGATATTTAAAGGAAAACCCTAAACTTATTAAAGAAATCAGAAAAGAAATATGGAAAGAATATAAAGCAGCCGAAGAAGATATTTAAGAAAGTATATTTTAAATATAAAACAACTCCTTTAAGGAGTTGTTTTTTTACTGTATTCTAGTATAATTTGAATATGTCTTTAGCTAATAAAATATTTAAAAATACAATTTGGCAAGTTATTATTAGAGTATTTAATATTATTATCGGCGTTTTAAACCTAGGTTTAATTGCCAGGATATTAGGTCAATCAGGATTTGGATATTATACTACTATTTTTGCCTTTTTACAGATGGCAATGGTTTTGGTAGATTTTGGTTTATATTTAACATTATTAAGAGAAATAGCAACCACCAAAGAAAAGAAAGAAGAGGCTAGAATGATAAACAATATCTTTACTATTCGTTTCTTTTCTTCTTTATTATTTCTTTTAGCTGCACCAATTATTATAAAATTATTTCCTTATGACATTATAGTTCAAAAAGGTATTATTTATTTTTCTTTAGCTTTCTTTTTTCAAAGCTTAATATCTACCTTAACAGCTGTTTTTGCTAAACACTTAATAATGCCCAAGGTAGCATTAACAGATACTTTTAGTAAAGTAAGTTATTTTATCTTTTTATTTTATTTTTTTAAAAAAAATATAGATTTAAATACTATTTTATTATTTAATTCTATAACTCAAGGATTAGCTTTTACATTATTATATTTCTTTTTAAGAAAGTATGTTTCTTTAAGATTTAAATTTGATTTTAAGTATTGGAAAAGTATTTTTTACAAAACTTGGCCTCTAGCAATTACCGTTGTTCTTAATTTAATATATTTTAAAGTAGACACTTTAATCCTCTCTGTTTATCAAGCTCCTTCTGAGGTTGGGTTATACGGCGCTCCTTATAGAGTATTAGAGGTCTTAACAGCCTTCCCCCACATGTTTATGGGCCTAATACTTCCTTTGTTTACAGCTGCTTATTTAGCTAAGAATTTTAAAAAACTACAAAAAATTTGGCAACATACTTTTGATTTTTTTAGTATAATTAGCATTGGTATGATAGGTGGTACTTGGTTAATTAGTACAAAAATAATGAAATTATTAGCAGGAAATGAGTTTATATTATCTGGTCCAATACTTAATGTTTTGATAGTAGCAACAGCTTTAATTTTTTTCGGAACTTTATTTACCTATTTAGTGGTAGCCTTAGAAGCACAGAAAGAAATTATTAAATATTTCTTATTTGCTGCTTTTTTAGGTCTTCTTAATTATTTTATATTTATTCCTAGATTTTCCTATTGGGGAGCAGCTTATACAACTTTATTTATAGAGTTTTTAATAGTTATCTTTGCTTATTTAGTTATTAGAAAATATATTGACTTAAAGATAGATTTTAAAGTATTAGGAAAAAGTATTTTAGCTGCTTTAATTGGTTTATTTAGTATTTGGACATGGAAAGATTATAATATTTTTTTAACTATAATATCTTTTTCTTCATTATATTTATTTATTCTTTATTTAAGCAAAGCTTTTAATAAAGAAATAATAAAAGAAGTGTTAAACAAGTAATTTTATGCTTTTAATATTATTTTTATCTCTTTTTTCAATCATAGCTTATCATAGCAGGGTGTATGGACTAGCTATTATTATAGCGCTTTTACCAACTTATCTTTTAAGGTTCTCAATATTTAATTTACCAACCACTTTATTGGAATTAATGATTCTTCTTTTGTTTTTAATATTCTTAATAAAAGGAAAGAAGTATAAAGATATTAATTTTAGATTTAAAGGTAAGTCTTTTAATAAAATATCTAAAACTTGGAGACATTTATTACTAGCATGGATTATGGTTAGCGTTATTGCTTTGGGTCTTAATCTAGAACTAAGTTCTTTAGGATTATGGCGGGCATATTTTTTAGAACCACTAATGTTTTTCATTGTTTTTATGTATTCTATAAATAGCAAAAAAGATCAAGCAATTGTTTTTAATTCTTTTTCTTTTTTAATAGCTTATTTATTTTTAATATCTTTTTATCAGTATTTTACTAATTGGAATTTGCTAGCTGCCTATTTAAAGCCTAATATTCATAGATTAACAGCTGTTTTTCCACAACCTAATATGTTAGCTTTATTAATTGCCCCTTTGTCCTCTTTTCTTTTTGTTTATGCTTTAGAGATTAAGAAAAGAGCATATTATTTACCAGCTATTTTAGGTTTTTTACTTATTTTAGCAACCAAGAGTCAAGGAGCTTTAATAGCTATTATTATATCTTTATTATTCTACTTTCTTCTTAAGAGAAGCTATAGGAAATTTACCCTAATAATACTTGCTTTAATAATAGTAGTATTTACTTTATTTTCTTCTCCCCGACAATATTTTAATAATCTTAAACAACAAGTATTTAATCCTGGTGAAGGATTAAGAATAACCTCTTTAGAAATACGTAGTCATTTATGGCAAAGCAGCATAGAGGGTATTAAAGATAATTATTTATTAGGAACGGGCTTAAATAGTTTTAAAAAAACAATAGCAAATTATCATAATATTTCCTGGATAGAAATATATCCTCATAGTCATAATATATTTTTAAATATTTATTTAGAATTAGGATTATTAGGATTATTAGTTTTTATATTTATAATAAAGCAAATATTTATTTCTTTAAAAGAAACGTTAAAACAGAATAATAAAATATTTTATCCTCTAACCCTAGCTTGGCTTACTGCTTTAATTCATAGCCTAGTAGACCTGCCTTATTTTAAGAATGATCTTAGTATTTTATTTTTTATATTTTTAGGCTTAACAATACTAAATAGCTCTAATGAAAATTAAAACACTTGTTTATCCTTCGGTTCTTATTTTAATACTAGTTAATAGTATCCCCATCTTAGGGGTATTATTTTTTTCTTGGGATATTTTTTCTATACTATTTTTATATTGGTTAGAGACTATAGTTATTGGGTTTTTTAATATTTTAAAAATTTTAGCCATAAATAAAACAAAAGGTATATTTTTAGTTATATTTTTTATCATTCACTATGGTCTTTTTAATTGGGTTCATTTATTATTTTTAGTTAGTATTTTTACGATAAAAAGTTCTTTATCTGGTCCTTGGTTTTTAAATTTAGATAAAATACTTGAATATTTAAATATAGTTATTTTAGCTTTAATACCCTTATTTCTTAGCCATGGCTTCTCTTTATTTTATAATTTTTTTAAAAACAAAGAATATTTAAAAACAAATATAGTTAAACAGATGAAGGCTCCTTATAAAAGAATTGTAAGCATGCAACTAGTTATTATTCTTTCTTCTTTACCAGTTTTTTTGTTTAAACAAAATATAATAGCTATAGTATTATTGGTGTTATTAAAAATATTTTTTGATATTTCGGGACATATAGCAGAACATTATAGTTTATTAAAAAAAGTTAATAAAGTATAGTTTTACAATAAAACATAATTTTAGTATAATATAGTAATGAAAGTTCGTAAGGCAATTATTCCAGTCGCTGGTTTAGGAACTCGTTTTCTACCAGCCACTAAAGCACAACCAAAAGAAATGCTTTCTTTAATTGATAAGCCAATTATTCAATATATTGTTGAAGAGGCTGTGGTTTCAGGTATAGAAGAGATTATCTTTGTTACCTCTTCTACTAAGAGAGCAATAGAAGATCATTTTGATCGTAATTTTGAATTAGAACATAGACTAAAACAAAAGAAAAAGAATAAAGACCTTAAAGAAATATTAGCTATATCTGCTATGGCTAAATTTATTTATATTCGTCAAAATACTCCTTTGGGACTTGGCCATGCTATCTATATAGCTAAAGAGATAATAGGAGACGAGCCTTTTGCTATCTTTTCTGGAGACGATATTATCGATTCTAAGGTTCCGGCCATGAAACAGTTGATAGATGTCTATAATAAATATGAAGATATTGTTGTGGGAGTTACTAAGGTTAATAAAAAAGAAACAGATAAGTATGGTATTATAGACCCTTTAATAATTGATAAAAAAACAGCGGAGATTAAAAAGATAATAGAAAAACCTAGACCAAATAAAGCCCCTTCTAATTTAGCTGTTACAGGCAGATATATACTAACGCCAGAGGTATTTAATATATTAGCCAAAGGTAAAAAAGGAGCAGGAGGTGAAATTCAATTAACAGATGCTTTAGCTGAATATATTAAAAAAAGAGCTGGCTATGCTTGTATTTATGATGGTACTTATTATGATTGTGGTAATAAATTAGAATTTATGAAAGCTATAATTAATTTTGGCTTAAAAAGGTCAGAATTTAAAAAACCTTTAAGAAAATATTTAAAAAATATATAATGAGAAGTTTTAAATTAACAATATCGGTACTTTTATTTATTTTTATAATAAGCTCTGGTTTTGGTTGTAAAGGAAGTAACAAGGAAGTAAGAGATTTTAAACCAGTTACTTTAGACTATTGGGGTGTTTGGGACACCAAAGGACAATTAGAGTCCCTGATAAGCTCTTTTCAAATTAGTCATCCAGCTATTAAAATAAAATATCGTAATTTTAATTATGATGAATATGAGAGAGAGTTATTAGAAGCCTGGGCTGATGACAGGGGTCCGGATCTATTTCTTATCCCAGTCACTTGGTTAAGAGAATATCAGCATCGTTTAGAGCCTATACCAAAAAGCGTTAAAATCCCTACCGTAGAAGTAGTAGGAACAGTAAAAAAAGAGACCATTACAGTTATGAAAGAATATGGCACAACTTCTATTAGAGACTTAAAGAAAAAGTTTGTAGAAACAGTATATGATGATGTTATTATTGATGGTCAAATATATGGTATGCCTTATTACTTAGATAGTTTAGTTACCTTCTACAATGAAGATATATTAACTATGTCTGGTATACCAGAACCAATTAGAGACTTTCATGACTTAATAGATCAGGCACCTAAATTAACTAAAGTTGATTCTCAAGGAAATATATTACAATCAGCTGTAGCCTTAGGAGCAGCTGATAATATTCCTAGATTTTTTGACATTCTTTTTAATATTATGATGTTAAATGGAGTTAATTTAGAACCTTTTTCTCCAAAAGATGAGCAATTAGATAGGTTTATACAAACTCTTGGTTTTTATATAGACTTTACTAAACCAGGTAAAGCTAGTTATAGTTGGAATAAAGATTTACCAAATGCTTTTGAGCAATTTATTAATGGTAAATTAGCATATTTCTTTGGCTACAGCTATCATGCTGATGAATTAAGAAAAAGAGGAGTACAATTTGATTGGGATATTGTTAATTTTCCTCAAACCAGAGGATCAGAAGGAACAAAATATTATGCTAATTATTGGGTAAATGTAGTTGCTAAGAAATCTGATAATACAGAAGTTGCTTGGAGCTTTATAGACGCTATAGCTAGCCAAAGAACAGTAGAGTCATATTTAAACATTAATAATAAACCAACAGCTCTAAAAGGTTTAATAGATGAGCAATTAGAGAATGATAATGTGTATGTATTTACTTCTCAGGTTTTAACAGCTGATAATTGGTATAAAGGATATGATATAGAAACAGCTGAAAAGCATACAGCAGACTTAATAAACGATATTTTAAATGGTGAAATACATTTAAGCACAGACTCAGAAGATTTATTAAATGTTTTTATACAAAGAATTAATAATACTTATTATAAATAAAATGAAAAAAAGATTTTTAATAATATTTACTAGTCTAATACTTCCTCTATATGTTAAAGCCCAAGAGGGTGTTTTAGATGGCTTAGACTGCGTTAAAGACGGTAGTTGTGGTTTAGAAGAAGTAGAGCAAGGCTTTGCTTTGCTTACCTCAAGGTTGGTTGGCTTAATAGGTGCAGCAGCTTTATTGTTTCTTATTTACGGAGGATTAAAATGGTTAACATCAGGTGGTAAACAAGATAGCATAACAGCAGGAAAGAATATTATTATAGGATCTATTACAGCTATTATTATTGCTTTATTAGCAGGAGTGTTAGTTAGATTTTATACAGAGGAATTATTTAAAGTTAAACAACATACAGTTGTTGCTCCTCAAGCTCAAGAAGAAGGCCCAGAATAAATATAAATTATATGAAAATAAAAAATATTTTAAATATAAAAATACTAATAATATTATTTATTATTCTTATTCCCTTAGCATTGTTTGCTGCGGAAGGTATAAAAGTAGACGTTCCAGAAGGATTGGTTGGTTTTGACACAGCAACCGTTAATATTAATGTTGTTATTCAAAATGTTATTGGTGGTATCTTAGGTGTCTTAGGTTCAATTACTTTATTAATGTTTATTGTTGGAGGCATTATGTTTATAGCAGCAGGAGGTAATCAGGAAATGATTACCAAGGCCAAAGCTATATTAGAATGGACTTTAAAGGGTATGTTTATAATATTAATTAGTTATTCTGTTATAGTATTTATATTTAATACTATTGTTGGTGGAGGAGGAGGTCAAGAAGCAGAAGAGACGGGAGCGGGGGGACCGACCTGTCCTTGTATAAATCAAGAGGGTGACAATGGTTCTGATTGTGACAATACTACAGTTGCCGCTGCCTCACACCCTAATAACCCTATAGCTGGAGTATATAATTGTGCTGATTATAACGCACAAACACCAGGGTCGTGGGCTTGTGCATATTGCATTTGGACAGCAGATGGACCAGATATTAACTATATCAGAGGACTGTGTCCTAGCGTATCTAATCCTCATTATGTTTGTACAAAAATTTCAGATTAATGAATAAAGATATGAAAATAAAAAGATATATTATATTAACATTTATATTATTAATAATACCTTTGTTTAGAATTGGCTCAGAAGGACTATATGATCCTTTGTCTGGAGTAGAGTCAAAGCAGTCTACTCAAACATTGGAGCTATTTATTGGTTCATTTATACAAGGATTGTTAGGGTTATTTGGCGCCCTATCCTTACTGATATTTGTTTATGGTGGTTTTCTTTGGATAACTTCTGCTGGTAATATGGATAAAGTAAAACAAGGCAAAGATACTATTATTTGGGCTTCAGCAGCTATAGTGGTTATCTTTAGTAGTTATGCTATTATTGAATTTGTCTTTAAGTTAGTAGCTGGTCAGTGGTAAAACTAGTAAATTTATAGTATAATAGTATTAATTAAAAATATGATAAAAAGATTAAGATATTTATTACTTTATATATTATTAATACCAAATATTTCTCAAGCTCAAGCTGATATTGGTTTAGGTAAAATAGAAGGAATTAAAGTTGGTAAAGAAAAAAAACCAGGTACCGTTGTTTCAGCTATTATAAACACATTATTAGGATTATTAGGATTATTCGCAACAATTATAATATTATTAGGTGGATTTAAATGGATGACTGCTCAAGGTAGTGCAGAAAAAGTTACAGAAGCTAAAGATTTAATTAAAAACGGTATCATTGGTTTGGTAATAATAATTCTTTCTTATTCAATAGCATCTTTTGTTATTAGTAAGATTTATGAATCTGGAGACGGAACACAACCAGTAGCTGGTGGTAGCGAATAAATAGATTAAAAAGTTAATTATTTAATTATTAATATATATTGAGAGGGGGTGAAATGATGAAAA
>CAZRZA010000008.1:5064-26975 GCA_964604515.1 uncultured Gammaproteobacteria bacterium | reverse complement strand
CTTCCTCCTCTTCTTCCTCTTCTTCCTCTTCTTCCTCTTCTTCCTCGTCATCATTACGATCTTCCTCTTCTATAGAAAAATTAAGGCTCCCTTCTAATTCTAAAATATAGTCTGGATTATCTACAGTAGATATAGAATAATCACCAGCAGACCAACTACTAATATCAATATCTCCCTGAGACCAAATAAGCTGACTTGAGTCTACTATATTTAAAGATATATTATACTCTTCTGTACTATTAGCAATAACTAAATCAAAGCTTTCTGGATAATTAACTAATTCTGAATCAACTAAATTTATAGTTAAAGTAAGTATATTGTTTTCCCTTAATATATTTAATTCTCCTTGATACTCTGGTGCAATTAAATGAATATTAAATAATTCTGATTCAAAAGTAAATAAATTGTCTTCCGACATTCCTGATCCTGGATCACAGCCTGCAGGATCATTACAATTATCGCTAAAACCTGTTTCATCAGGGTTTGAAGAATTTGCTATTTTCATTATTTTAGCCTGAACAGCTATTTTATAATCAGCCAAGTCATAATTACTAGTATCCCAAGTAACTGCTGACTCTAATAAGCAGGTTTCTTGATCATAAAAAGAGTCTCCTGAAAATATTATTAAATCATTTTCATTAGCATCTTTTAAAATAAAACTATATTCTTGAATATCTAGTTCTTGGCAAGTAATATCACCTTCTAACCCTAATTGTTCTAAAGCACCTGAACTCAAGCCTATTAGCTGGGCCTGAAGATTAAGAGCTTCTCCCTTATAAATAGTAGGGCTTGCTGGTTTTAAAAGCTCAATTTCTAAACCAGGATAAATTTCCGCTCTAGTTATTACAAAAATAAGACCTTGAACAATTATCAAGAGTATTAAAAAAGATAATGATAAATAGTGTTGTATTTTTTCTATAATCATAATTAAAATTCATTTATATTATACCATAAAATAATTAAATAAAAAAACCTTCTATAAGGAGAAGGTTTTAATAATTATTACTTAAATTCTTTTAAGAGCTTGTCTATTTTACGAACTTTTAATTTTCTTTTAACCAGGGCATGTCCTTTTAATTGTGGTAAACTATCTCCATAGCTTCTTTCTTTGTTTTCATAAAAAATACCATAAGGAATTTTATTGCCCCAAGCTAAACTTTCTTTCCAGGCTAATTCTAAGTTATTTTTTTGATGTTTATTCTGGTCTAAATTATATAATCTATCAAAATACCATTTAAAAGTATTGGTTTTATTAAAAGTTACACAAGGCTGAAAAACATCTATTAAAGAAAATCCTTTATGCTTTATCCCTTTTTTAAATACCTCTTTTAAATGTTCTGCTTCTCCCGAAAATCCTCGGGCTACAAAGCCTCCTCCTGATGATAGGGCCAAGGAAATAGGATTAGCCATAGACTCTAAAGATCCTTGAGGCGTGGTCTTTGTTTTATAACCTTTTTCTGAAGTAGGAGCAACCTGACCAGTTGTTAAACCATATACTTTATTATCATGAGTAATATAAGTAATGTCTGTATTACCACGTACAGCATGAATAAAATGTCCCATACCTTCTCCAAAAGAATCACCGTCTCCAGCCATAACAATAATTATTAAATCCTTATTGGCTAATTTAGCTCCAATAGCAGAAGGAACGGCTCGACCATGCAAAGAATGCCAAGCATAGGTTTTAGTAAAGTTAACCCCATTGCCAGCACATCCTACACCGTAAAATATTAAAACATCCTTAGGGTTTAAATTAAGCTCTGTTAAGGCCTGATGTAAAGCTAAGATAATAGCAAAATTACCACAGCCTGGACACCAAGTAATTTTATAATCTGTTTTAAATTTATCTTTCATTTTATAATTTATTTAAAGCCTTGCTAATCTCTTCCTTAAAAAAAGGACGACCATTATATTTTAATAATTTATTTTTTATTTCTAACCCAGTTTCTTGTCTAATAAGTTGACCTAGTTGAGCATTACTATTATTTTCTATTAATAATATTTTTCGAGACTTCTTTAATATTTGTTTAACAAAGTCTTTAGGAAAAGGCCAAATATATTGTATTTGTAATATTTTAATTTTTTTCTTTTGTCTCTCACTTAATTCTTTATAAGCATCTAAGGCTACTCCTTTAGTGGAGCCCCAAAGAACAATGGTTTTTTTAGCTTTAGGATTACCATGAATAATTGGTTGCGGCATTATCTTTTCAAAAGAATCTAATTTTCTTTGTCTTTTATCTACTTGCTCTATTCTGTTCTTGCTATCTTCATTAGAAAAACCATATTGATCATGCTCATCACTGTTGGCTATATACAGTCCTTTGTTCATGCCTGGTAAAGAACGAGGAGAAACGCCATCTGCAGTTACCTTATACCTTTGATAGTTTTTAATTTTATTTAACTGTACTTTATTTAATAATTTACCTCTTTTAATCTTTACTCCCTTAGTATTAAATTTCTTTACTACTTTATTACCTTCTGAAATTAATTTATCTAATAATATGATAATGGGCATTTGATAAATTTCTGCCAGATTTAAAGCTTCAGAGCCAAAGAAAAAAGCTTCTTCTGCATCACCCGGTGCTAATACTATACGAGGGAAATCTCCTTGCGCAGCTCTTAATACAAATTGTAAGTCTCCCTGCTCTGTCCAAGTTGGTAAACCAGTAGCTGGCCCTGGTCTTTGCGCATTAACAATTACCAAAGGTGTTTCTGTAATACTATTTAATCCTAAAGTTTCAACCATCAAAGAAAACCCTCCTCCTGATGTTCCAATCATAGCTCGTGCCCCCACATGAGCAGCTCCTAAAGCCATATTAATTACGGAGATTTCATCTTCAGCATGCTTAACAACTATTTTTGTTTTTTCAGCTATTTTAGACAAATAATGTAAAAGAGAAGAAGAGGGTGTCATCGGATAAGCAGAATAAAAATTTAAACCACCCGCTAAAGATCCTAAAGCCAAAGCTGTATTAGCTTCTATTAATATATTATCATCTTTTTTATTTAAAGGAGGGAAGTTAAAAATATTTTTTTCTTGAATATAGTTAAAACCAGCTTTTAATGCTTTTAAATTACCCTGAACTATCTTATCTCCTTTATATTTGAAATTTTCTTTAATTATCTGAGAAGCAATATTTAAATTATTATTTGTTAGGGCTAAAGCAGCTCCTAAAGAAACTATATTCCTCATTAATTCATGCCCAGATTCTTTAGCTAAACTATTTAATGGTATGCCAATACTATTCTTTTTCTTAAACTTGGTATTATCTTTATTATAGATAATATAACCATTTTTATTTACTTCTGAAACATGTTTTTTAATGCCCTCTTTATTTAAAGCTATTAAAATATCAATCTTTTTAGTAGCGCTACCTATTTCTTTATTAGAAATATTTAATTGAAAAGTATTGTGACCCCCTCTAATTAAGGAAGGGTATTCATTGTATTCAAAGGTATAATACCCTGCTCTCATGAATGTTTTGGCTAAAATAATGCCACTAGACTTTATACCAAAGCCAGCTTCTCCTGAAATCTTTATAGTTAAATTATTAGCCATATTCTTTAATTGCTTCTTTAGTTATTCTGTTTATAAAATCTTTTCTAGCTTCTTGATATATTTCTTTTTCTTCTTCTTTTAAATTAATTACTCTTTTCTTTAATTCATTATACTCTGTAGCTATTTTATTATATTTAAGTAAAAAATTACGAAAAGCTATTTTAGAAAAATAGTCTTCTTTATTATTTTCTGTTAAATAAAGATGTACTTTTCTGGATATTATCCCCGGATAATCATAGCTAAAAAATAAACTATCCTTATCACTATTATATGGTTTATAATTATAGTCTGCTGCTTGTAGTTTTTGAGATATTTCTGATATTAAACTTTCTTTACTTCCTAAAAGTATATCAATAATTCCTTGACCACCTAAACCAGGAATAGCTGTGCTACCACAGTGTTCTATAATTATATTATTACCAAGTATATTTCTTAATTTTAGTTCTTCTTCTCTATATAATTGTCTAAAATTATCATTATATGGTTGATAAAAATATTTATTATCTTTCATATCTTTATTATAACATTTTTTTTAGTATTATAAAAACCTTAATCTCTTAAGGCTTTATTTTAATTTATATCAATGTATTAGTCTTTGAGACATCTGATGCTGTAAGGATGTTCTTTGTCTTGTTCACCTCTAAGAACTTGATTACTTTGAAAAAATAATAAACGAAACCACAAATTACTGCCTCCCATAGAAGATGACCAAAAAGGACCGTAAACACCCTTATTAATCCATGAATTACTTTCATAATAACCGGATAGATTACCTTCAAATCCTGAGACACTTCCCACCTTAAGCTCAATAGAACCTCTAAAGCCTGAACTATTAGCCTCTCCATAACTCATGCCTAATTCCATTTCTAATGTCTTAAATTCATCATCGCTTGGTATGTGCCAGCCAGCCATACATATGCCCTGCGCTCCTTCTGTAGTTGCTCCTTGCATGGCTCCGTCCCATTGATATAATCCACCGTCAGGGTAGGTATTAGAGCTTGTAATGGTATCACAATTATTGTCATCATTATCATAACAATATTTTTCCATTTCAGTTGTGCTTTGAGAGGTGCCGCTATCTATTCTAGTGCCAATATTAAGACCTTGCCTCATCCAACATTGACCACCTATTAATATGGTAGCATATTCTTTATTATCTCTTTCGTCTAATATAGTTCCTCCGCATACTAGATTAGCTAAAGAGTAACTATATTTTAGACAAGAAGATACCTGTATATTTTGACCATTCTTTACCAGATAATAACCTGTGCCTTCTGTAGTTTCGTCTGTGATACTAGGGTCTATAGGTATAGTAGGTAAATAATCTTCTAATTCTGTTCCTATATTAATCTTACCTATATTTAACACTGCACCACAGTTAATATTTCCTACTATATTTGTATTTGTAATCATATAGGGAAAAGTATCTGTAATACTGGCTATGCTAGGGGGTAGTATTAAGTTATCTGCTGTATATTTATTGATTGCTTCTTCTATGCTATTGGCCTCTGTTAATCTTTTATCATCATTAGCATTACCTATTCTTCTTCCTGGATCAACTACCGTAAAAGAAAGGGCAGCTAAAATAGCTATAATGGCTATAGCTATGATTAATTCTATTAATGTAAATGCTTTATTATTCATAATTTATAATAATATAATAACATATTTTTAATAAAAAATCACCTAGTTTATCTAGGTGATCTTATCAAGGAGAGCTTTTATTTTTTTCTCCAGAATCTTTAATAATCATTAAATCATCTGGTGGTTCTTTCATTAAATCATGCTCTGGCTCCTTAATTAATTGCTTGTTCTTAGGAACAAGTCTTTTCTTATTAAAAAATCCCAACAACTTCTTAATAAACATATTTTTTTTATTTTAATGATCTTTTGTTTAATTATTATACTCCGCACCATAGTCACCATATTCTTCATTAGCTGGTGGTGTATAATCCTGATAACTATCATTAGCTGGTGGAGTGTACTCTTGATAACTATCATTAGCTGGTGGCGTATAACTATTTTCTTCTACATATTCTGAATTATAGTTTTCTTCTTCAGCATAATTTTGTTCTTGATATTCTTCATCATTTGGAAAGTTATAATCTTGGTAGTCTTCTTCATTAACAAAGGGCTCTTCATTGTTATATACTGAATCATAATCTTCTTCTCCTAACTCTGGTTGATTATAGTCATTATAAAACTCTTCTTCATTGCTAGGAGGAGTATAATCCTGATAATTTTCCTCAAAAGGCATATCATATTCTATGTCTTCTGGTATAAAGAAATCTTCTTCTCCTGGAATCATTCCATGGTCCTCAAATTCTGGAGGAAAAAATTCTTCTTCATTAAAAGATGGCTCATGATCTCTAAATTTATTATTTCTAAAGTCAGCTTGAAAATCTCTTAATATTTCTATATCCTCTCTATTAGTAGTAATAATTCCTTCAAAAAATTGATCCCCATGATTTCTCATCCTTTCTTCAAATTTACTTCTGGCCTCTCTTTCCATTGATTCAATAAATTCTTTTTTTGCTGGATCAGCCATTACTTCTCTTTCTAATTCTTGAATTAAACGAAAAGTAGTTGGATCTGGGTTCTCAGCCATTCTTTTTGATAGTTCCTGAAATCTTTCTGCATCATCTACAGAGTCAGGAAAGCTTTCTTTAAATTTTTCTATGCTTTGATCTCTTTCTTCGTCTAAAGATTCTTGTAATATCTTATCTTCAAACTCTAACCTTTCTCTTAAACCATCAATAACTCTTACTTTATCAAAATTTAATTCCTCTCTTTCAAAATTAGCAAAACTATGTTTCATCATTCTATTACTAAACTCTGAATCATGTTTTTCACTAAAATTATCTAATCTTCTTTGAAAGCGATCAGCTACTATAATCTTTGCTGACTCTATGTTCTCAACAATATCTAATGGTAAATCTATATTATGTTTTAAGTTATCAAAAATTTCAAAATGATATAATTCATCGCCATTAATATTATTAACATAATTTCTAAAATTAGAAGATCGCTCTCCTTCATCTAAATTATTAATACTATTAGCAAATCTTTGAAAAGAATTTTCTTCTACTAAATGAAAATCTTTTCGAGATTCTTCTGATAGTCCTTTTTCTATTTTTTTAACTATTTCTAAATTTTTAATCTCTTTAAATTCACTGCCCCTTTGTTCTCTTAATACCCTATCAAATCTTTCTCTTGTTTCAGTGCTGCTCTCTTCTACTTCTGAGATAATCCCACCAACAATAGTAGCTGTTTTATCTTTAATATTTTGTATATTTTCTATTATATCTGTAGAAGATTTTTCTATAATAATATCTTCTATTTCTCCTAATACTTTTTGATGTTTTATTTGTTTGTCTAAAATATTATCTAATAGTTGATTAACAGAAGAGTCTCCCTCTGCCTTTCTTTCTTTTAATTTTACCGCATCTTCTTTAATATCGTTAATTTTATTCTCATAAATTTCTAATGATTCAATAACATCTTTGATGTTCTCCTCATCGGTACTTTTTTTAATTAAAAGCTTAGTATCTGCTAATTCTCTATTAGCATTGTCTAGTCTTACCTCTTGTTTTTTAACAGGATTAAATGTAAGGGCTTCTTTTAGTCCTCTTCCTAAACGTTTTAAGCCATAAAAAGGATTATCTGGTAAAACCCTTGCCTCTTGAACATTAAGATCCTCTAAACTAATATTAATATCCTCTTGAGCACTTTCAGAGAAGACCTCTTCTTTCTTTTCTTCATTATTAATAATAGTATCCCCAGAATCTTCTCTTAAATTATTATCCCCCATTACCTCTCCCTCATTTGTTTGTGCTAAAACAGGAGAAATACTAAAGAAAATAATTAAGAAAAAAATACTAATTACTAAAAAACTTCTTTTATTTAACATATTTTTATAGTTTAACATAATAAAGTATATGAAGACCAAGAAAATAGTAATAATACTATCAATGGTATATAATTATTTTTCATATTTTTGTTTTTAAATACTAGTGCCTAAAGTTACCAAAATAACTAAAGCTCCCATTGAACACAAAAACAAAATGGCCCAATAATCATAAGCTAAAAGTTGTGGATTAGATACACTGCCTATTAATTTAAATGACTTCATCTGCAAGGCTGGCTGCTTAGCTGGATGAGAATTAAATTTAAATGATTTTGATACTTTAGACATATATTTTTATAAATAAAAAAGTTGGCAATTGCTTTCGCAATCATTACCAACTTTAACTTACCTATACATTGTAGCATAGAAAAAGCATCTTGTCAACTTGACTATCTATTATTATTATTATATTATTGATAATAATTATCAATAATAATGAAAAATACTAATTTACCATATAAAAGAAGATTAACTAAACAAAGAGAATTAATTCTTAATATCTTAAAAAAGGACTACTCTCACCCTAATATAGAAAATGTTTATAAAAAAGCTAAAAAAATATTACCCAATATATCTTTAGCTACTGTTTATCGTAATTTAAAGTTTTTGGTAAAAATAGGATTAATAAAAGAATTAAACTTAGCTGATCAAGAAAATAGATATGATGGAAACAGAAAAGAGCATGATCATTTTATTTGTAATATTTGTAAAAATATATATGATATACTAAAATACCCTTTAAGAGATAAGCATCTTAAAAGTTTTGGTAATTTTGATGTCGGAGGGTTTAATTTAGAGTATTTTGGTGTTTGCTATAAGTGTCAAAATAAAAAACCTTGTTTAAAAATTAATTATTAATAAAAAAATATGAAAATAGAAGTAGATCGAGAACTTTGCATCAGTGTTGCGGCTTGTGTTGTAGTTGCTCCTAATACATTTGAACTTGATGATGAGGGCATCGCTGTTGTTAAAAAAGGTAAACATGAAGATGATGAAACAATGCTTCAGGCAGCTAAAAGTTGTCCGGTTAATGCTATTATCCTTCATGATGATAATGGTAAACAAATTTATCCACCTAAAAAATAATAATGAAAAATATTTACCTAGACTATGCTGCTACTACCCCTACCTCTAAAGAGGTTATTAAGATCATGCAACCTTATTGGCATAAAAAATTTGGTAATCCTTCTAGTTTATATAATTTAGGACAAGAATCTAAAAGAGCCTTGCAAAAAGCGAGAGAAGATATAGCTACTGTTTTAGATTGTAATTCTAAAGAAATTATCTTTACTGCTGGAGGAACAGCTAGTATTAACTTAGCCTTAAAGGGTTTAATGCAAAAACAAAAAGAGGGACATTTAATATTCTCCTCTATAGAGCATCATGCCGTTTCTCATACTGCTGAATATCTTGGTTCTTTAGGCTATCGAGCCTCTGTTTTGCCGGTTAATACTAAAGGATTAGTAGAATTAAAAACATTAAAAAAGGAAATAAGAGAAGATACTAAATTAATTAGTATTATGTTAGCTAATAATGAAATAGGCAGTATACAACCTATACAAGAAATAGGAAAATATTTAGAAAAGCTAAATAAAACAAGAGAAAACAAAATCTATTTTCATACCGATGCTTGTCAGGCTGCTGGTGTTTTAGATCTTAATGTTCATAAATTACATGTTGATCTTTTAACTTTAAATGGTAGCAAAGTATATGGTCCCAAAGGTATTGGTGTTTTATATATTAAAAACAATGCTCCTCTTATACCCTTGATACATGGTGGTGGTCAAGAAAACAATCTTTATTCTGGTACAGAAAATGTACCCGCTATAGTTGGTTTAGCTGCTGCTTTAAATTTGGCTAATGACAATAGAAAAAAAGAAAATAAAAGATTAATATCATTAAGAAATTATTTAACAAAAGAATTATTAAAAATAGATAAAACTATTTTAAATGGACATAAAGAAAAAAGATTGCCTAATAATGTAAATATTTCTTTTCTAGATGTTGAAGGTGAGTCTGTTTTATTATATTTAGATTCTTTGGGTATACAAGCCTCTGCTGGCTCAGCTTGTACTTCTAAGAATCTAGACCCTTCTCATGTTATTTTAGCCTTAGGATGTCCATATGAAGTGGCTCATGGCTCTATTAGATTTAGTTTAGGAAAATATACCAAGAAAAAAGATTTAAATTATTTAATTAAAAAATTACCAGGAATAATAACTTATTTAAGGAAGGCCTCCCCTATGGAAACTGACTTTGATAAGTTAAAGAAAGGATTTAAATAATATGAAAAAACAAGAAAAAAAAGATAATTGGATTTATACTGACACTGTTAAAGAACATTTCTTTAATCCAAAAAATTTAGTAATGGATACTGAGGTTGTTAAAGATTATGATGGCGTTGGTGAGGTAGGTAGTCCTGCTTGTGGTGATATGATGAAATTCTTTATTAAAGTTAATAAAGAAGAAGATAGAATAGTAGATATTAAATGGCAAACATTTGGCTGTGGCTCAGCTATTGGCAGTACTTCCATGCTTTCTGTTATGGTCTCTGAAAATGGTGGTATGAAAATAGATGAGGCTTTAAAATTAAAACCTATGGATATTGTAAATAAATTAGGTGGCTTACCTCCTCAAAAAATACATTGCTCAGTTTTGGGTGACCAAGGATTAAGAGCGGCTATTAATGATTATTTTGAAAAAACTAATCAGAAAGGTAGATTGGTTAAAATTAAAGGATAAAAATATGACTAAAGTAAAAATAAATATATTTAAAAAAGGCCCTGCTTTGGTTGAAGGAGAAGTAGAGTTATCAAAAAATGGAGAAATAATAAAAACTGAAGATAAATTCTATTTATGTCGTTGTGGTCGAAGTAAAAAACAACCGTTTTGTGATGGTTCTCATAAATCTTGTGGTTTTGAAGATTAAATAATAATAAATATGACTAAAGAAATAGAAAAATTAGTTGTCGGAGATCAAGCGCCTCTTTTTACTTTAAAGAATCAAAAAGGAGAAAGCATTTCTCTGGCTGATTTTAAAAATAAAAAAAATGTCCTCTTAATACTATACCCCGGAGACAATACTCCTGGCTGCACTAAACAACTTTGTTCTCTGCGAGATGATTTTAGTGAATTTGAAAAAAATGATACTATTATTTTTGGTATCAATCATTTAGACTCTGTTTCTCATCAAGAATTTATTAATGATCATAGTTTTCCTTTTGATTTATTAATTGATACTGATAGAGAAGTAATTACCAAATATCAAGCCTTAGGATCTTTCTTTGGTAATACAATGACTAAAAGGTCTGTTATTTTAATAGATAAAGAAGGAAAAATAGTTTATTTAAAAAGAGGTATGCAAAATAATACAGAATTATTAAATATCTTAACTAATAATTAAATTAAATATATGAATCAATTTAAAATCCCCGAATTACCATATGATTATAATGCTTTAGAACCCTTTGTTAATGAAGATATAATGAAAATTCATCATGATAAGCATCATGTCGCTTATACTACTAATTTTAATAAAGCTTTAGAAAAATACCCTGAGTTATTTGAAAAAACAGCTGAGGAAATATTAAAAGATCTTGCTAATACACCAGAAGATATTAAGTCTGCAGTTAGAAATCATGGTGGCGGTCATGTTCATCATTCTTTCTTTTGGGAAATACTACAACCAAGTACAGAAAATAATAAACCTCAAGGTGAGTTATTAAAATTAATAGAAGAAAGTTTTGAAAGTTTTGAAAAGTTTCAAGAAGAATTTGAAAAATCTGCCCTTACTCTATTTGGCTCTGGTTGGACTTGGCTATCCTTGGTAGACGGTAAGTTAATAATAGAAAATACAGCTAATCAAGATAGTCCTTACTCTTTAAATCATAAACCTATTTTAACTTTAGATATTTGGGAGCATGCTTATTACTTAAAATATAAAAATGTTCGTTTAGACTATATTAAAAACTTTTGGTCAGTAATTAACTGGAATAAGGTAAAAGAAAATTTAAATAATTAATAATTAAATATAAAAATATGCACGAAAATAACTGTTGTCAGGATTTTACTCCTAATAATACTACGCCAACAATTGGTAATTTAGCTCCGAGCTTTGAAGCAGAAATGTTTCAAAAAGAAACAATTAAAAAAATTAATTTAGAAGATTATAGAGGTAAGTGGATTATACTTTTCTTCTATCCAGCAGACTTTACTTTTGTTTGCCCCACTGAATTAGGAGATTTAGCTGATAAATATGAAGATTTTAAAAAATTAAATGCTGAAATATTGTCCATTAGCACCGATACTGTCTTTACTCATAAAGCTTGGCATGATCAATCCGAAACTATTAAAAAAATAGATTTTCCTATGGTTGCTGACCCAACCGGTAATATAGCTAAGTCATATGGAGTTATGATAGAAGAAGAAGGACTAGCTCTTCGTGGAACCTTCGTCATAGACCCTGAGGGCCATTTAAAGACCTTAGAGGTACATGATAATGGTATTGGTCGTAATATGGAAGAATTATTAAGAAAACTACAGGCTGCTCAATTTGTTAATAAATATGGAGATCAGGTTTGTCCAGCTAATTGGAAGCCAGGTAGCGATACCTTGAAACCAGGTTTAGATTTAGTAGGTAAATTATAATAAATTAATATTTAAAAGAAGCTATTATTTAAATAATAGCTTCTTTTTTATCTCTAAATAAAAATATTTATTCTAATGCTATAGCATATTTTCTACTCAAATACTCTTCTACTGTTTCTCTGTCTAAGTCTGTTAATAATGTATTATATACTATTACTTCCGCTAAATCTCCGTCAAATCCAGGCGCTGCTACAAAATTACCTAAATATTCAATGATAAAGTCTGCGTTGCTCATATTACCAGAGATCTTTAAAAGACCATTTTGATAAAACTCTGAAGAAGATCCATTAAATACTAATGTTAATATATTATAATTATCAGCTGCTGAATTAGTAAAAGAAAGTAAATGACCACCAATGCTCATGCTAAAAGTATTATTATCAATTCTTATAAAGCTAGAATTATACATGTCAAAATGACTAAAAATATTATCTAAGCCACTCGCATTATCAGCTATTTTATTTACAATAAAAAAAGTAAGTGGTTGACTAACTGTCATATTACCAGAACTTAAAGAGAGCCTATCATTTTGACCATCAAACATTAAGCTTGGTTTACCATTTACTCTATTTGTTTTATACCTAGGTCTTTGATTATAAATAGTTGAGGTAAAATTATTATTATTTATACTAGAATCATACCAGGTACTAATACTGTCTGAATCAACAGAATCATCAATGCTGTCTGTTCTAAGGACTAATAAAAGATTATCATTTGGTATATCATTATATTTATACATATTACAAGGTTCAATAGAAATATAATTATTAGAATTTTTAATAATATAATAGCCTGAACCATTGCTTAAAATATCTTCCTCCAAAGGATCTGCTGGTATGGTAGATAAATAATTGGGTATTAAGTCTGAACTAAGGTCTATGTCTAATTTTTCTATTTGCCCTGCTATATCAGCACATTCTACAAATGTTCCATTATCACTATCTGGGTCTCCCTCTTGAGCAATCATATAAATAGTATTATTACTCATATTATCTATAGTGGGTGGTAAGCTATTATTATCAGCTGTATATTTATCTATAGCTTCTAATATACTTCTGGCCTCTGTTACTCTTTGATCATCATTAGCATTACCAATTCTTTTTCCAGGATTAATAGCGGTAAAAGAAAGGGCAGCTAAAATAGCTATAATAGCTATAGCTATTATTAACTCTATTAATGTAAATCCTTTATTATTCATATCTTATATTATAGCAAAAATATTTATTTCTGAGTATCATATAATTGTAATATTTCTTTAGCTGTTAAAACCCTGTTATACATAACAACCTCATCAATATAACCATCAAAGTATGACCAAACAGTTGGACTTCCAAAGGCAGCAAGTCCTATATAAGTAGCGTTAAGGGGGAAGGTTGAAATAGATGTGCTAACACTAGAGCCAGTCAAAAATCCATCTAAATATGTTAATAAAATTCTCTCAGAAGAATCCCATGTAAAACTAATCATATGCCAATTACCGGTATCTGTGAATGGTATTTCCATAGAATACTCTGAGGAACCATGTCTCATAATAACCTGAAAATTACCACTATAATATCTTATAAGGTAGGCGTCTCCGCTAAGATTGTGAAAGAAAAGAGAGTCTAAATTACTGGTTAATGAGTCTGCATTAAACCAAATAGAGACTGTTAAGTCATTACTATTATTAAAAACACTTTGCTGATTACAATTTGTAAAATCATTGTTGCCATCAAAAGATCCTGATCTATTTATCTTAGAAGCAGAATTGGTATCCAGGCCTCCGTTGGAATAACAATTATAAGAAGAGCCCGAAGAGTCAAGAACATCATTAGAGCTACCATCTCCACTCAAAGAACTTTCATCTAATTTCCAATAGGACACTAAACTATTATTAAGATCATGTCCCTGATCATAGGTTACACAAGAATTAACCTCAACGCTACCATTGCTTTTTTTCTTTATATAATAACCGATACCATTAGAATCAGCATTTGTTTCTAAAGGGTCGGTGGGAAAAGTAATATAATTACCAGTTTCTAATTGATCTAAATTAATTTTAGGAATATCTCCTACTATTTCCTTACAAGTAACATCAGAAGAACCACTATTACTAGTAGTTTGAATCATATAAGGCATATTATGAGCAGCCGTACTTAAATTAGTAGGCCAAGCCTTATTATCTTTAAGATATCCCTGCAAAGCCTCTTCAATATTTTCTCTGTCTGCTAATCTTTGTATATCTCTAGACATGCCGATTCTTTTTTCTGGATTAATAGCAATAAAAGCTAAAACAGCAACAATACCTATAATACCTATGGTCATTATTATCTCTATTAAAGTAAAAGCTTTGTTATTCATATAATATATTATAGCAAAAATATGATATAATATAAATATGTCTAAAATAAAATTAATATCCTATGGAGCTACAGAAGAAGTAACAGGCTCTTGTCATTTATTACAAATAGATAATTTTAAAATATTAATAGATTGTGGTATTTTTCAAGGTAGTAAAGAGAATTATTTAAAAAATTGGCAAGATTTTAATTTTAATCCCGCAGACATAAATGCTATTATCTTAACTCATAGTCATTTAGATCATTGTGGTCGTTTACCTAAGTTATTTAAAAGAAATTGTCAGGCTAAAATATACGCTACTCCACCAACTATAGAACTGGCTAATTTAATAATGGAAGATAATTTAAAAATAATGTCTTCTAAAATTAAAAAAAATAACTTTGCTAAATTATATTCTGAAAAAGACTTAAAAAAGGTAAAAGAAAGTTGGTCTAAAATAAATTATTATCAAAAACAAATATTAACAGATGACATTTCTTTTACCTTATATAATGCTGGTCATATTTTAGGAGCTAGCATTGTTGAATTAAAGATAGCTGATAAAATAATTATCTTTACCGGAGATATTGGTTCCCAGAATATGCCTTTAGTGAAAGAAATAGATTATTTTGAGAAAGCAGATTATATAATAATAGAAAGCACCTATGGAGATAGATTACATGAAGAAATAGAAAATAGAGATAAAAAATTAATAGAAGCCGTGCAAAGAGTTACTTTAAATAATTCTACTTTATTAATATCAGTTTTTGCTATAGAAAGAACTCAAGATATACTAAAGGTACTTAATGATTATTATGAAACTCACTTAGATTTTAATGTTCCTGTTTTTCTAGATAGTCCTTTAGCTATTAAAACAACTAAGGTCTATAAAAAATATTTGCCCTTATTAAATAAAGAAGCTCAAATTACTTTGGAAAAAGATAGTGATATTTTTAACTTTCCTCACTTAAAAATAAGTAGAGAGGTTAATGATAGTAAAAAAATAAATAATTTACCTCCTCCTAAAATAATATTAGCTGGTAGTGGCATGGCTGAAGGCGGAAGAATAATACATCATTTAGCTCAGTATATAGATCAGGCTAAAAATAATATCCTTTTTGTTGGTTTTCAAGTTCCAGGAACTTTAGGGCATAAATTAAACCAAGGAGATTTTACTTTTAATCTCTATGGTAAAGAATTAAAAATAAAAGCAAGCATAGAGTCTATTGATGGTTTTTCTGCTCACGGCGATCAAAAGGCTTTGCTTAATTGGTTAAGTAAATTTAATAAAAAACCTAAAAATATATTTTTAGTTCATGGTAATAAAGAAGCTCTGACTTCTTTTTCTAAAATAATAAAAAATAAATTAAATATTAATAGCAAAATTGTTAAGTTCAGAGAAGAAAATATATTAAATTAAATTATTCTCTCTTATTTAAGGGATTCTCTACTTCTTTTTTTTCTTTACCTTTATCTTCTAAAGATAAAAATGGATACTTTTCTTTGTCTAAACTACCCATATATAAAACAGGGTCTACTAATTCCATTTTTTTCTTTACCTTCTTAAAAGTATATTTTTTCTTCTTTTTAAGCATAACATTTATTATAAGACTATCATAACAAAAAGAATAAATACTTACAATAGCAAAAAATTGGACAATTATATAAAAAAGATTTATAATACAAAAACTAAAAAAATTGTTCGAAAAAAATAAAAACTTAAATAAAAATAAAAATTTGTCATTTCCATATATTGTGTGTTATAATTATTTTAGACACTATATATGGTGACATACCTTAAAAAATTAGCTTATAAAATAAAAAGCTTTTTTATTTTACTCTTAATAAATAATAAAAATACAACAATATGGTCTTCGATTTCATTAAAAAAAGAAGTGGAAAAAAAGAAAAATATAATAAACAAAAAGTAGAGCGCTCTATTGCTGAGTCTATCACTGCTTCTGGTATACAAAATAATCATTCTTTAGATAAGTTCTCTGAAAACGTAGAAAAATACTTAAAATCATACAATAAAGATAATTCTTTTACCACAGATGATATTCGTAGCGCTATTAATATAGTATTATTAGAAAATAATCTGCCAGAAGTAGCTAAAATATACTTTCAAAAACGTGGTAAAAAAATAAAAAGTATAGAGTCTGATAAAATAACTGTTAAAAGAATAAAAAAGAGAGACGGTACTATTGTAGATTTTAATGAAGAAAGAATATCAGAAGTAATATTAAGGGCTGGTAAATCTACTAAAGAATTTGCTGATTTAGAGGCTGAAAAATTAACTAATATAGTTTTGGCTATTTTAGAGCATAAATTTGATGGCCGAGAAATACCTGGAGTAGAGCAAATACAAGATATAGTTGAAATAATACTAATTCAAGCTAATTGGGCCAAAACTGCTAAAGCTTTTATTATCTACAGAGAAAAAAGAAAGAATGCTCGTCGAGAAGAAGATAAAGAAATGGTCTCTGAGGAAGTTAATAAATTATTATCTCAAAATCTATTTCTAAGTAAAGTAGCTCAAAATATATTAAATAATTCCCAACAATTTGATGAATTAGGAAGAATTATATTTTTAGATCGTTATTCTATAAAGGATAAAAGAGAAAATATTGTTAAAGGAGATCTTATTATAGTGGTAACCAAAGAAGATAGAAAATATCCTAAAAAAGACTTGGGCATTATTAAAGAAATAAACGGTGAAGACCTTACCCTACACATGTTAACAGGAGTTTATGCTGACTCTGAAAATAACTTTGAATTTAATCAAGACATACATAGATGTGACAAACCATTAGAGTCCATTAATGACTCTCATCGTCGTATAGCTAGAGCTGTAGCCTCTGTTGAAAAAGAAGGTGATCAAAAAGAAAAATATTTTGATCTATTCTTTGAGCAATTACAAAAAAAACATATACAGCCTGCTGGTAGAATAATGACCGGAGCCAATGTTGATCAACATGGTAAATACACTTCTAATTTAACTTTATTTAATTGTTATGTAATCCCCTCACCACGTGATTCAAGAAAAGCTATAGTACAAGATACTTTATTCCAAATGGTAGAGGTAATGTCTCGAGGAGGGGGTGTCGGAATGTCCTTAAGTGCTTTAAGACCAAAATACTCTTATGTTCGTGGCGTTCATGGTAAGTCATCTGGCTCTGTTTCTTGGGGAGGACTATTTTCTTTTGCTACCGGCTTAATTGAGCAAGGAGGAAGTAGAAGGGGCGCTTTAATGCTTATGCAATGGGATTGGCATCCAGATGTTTTAGACTTTATTGAATCTAAAACTGTTGCTGGACAAATAGAAAATGCTAATATTTCTGTCATGGTCTCTGATGATCTTATGGAAGCTATTAAAAAAGACGCCGACTGGGATTTAGAGTTCCCAGACTATGAAAATACCGCTTATTCTGATATTTATGACAAAATATGGAACGGTGATTTACATGCTTGGAAAAAAGCTGGTTTGCCAACTAGAGTTTATAAAACTATAAAAGCTAAGGATTTATGGGATAAGCTAGTAAGGTCTGCTCATGCTAGCGCTGAACCAGGCATTGTCTTTATGGAAAGATACAATAAATTAAGTAACTCCTATTATTTTAATACTTTATCTGCTACTAACCCTTGTGGAGAGCAAGGCCTACCACCTTGGGGTGTTTGTAATTTAGGGCATCTTTATTTAGGTTCTTTTGCTGAAAAAATTGGTAAAGATGAAATAGGTCCTACGTATAAAATGGATTGGGAAGCCTTAAAAAGGTCTTCTAAAATATTAACCAGATTCTTAGATAATATTATAGACTTAACACCCTATTTCTTTAAAGAAAATGAAGATAATCAAAAAAATGAAAGAAGAATTGGTGGCGGTACTTTAGGCTTAGGAGAATTATTAATAAAGTTAAGGATGAAGTATGGCTCTAAAGAGTCTCTTAAATTTATTAATGAGGTCTATGAAACTATTACTACAGAAATGTATAAAGAATCAAGTAGATTAGCCAAAGAAAAAGGGGTGTTTCCTAAGTTTGAAAAAGATAAGTTCCTTAACTCTGGGTTTATCAAAACACTACCAAAGGATATTGTTAAGATGATAGAAAAAAATGGTATTCGTAATGTAACCTTAACCACTCAAGCCCCAACCGGTACAGTAGGTACTATGTTAGGAAGTTCTACCGGCATTGAACCATATTATGCTTTCAAATTCTTTAGACAAAGTCGTTTAGGTTTTCATGAGGTCTTAATCCCTTTAGCAGAAGAATATACTACTGCCGATGGTAAATTACCTAATTTCTTTACTAGTGCCATGGAATTAAGTCCCTTAGAACATGTTGAGGTACAAGCAACTGTACAAAAATGGACAGATTCTTCAATTAGCAAAACAGCAAATGCTCCCGCTAACTTTACTGTAGAACAAACTAAAGAATTATATGAATATGGCTATAAATTAGGTTGTAAAGGATTAACAATATACAGAGATAATAGTAGAAATGAACAAGTATTATCAACTGATAAAGATACTGAAAAAAAGAATTTAGAACATAATAATAAAGAAGAGAAAACCATACCATTTGCTAAAGAAGAAGATAGTATAAGTGAAATACAAAGCTCTCAAAAACATTTAGAATTAAAAAAGGAAGAAAAAACTAAACAAGAAAGCAATAAAATCTATGGTTCTGATTTAGGTAATATCTGTCCTCAATGTAAACAAGGGGTTATGATAAAAATTGGTGGTTGTACGGAGTGCTCAAAACAATGTAGCTTTAAAGGCGGTTGTGATTTAAAATAAATATGTCTTCTGGACAAATACAAATATATACTGGTTTTGGTAAAGGAAAAACAACAGCTGCCCTAGGCTTAGCTATTAGAGCTTTGGGTAATAAAATGAAAATAGGTATAATATACTTTGATAAAGGAGGGAATTATTATCAAGAAAGAAATATCTTAAATAAATTAAAAGTAGATTATAAGGCTTTTGGTTTAATAAGGATGACTAAAAATGGTTTTAGATTTGAAAATAAAAATGGTGATTTAAAAGAGGCACAGAAAGCATTAAAATATATTGAAAAATATTATAAAAAAAAATTAGATCTCTTAATCTTAGATGAAATAAATACTACTGTAAAAACTAAACTTTTAAAAGAAGAGGATATTATAAAAATAATAAAGAAAAAACCAAAAAAATTAGAATTAATACTCACCGGAAGATATTGTCCTGATAAAATTATAGCCTTAGCTGGCCTAGTAACAGAAATGAAAGAGATAAAACATTATATGAGCAAAGGATTAGACGCTAGACCAGGAATAGATTATTAAAACTCTTTAGAAATAAAGAGTTTTTTATATACCTCATAATATGGTATAATAATCTTAGAAAATAAAAAATAAAAATGAATATTAATAAACTATTTGAACTAGCAACAAATAATAGAGCCTCTGATTTACATATTGTTGTTGATAAACCACCTATTTTAAGAATAGATGGTGAATTAAAAATATTAAAAGATTTTGATATTATAAATAAGATAGATGCTGAAAAAATGATTTTCAGTATTCTAACTACTAAACAAAAAGATGACTTTCTAAGAGACAGAGAATTAGATTTTTCATATGAATTAGAAGAACTTTCTAGATACCGTGTTAATCTTCACTGGGCCCGAGATAAAATAGGATTAGTAGCTAGAGTTATCTCTACCACTGTGCCTACTTTTGAAGACATACAATTACCAGATGTAGCTGGTAATTTAATAGATAAAACAGAGGGTTTAATACTGATTACTGGACCAACTGGTTGTGGAAAGTCTACTACCTTAGCAGCTTTAGTTGAAAGAATAAATCAACAAAGATTTGCTAATATAATAACCTTGGAAGACCCTATAGAATTTATATTTAAACCTAATAAAAGTATAATTAAACAAAGACAATTGGGTACAGATATTAAAAGTTTTCACGGAGCATTAAAGCATGTTCTGAGACAAGATCCTAATGTAATTATGGTTGGAGAAATGAGAGATTTAGAGACTATTGCTACTACTATTACTTTAGCAGAAACTGGTCACTTAGTTTTAGCTACTCTTCATACTCATAATGCTTCTCAAACCATAGATCGTATCATTGATGTTTTTCCTCCTCATCAACAAGCCCAAGTAAGGCTACAGCTATCCCTTTCTCTAAGAGGTGTTATTTCTCAGCATCTTTTACCTAAACTTGGTGGCGGTAGAATAGCAGCTCGAGAGGTATTAACAAATACAGCCGCGGTAGCAAATTTAATCAGGGAAAACAAAATAGCTCAATTGCATACAGTAGTTCAAACTGGAATTAATAATGGCATGTTTACCGTGGAACAAGATGTTAAAGAATTATTAGGTAAAAAATTAATAGACGAAAGCACCGCTTTAGCTTACTTATCTAATTCTCAAAACAATGGCTAAGACCCTTAAAGACCTCCCTTTATTCAAAAACTTAAGTAAGAAAGAAATAGATATTATTTCTAATTTTTTGCTAGAAAAAGAATATAAATTAGGTGAGCAAATCTTTAAAGAAGGTAGTGCTAGAGATAAATTAATTATAATAATAAATGGTTTAGCTGCTTTAAAAACCAAAGTTAATCAAGAATTAGAAACTATAGCCTTATTTGAAGATAATAACTTTGTTTCTGAAATGTCCCTTATCAATACAGGAACTAAACATAAAAAAACATTAGAAGTCATGAGCCCCCTCTTAGATAGTCTAGAATTATCAGTATACAATTGGTTTACTATTCAAAAAAAATATCCTGACATAGCTAATAAGATATATAGAAATATACTTATTACTATAAAAAATAGACTAGACCATGCTAATAATAAATTAGTAACTCTCTTTACAACCGGAAAAATAATGGCTTCTTATAACTCCTTAGAAGAGGTGTCTAATTATACATTAAAAATTATTCTAGAAATAATACCCTCAGAAAAAGCTCTTTTTCTAACTTACTTTCCTGATATTAGAAAAATTCATATAGAAAAAAGTATCAGTTATAAAAATATAAAACCTAATAATTACTTTGATGCCACTGAAGATGTTTTATTAAACCATTTAATTAATAATCCTCAAACAAAGATATTTAATAAAAAAAATATTCCTGAAAAATATTCTAAATTAGAATATATGACCAACTCTTTAATCATTATACCCCTAAAGATAAAAAACCTGGTTTTAGGATTTATTATCTTAGGAAAAAAAGAAGAAAAAGGTTATAGCTTAAATAATAAGATACTACTAGAGGCCATTGCCTCTCAAATAGCTCCTTTTATAGAAAAAAAGCAAGAGGAAGGCGCTATTGAAGATAGTCATTATATAGAAAGAGAGTATATAGAGTCTTTAACTTAAATTATAGTATTGCTTATTTCTATAATTAGTATTAAGATACTATTAATTAGTACCTGTAGCTCAATGGATAGAGCGACTGGCTTCGGACCAGTAGGTTGG
>CAZRZA010000008.1:0-5054 GCA_964604515.1 uncultured Gammaproteobacteria bacterium | reverse complement strand
CGAATCCTCCCGGGTACACCAAATTTAATAAAAAATATGCTAAAAAAATATCTAAACACAAATATAATTATTATAATATTGCTTATTATAACTTCTTTATTATTAATAAAAATATTATTGGTAAATAGCGTAAAACCGTTGATATTAATACCAAAAAATAAACTAAGTTTGGTTTCTAAAAACGAAACAAACACTTCCTATGCTCCTGCTGTTCCAGAAACAATACAAAGAAAGAAGCAAGGTATTTTTGAAGTACATTTAGAGATTTTAGAAAATGTTTGTGATATAGATTCTGATAACAACATTAAGTTTGATGTTTGGGGTTATCGTATTAAGGGAGATGACGATGTCTTATGCGGAGCACCAGGACCAATATTAAGAGGTCGAGTTGGTGATGTAGCTAGAATTACATTAACCAATCTAAAGGATAATAAAAATACTCACAATATAGACTTTCACTCCGTAACCGGTCAAGGCGGAGGGGCTAGCGCTTTAACTGTGGTTCCCGGAGAAACAAAAACTATAGATGTCAGATTATTATACCCCGGAACATTTATGTACCACTGTGCCTTTGGTGATGTGCCAGAACACATTGCTCACGGTATGTATGGAATGTTTATTGTTGATCCAGAAAAACCATTGCCAACAGTTGATCATGAGTGGGGCATTATGCAAAGTGAGTGGTATTTAAATAGTCTAAGTAATGATAAAGTAAGCAAACTAGATCCCATTGCTCTTTTTAATGAAGAGCCTAATATCATAACATTTAATGGTCGAAAAGATGCTCTTTCAGGAAAAAATGTTCTTAATATGAAGACCGAAGAAAGGGCTAGAATATATTTTGTAAATCAAGGTCTAAGTTTAGCAAGTAACTTTCATCCTATCGGCTCTCACTGGGACCTAGTTTATCCAGAAGGAGCAACACACCCCACAAACAAAACCATACACGGCTCACAGTCTACACTAGTTGTTGCTGGTGGTGGTACAGTGGTTGAATTAGTAGCTAAGGTTCCTAGTAATATTATTTTAGTAGATCATGCTCTAACTAGAACATTTTACAAAGGAGCTCTAGGATTTATAAGTGTTTCTGGTGAAGAAAATAAAGAAATATTTGAGATCAAAGATGTGAAAGATGTTAAAATAATTAACAAAGAAAATAAAAACATTGATATAGAGATATTAAAAAACTCCGCTAATTATGATAATAATAAATTAAATGATTACTCCCCTTATGAATTTATAGCCTCTGTTGGCGATACTATAACCTGGATTAATAATGATGATATACCACACACAGTAACAGCTAGTGACAATAGCTTTGATTCTGGAATATTAAAAAAAGGAGAGGTCTGGAGCCACACCTTTACAGAGCCTGGTGTTTATTATTATTTTTGCTTGCCTCATCCCTGGATGAAAGGTATTATCACTGTTCAATAAGGGTGTATAGCTCAGTTGGTTAGAGCGCTACATTGACATTGTAGAGGTCCTCAGTTCAAATCTGAGTATACCCACCAAAAACCCTTTGGGGTTTATTTTTCTTTACGAAAACAATAATATATCTTATAATATAAATAGTATTAAAAATAAAAATATGCCAAAAAAGAAAAAAGAAGCAGACTTAGAAACTTGGAATGATGAAGAATTAGAAAACTTTGAAGAAGACCTTGAGGAAAGTGATGAAGAATTAGAGGAAGAAGGTCAATTATCAGTAGATGTTTATCAAGATAAGAATAATATTATAGTTAAATCTACTATTGCTGGAGTTGAGCCAGAAGATGTTGATGTTTCTTTTGATAATGATATGTTAACTATTAGAGGAAAAAGAAAAAAAGACTTAACTATTGATGAAGGAAATTATTTCTATCAGGAATGTTATTGGGGAAGCTTTTCTAGATCAATTATCCTACCAGTTGATGTTAAAACTGATAAAATAAACGCTAGTATTAAAAATGGGATCTTAACAATCACTCTGCCAAAAACAAAGAAAAAAGATGTAAATATAAAGATTAAAGATGAAAATTAAAGAATGTTTTAATATTAAAAAATGCTTAGAGGGTTACAGATCTTCTCTCGTAATAAAGTGGTCGTTATTAATAACGATCATTTTTATAATTATTTTTATAATCTTATTATCTATTAATTTTAGCATAAACTATTTAGCAAAAAATACCTTTTTACCAAAAACAAATATAAGTGGTATTAATGTTGGTAAACTGAATAAAGAAGAGGCTTTAAATAAAATAGAAACTAAATTAGACTTTATAAAAAGAAGGGGTTTTGTTTATACTAGTGATATTAAAACAATTATTATTTACCCTACTATTAAAGCTATCGATAAAGATGCCTCTTATCCTCTAATATCTTGGGAAATAGAAAAAAGTTTAGATAATATATTAAATTTACAAAACAATAATAAATTAAATAACCCTTTCTTAAAAATTAAAACAATTACCATTGGTAGTAACTATAAGCTATTATATACCTGGGACAAAGAACAACATTTAGAAATATTAGAAAATAATTTAAATAATTTATTAATTGAAAAAAAAGAGGCTTCTTTTGATATTGTAAACGATGAAATAAAAATAAATTCTGAAGAAATAGGAAAAACCTTTAATTTTCAACAAGCCTTAATAGATACAGAATTACAAATAAATAATTTAAACAATAAAGATATTAAATTAATTACTATTGCTGATAATCCTAATATTACTTCTGAAATAATTAATGCTCAACTCAATAAAATTAAAGAGGTAATAAAAAGAGATGGTATCTATTTATTGTTTAATGATGAGCAGTGGAAAATAAATAAAAATAATTGGTATAAATGGTTAATGATAAAAGAAAATAATAATGAATATTATTTAGGCATAAACAGAGATTTGTTTGATGTTTATTTAAAAGATATTAAGGAAGAAATAGAAAGAGAGGTGCAAAATGCAAAGTTTAAAATGGAGAATGGTAGGGTTACTGAATTTATAAGTAGTCAGAATGGTTTAATTATTGATGTAGAAAAAACAATCTCTATTTTAGAAGAAATAATTAAAAATAATGCTCCTGAGTTTATTATTCCTTTGATAACTGAAACAATAGAAGCTAAAATAAAAAATCATGATGTTAATGACTTAGGTATTATAGAAATAATAGGTACTGGTGAATCAAACTTTCAAGGTAGCCCTTATAATAGAATCCATAATATCAATATTGGTGCCGACTCTGTTAATGGCACCCTAATACCTCCTGGTGAAGAATTCTCATTAATAAGTACTTTGGGCGATATAGACGGAGAACATGGTTATAAAGAAGAGTTAGTGATTAAAGGTGATGAAACCATTCCTGAATATGGTGGTGGTTTATGTCAAATTGGCACAACTGTTTTTAGGGCTAGCATTGCTAGTGGCCTACCAATAACTCAAAGAAGAAATCATTCTTATCGAGTATCCTACTATGAACCAGCTGGAACAGATGCTACTATTTATGATCCTTGGCCAGATTTTAGATTTAAAAATGATACTAATAATCATATTTTAATACAATCTAGAATTAGAGGTGCAAAAATTTATTTTGATTTCTGGGGAACAGCTGACAAAAGAGAGGTTATAATTACCGAACCAATTATCTATAATATTACCGAACCACCAGAAAAAAAAGTAATCAAAACACTAGAACTATCAATAGGAGAAGAAAAATGTACTGAAAGTGCTCATAATGGAGCTGATGCAAAATTTGATTATACTGTTCAGTATAAAGATAATAATGAGCCAATAAAAACTACTTTTTATAGCCATTATATTCCTTGGCAAGAGGTTTGTTTATTAGGTGTTAGCGAAGAAGAGTATGAAGAATATCAAAAAGAATTAGAAGAAGAAAGTTTAGAAGAGTAAAATAAAATTTTAAAAATAAAGTCTTGATTATTAAAAATGCTTGACAAAAAAATTTTTATATATTAAGGTAATTTATTAAGTTCTTTTATTAAAAAGTAAAACAATTAAAATGTTAAGAAAAGTGACGACATTTATAAGCAATAAATATCAAATTGTTTTAATAACAATTACTCTTAACATCTTAAAATTAAATATATGTAAAAACCCGCTAATAAATTAGTGGGTTTTTACGAAGAAAAGCGATTTTGAGAACTAAACAATAAAGCTTAGTCTCAAGATAATAATAGTATATATTTAATGTTTTGTCAATATATAATAATTATTAATTTATTCAACCATAGCGTTGAATAGAAAGGAAAGTGATCCATATGGATTTAAATAAAATAACGTTAATTGGTAATTTAGCCAATGACCCAGAAACAAAAACATTGACTTCAGGTCAAACTGTTTCCCTGTTTCCTTTAGCAACAAACCATAGTTGGAATGATGCTAAAACAAAAGAAAAAAAAGATAGAGTAGACTATCATCGTATAGTCTCTTGGGGTGGTTTAGCAGATATAGTTAATACTTATCTCAAAAAAGGTAGTAAGGTATACATTGAGGGTCGTTTACAAAACAGAAGTTGGAAAGATAAAGATAATCAAAAGAAATATACCACAGAAATTATTGCTTCTGATCTGATTATGTTGGGTGGGAAAAATAAAAAAGAAGTCATTGGCAATGAAACAGCTAAAGATGATATTGATATTGAAGAAATAGAACAATAGAACCAAAGGGAAGCTTATACCTTAAGCTTCCCTTTATTTAAGAGATAATTTATAATAAAAATACCGTAATAATTAATATAAAAATTATGAAAAAAGAAATAATTATAATTTGTATACTACTATTTATTTTAGGTATTATATTTGGAACAATGATAAATGAAGAAAAGAATAAAAAAACAAATAAGATAAATGAAACTCCTGTCGAAATAATTACTGGTGCAGAAAAATATTTTAAAATATCAGATTCTGTCAGATTTAAAATACCAATCAATTGGTCATTATTTAAAAAAGAAGAAAATAGCTATTCATTTATAAATAGTGATACAAGTTTTTATCTAGAAAAATGGAAAGAAAATGGAAGTCTTGGATTAGGTATACATCAGATCCTCTTCGACCGTCTTGA
>CAZRZA010000007.1:0-28444 GCA_964604515.1 uncultured Gammaproteobacteria bacterium | reverse complement strand
TAAAGAAGCAAAAGAAAGAATAATTAAGTTAATAAAAGAAATAGATCATCATCGTTATCTCTATCATGTTTTAGATAAACAAGAAATATCTGATTCAGCTTTAGATTCCTTAAAAAGAGAATTAACAGAATTAGAAAAAAAATATCCCTCTCTAATTAGAAAAGATAGTCCTAGTCAAAGAGTAGCTGGTAAAGTATTAGCTAAGTTTAATAAAATAAAACATAATACTAAAATATTATCTTTAGCAGATGCTTTTAATTATAATGATTTAAAGAATTGGGAAGAAAGAAACGAAAGGATATTAAAAGAAAAAGTAAAAGGATATTATACTGAATTAAAGTTAGATGGCTTAACAATAGTCTTAACATATAAGAATGGAATATTAGAGAAAGGAGCAACGAGAGGAGATGGTAGTATTGGTGAAGATGTTCTTAATAATCTAAAGACTATAACCAGTATTCCTTTAGCTTTAAAAGGTCATAAATTACCCCAAAATATAGAAGTTAGAGGAGAGGTGGTAATGAAGAAGAAAGTATTTAAAGAAATTAATAAAGAAAGAAAAAAGAAAGAATTAGCATTATTTGCTAATCCTCGTAATATAGCAGCTGGAAGTATTAGACAATTAAATCCAGCCATAGCTCGAGAGAGAAAATTAGATTGTTTAGTATTTGAATTAATTACTGATTTAGGACAAAAGAATCATAAAGAAAGTCATGATATATTAAGTTCTTTAGGCTTTAAAACAAGCCCCTATAATGAAGAATGTTCTAATCTAAAAGAAGTTAATAAATACCTAAAGAAATGGGTGGAGAAAAGAAAAAAGTTAGAATATGAAACAGATGGTTCAGTAATAGTAGTTAATGATTTAAAACAAGAGAATACCTTAGGTCATATTGGTAAAGCAGAAAGGTGGATGATAGCTTATAAGTTTCCAGCAGAGCAAGTAATAACAAGGCTTTTAGACATAGAGGTGCAAGTAGGAAGAACAGGAGCTATTACCCCCATTGCTATTCTAAAACCAGTAGCAGTAGCAGGAAGTATTGTTTCACGAGCGACATTACATAATAGAGATGAAATTGAAAGATTAGATATTAGAATAGGAGATACAGTAATAATACAAAAAGCAGGAGAAATAATACCGGAAATAGTTCAAGTTTTGAAGAAATTAAGAAGTACTAAAGAAAAGAAATATTCTTTTCCTAAAATATGTCCAGCTTGTAATTCTAAAATAGAAAGAAAAGATAAAGAAGTAGCCTATTACTGTTCTAATCAGAGTTGCTATGCTCAGAATATAGAATCTTTAATTCATTTTGTTTCTAAAAAAGGATATAATATTGATGGTTTAGGAAAGAGTATTATTAAACTATTAGTAGCTAAAGGTTTAATAATTAATATAACAGATATTTTTAGATTAAGGTTAGGAGATTTAGAGGTCTTAGAGGGTTTTGCTGAAAAGAAAAGTATTAAAATATTAAAGAGTATTGAGAGGAGCAAAGAAATAAGTTTAAATAACTTTATATATGCTTTAGGCATTAGACATATTGGTCAAGAAAGCTCTGTTTTATTAGCAGATTATTATCAAGATATTAATAAATTAATGAATAGTAAGAAAGAAGAATTAGAGTCTATATATTCTTTAGGTAAACAAAGCTCAGAATCTCTTTTTAGTTATTTTAATAATAAAGATAATAGAAAAGAAATAAAAGATTTATTTTCTTTAGGAATAAAGATAAAGAAAGAAAAAAAGAGTAATATTTTAAATAATAAAACCTTTTTATTTAGTGGTTCTTTAAATATAGCTCGTAATCAAATAGAAGAGATGATTAGAAAGAATGGTGGTAAAATACTATCAAATGTATCTCCTAATTTAGATTATTTAGTCATTGGGTCTAAACCAGGTTCTAAATTAAAAAAAGCTCAAGATTTAAAGATAAAGATAATAAATGAAAAAGATATTCTATCATTATTAAAGTATGAAAAGTAATATTAAAGAAAACTTAAATAATTATTTAAATATATTTAAGAGAGAAGAGTTTAATCTTTTAAAAAAACAATTAAAAGATAAAGAAGATATTATTAATAGGAAAAACTTTAAAGGTCATATTACTGCTTCTGGTTTAATTATTAATAATAATAAAGTATTATTAATATTTCATAATAAATTAAAGAAATATATACAACCAGGAGGTCATTTAGAAGCAAAAGACAATACTATTAAAGAAGCTGCTCAGAGAGAAGTTAAAGAAGAAACAGGTTTAAATAATATTGTCTTACATAAATGGTGTTTAGATAATAATTGTCCAATTATGATAGATACTCATCTTATTCCTGAGAATAAAGAAAAAAAAGAAGAAGAACATTATCATCATGACTTCTTATACATCTTTAATACTAAAGATAATAATATTATTTTAGATTTAAATGAAGTTTCTAATTTTGTCTGGAAAGATATAAAACAGATTGATAAAAATAATAATCATTTATTAAAAGCTATTAAGAAGATGAAAGAAATAAATCTTTTTGATAATTAATTAAAAATGTAGTAATATTCTTTTATGGAATTAAATAAAAAAGAAATATTAAATTTAGCTTCTTTAGCTAAGTTAAAATTAAAAGAAGAAGAAGTAATACTTTATCAAAAGCAATTAGAAGCTGTTTTAGGGTATGTAAACAAAATAAATGAACTAAAGCTAGATAATACCAAAGAAAGTCTTTCCGGAGCAGAGAATATGGTTACAGAATTAAGAGAGGATATAGTAAAAGATTCTGATCCGGCTATTATTAAACAAGCTCGGGAAATAGAAAATAATTATATTGTTGTTCCCCAAGTATTAGATAAATAATATGAGTATAGATTTAAGTAAATTAAATATAGAAAAAATAATTGATTCTTTTGCTCAGAAAGAATTTAATAGTACAGAATTAGTAAAAGAGTATTTAAAGAATATCGAAAAAGATAATACTAATTCTTTTATTACTATTAATGACAAAGTATTAGAGCAAGCTCAGAAAGCTGATCAAGAAAGAGCAGAGGGTAATAATAAACCATTATTAGGTATTCCTTTAGCTATTAAAGATATTATTTTAACTAAAGGTATTAAAACAACAGGAGCTTCTAAAATATTAAAAAATTATACTGCTACTTATACAGCAACAGCAGTAGAGAGACTAGAAGAAGCCGGTATGATTATTATTGGTAAAACAAATTGTGATGAATTTGCAATGGGCTCTACTAATGAAAATTCATATTTTGGTCCAGTTTTAAATCCGGTAGATAATAAAAGAGTTCCGGGAGGATCTTCTGGTGGTTCAGCTGTCTCTGTAGCCGCTAATTTAGCCCCTGTCGCCCTCGGAACAGACACAGGTGGTTCTATTCGTCAACCAGCATCTTTTTGTGGTGTCGTCGGCTTAAAACCTAGTTATGGTCGAGTATCTAGATATGGTTCTATGGCTATGACTTCTTCTTTAGATCAAATAGGTCCTTTAGGGAAAACAGTAAAAGACACTGCTTATCTCTTAGAAGCTATGGCTGGTTATGATGAAAAAGATGCTACTTCTTCTCAACAGAAAGTAGATAATTATATAGATAATATAGATCAGGATATAAAAAAGATTAGAATAGGTATTCCTCAGGAGTATTATAGTAATGATATTAATAAAGAAGTAAAAGAAGCTTTAGAGAAGAAGATTAAAGAATTAGAGAAAGATGGTTTTGAAATAAAGGAAGTAAGTTTACCAAATACAGATTATGCTTTAGCAGCCTATTATCTTTTAATGCCGGCAGAAGTAAGTTCTAATTTAGCTCGTTTTGATGGCCTATTATATGGTTTACAAGGAAAGAAAGACTATTCTTTAGAAGAGTGGTATACTAATATTAGAGGAGAAGGTTTTGGAGCAGAAGCTAAGAGGCGTATTATGTTGGGTAATTATATACTTTCTGCTGGTTATTATGATGCTTATTATAAGAAAGCACAAAAAGTAAGAACTTTAATTAAAAAAGAATTTGCACAAGTATTTCAAGAGGTAGATATACTATTAACACCTGTGACACCAACTACAGCTTATGAATTAAATAGCAAAAGAGATCCTTTAGAAATGTATTTATCAGATATATTTACTGTGGCTGCTAATATTGGAGGATTATGTGGTTTATCATTACCAATAGCTAAAGATCAGAATAATTTACCAATTGGCTTACAATTATTAGGACAAAGTTTTCAAGAAAATAAATTATTTCTTTTAGGAAATTATATAGAAAATAATAATAAATAGTATGGGTTTAAAAAAAGAATTTGCGGAAAGATTAAAAGATGCTGAAGCTCAGAGTTATTTTAAAGCTTGGTATAAAAGATGGTGGGGAAAAGTAATATTAGCTTTAATAGTTTTAACTATTATTTTATTCTTTTATTTCTTTTATTTAATGTTTAATAATTATGGTAACTTAAAACAAGGTAATATCTATAATAAAGATTTAGGATCTTGGATTACAGCTGCAGAGTATCAAGAGAATAAAAAGGTTGTTGGAGAAATAATGACTGAAGATGATCCTTGGTTAGGAGCAGAGAATCCTTTAATATATATAGTTGCTTTTGAATCTTTTTCTTGTCCTTTTTGCAAAGATAATCAAGAAGATTTAAAGAAAATGATTAATAAATTTGGTCAAATGGTAAGGTTTATCTTTAAAGACTTTCCGACAGAAGGATTACATCCTAATGTTTTTAAGGCTCATTTAGCAGCTTCTTGTGCACAAGAACAAGGAAAATTCTGGGAATATCATGATCTTTTATTTGCTAATCAAGGTAATTTTACAGAAATAAATTTAAAATCTTTAGCCCAAAGTATCGGTTTAGATTCTAAAGAATTTAATACTTGTTTAAGTAGTGAAGAGTTTTCTCAAGAAATTAGACAAGATTATGCTAATGGAGTACAAGTTGGAGTAGTAGGGACGCCTT
Source organism: uncultured Gammaproteobacteria bacterium (assembly GCA_964604515.1). GTDB lineage: Bacteria > Patescibacteriota > Patescibacteriia > UBA1558 > GWA2-36-10 > CAZRZA01. The sequence goes on along the minus strand of CAZRZA010000007.1, from coordinate 23,492 downwards.
CTTATTTGGTAAATGGACAATTAATACCCGGTACTATAAATTATGAAACTTGGGAAGAAATTATTGCTTTAATTATTAATCAAGGTCTTTAATGTCACCTCTATTATTTTCTATTGGAGTTTTTGATATTTATTATTATGGTTTAATTTTAATACTAGCTATTATTATAGCTGGTTTTTTTAGTAGTAAAAGATTATTAAAAGAAAAAATATTGAATAGTAATAAAATAGAAGATTTATTTTTTAATTTAATAATTTGGGGTTTAATAGGTGGTAGATTAGGACATGTTTTTCTTTTTGAATGGTCTTATTATAGTCATAATATAATAGATATTATTAAGGTTTGGGAAGGTGGTTTAGCTATTCAAGGAGCTTTAGTTTCAGTAATTATAACTTTATTCATATTTGCTAAAAGAAATAATTTAAATTTCTTTAAAATAAGTGATAATTTAGTTCCTTTTTTTGCTTTAGGACAAGCTATAGGGAGATGGGGAAATTATTTTAATCAGGAATTATTTGGTAAACCTACTAATAGTATTTATGGTATTTATATTTCTTTAGAGAAGAGAGTTACTGGTTTTGAGAATTTTTCTTATTTTCACCCTACTTTCTTTTATGAATCTATGCTTAATTTAATACTATTTATTATTTTATTAAAAGTATTAAAGATAAAGAAATTAGGTTTAACTTTTTTCTCATATATATTAGGTTATAGTTTAATAAGGTTTGGTTTAGAATATATTAGAATAGATGAGTCTCCTTTATTATTTAATATTAGAATAGCACAATTATTAAGTTTTATTATTATAATTATTACTATTTTCACTATTTATATTAAATACTTTAAAGACTTGTCAAAAGATGATAAATAGTATATAATATTTTTGTTTTCTAAGGGGTCGTAGTTCAGTTGGTTAGAACGCCTGCCTGTCACGCAGGAGGTCGCGAGTTCGAGTCTCGTCGATCCCGCCATTTAAAAAGTAGAGTTTAACTCTATTTTTTTGTATTTAAAAAGGGCATTAATATTAATGCCCTTTTTCTTTTTTGTCTCTTAAAAATATTTTTGTCTTTTTTAAACTAGTTTTTAAATAAAGAATATTAATTAAGATTATAATAAAATACCAGGGATGGTTTATAATATATTCAGTTAAGATTATTAAGCCTTGATTATTTTCACTATTAATAGTACTTGGTATTAATTTAAGTAATAATAAGCTAATTAAATAAATAATCCAAAATAGACCCAGTAAAGATATAATTATATTTCCTATACCATTTATTATCTTCATGTTTTTCTCCTTTTTATTTAATGAACGATGATAATTTATGATAAGCCTCTGTTATAGTTTTGTCAATATTTATGTTATCATTATTTAATGATAAGTAAAGATAATAAAAAACAGTTAATATATTTAATATTAGCTATACTCTGGGGATATTTAATTTTTTATTTATCTTCTATTCCTAATTTGGCTAGCGGCTTTTCTTTTTATTATGATTTTATTCTCAGAAAAATAGCTCATATTTTTGTTTTTTTTGTTTTAACATATTTAGTATCTAAAGCTATAAATAGTACTCAGAAATTACATTTATCTTTTGTTATTATTACTGTTATTTATTATGCTTTTATAGATGAAATACATCAAGCTAATATTATTACTAGACAAGGTAATTATACAGATATTTTAATAGATTCTCTAGGTGTTTTCTTGGGAATATTATTATTTGAAAAAGAAAAAAACTCCCAGAAGGGGAGTTAGTTTATTTAGTAATTTCTTTAACTATTTTAGCAAATACTTTTGGTTTATGTTCTGCTAATTGAGATAATACTTTGCGATCTAATTCGCAATTTTTTATTTTTAGAGAATTGATAAACTTAGAATAAGTATGTCCTAATGATCTTAGGGCAGCATTAAGTTTAGTTTGCCATAATCTTCTATTTACTCTTTTTTTCTTTCTCCTATCACGGTAGGCATGCTTACCAGCATGAAGAATAGCTTCTTGAGCTTTCTTAATACTACTTTTACGACCCCATTTGTATCCTTTGGTCTTCTTTAGTATATTCTTTCTTCTTTTAATATGAGTTGTACCTCTTTTTACTCTGGGCATAGTTTTACTTTAATTTATAAATAAGGTAATAATTTTTTAATATTCTTAATATTAGCAGCTGCTAAATCTTTATCTTTTTTTTTATTCTTAGTTACTTTACCACTTTCTCTGGAATTAAAATGAGCCTGACCACCTTTACGAATAGTTAGTTTTTTACCTTTGCTTACTTTAATTCTTTTGCTAACAGATTTTCTAGTTTTTAATTTCATATCCTTACTTTTTACTAATCAAGGAAGTTATATTACCACCTTGTATTTTTATTTCTTGTTCTACTTTATATTCTATTTCTAATTGTTTTAAGAAGTTTTTTACTACCTCAACTGCATTTGGTTTAAAAGCTTTTTCTCTTCCTTTTAATCTTAATTCTATTTTAACTCTATGACCTTGTTCTAGAAACTTTAAGGCTTGTTTTTGACGAACATCAATATCATGTTGTCCAATATTCAGAGAAAGTCTAATTCCTTTAACACCAGTCTTTTTAGTTCTTTGTTTAGTTTGTAATTTATCTTGTTGATATTTTAACTTACCAAAACTGATAATCTTACAAACAGGAGGATTGGCTAAAGGAGAAACTTCTACTAAATCTAAGCCTTTTTCTTGAGCTTTAGCTAAAGCCTGTTCTAAAGGTAAAATACCAAGCTGAGCACCATCATCATCAATTACCCTTACTTCTTCTGCTCTAATTTGAGTATTGATATAGTGCTTTTTACTCTGTTTAATATTTTTATTTCTTCTTTTGGTTCTAATAGTTCTTAATTTAATTATTTAAATATTTATGGTGGAGATGAGGGGAATCACACCCCTGTCTAACAAACTTCTTAATACAATTCTTCAAGTTTAGTTAATTTTAATTTTCGGTTATAAAACAACAAATTAACAAAGTTTTTATAACTTATCTAATAAGGTGGTCAAATTTACATATTAGAACTATAAATTTCTAGCCTAAATTTATGACACCTTTAGCTAATCTTAGGCAAATTAGATGAGGTGGTCTAAGCACTTAAGCGAAGACTGTTGAAAGTTGAGGTACTTGGAAAAGTCCTTTAACTTTCGCTAATAAGTTTTTAGCACTTATTTTAAAACAATTTTATAAAGATTGTGAACTTTACTTGCTATATATTATTCCACTTGCTATCGAATATAAAACATCCCCATGTTTAATAATTTTTTAACTTTTGGGCTAAATTTCTTTTTATATCTTTTTTCTTGATAGACTCTCTTTTGTCAAATTTCTTTTTTCCCTTAACTAAGGCTATTTTTACCTTAATAAGTCTGCGAGTAGTATACACTGAAATGGGTATAATTGTCAAGCCTCTTTCTGTCATTTTACCCTGTAAATATCGTATTTCTTTCTTATTTAATAATAGTTCTCTTTCTTGATCTGGATTATATCCTTTTTGTTTATTAGCTGCTAATTTATACTTAGAAACATGCATATTCTTTATTAATACTGTATTTCCTTTAATACTAATAAAAGCTCCTTTAATACTTAAATGTCCTAATTTAATAGCCTTAACTTCTGCTCCAGACAATACTAAGCCAGCCTCAAACTCTTCCAGAATATTGTAGTCATAATATGCTTTCTTATTTTTAATTAAGGTTGACATTTTATTATAATTATGGTAATACTTTATTGTCAGATAAACTGACTTTAGTATTTTAGCTCATTAATAAAAGAAAAACAAGGAGGATTAAGATGTGTCAAGTTCAGATCACTGAAGAGAATACAAAAACATGGTCTAATCTTCAAAAAGACAAAGATCAATTAGATGTTATTGATTATATTTGGCAATGGTCTTTGTTAAAAGGCTATAAACCAGGGTCTGCTGTTTTAAACTTTCTCTTATATAAATTTCGTAAAGAACCTGATTTTATATTAAATATATATAATATAATAATTTCAGGTCAATGGTCATCTGCTCTTTGTGAAGAGTATGAAGAAAACGGAATTCATATAAATAGAGGTATTAATAATGGTTAAGAAGAGATCATCTATTTCAGAAAAAATGATTTATGAGTTTTGTCAGAACTCTAAAAATAAATTTCTGAAAAAAGTAACACATAAGATAATAAAGGAACAGTCTGTTAAGGATATTCAAAAATGTTACTCTGCTTTATATAGACATGGAGCAGCTTGGCATCCTTTATTAACTAAGTTAAAAAAGGAAATAGAGAATAAACAATTAAATTTAGATTTGTTTCCTGAATAAAAGAGGTAATTAAATAATTACCTCTTTTCTTTACAAAGTAATATTTCTTTTGTATAATACTTTTACTATACTGCTAGTTTATAAGTTATCTGTTAGAAATCAAAGGTTCATTCGGTTACCTCCTTTCCGTTGAATTAGAGATTATTAAGTTAAAGTGTTTAATCTTTATGATTATAATATTTTATGCTAGCAGATAGCTTATAGTTTAGCAGTTTTTTATTAGCTTTAATTAAATAATTTTGTTATAATATATTAATAATATGATTAAAAGTAAGTTTATGTCTTTAGGTAGTGTTTTTATTATTTTAGGTTTTCTTTTATTATTAGAAAGCATGGGTATAATAGATGGTGATTTTTGGTCTTATTTTTTTCCAATACTATTAATATTATTTGGCTTAGATTTAATGGTTAAGAAAAATAAAGTTAATGAATTCTTTAATACTTTTAAAGTAAATAGCTATTATGATAGTAATAGTAAAAAGAAAAGAAAGATAGTAGATGATCAATAATAAGATAATAAAAAGAAGTGAAATAATAGAAAAGAAGTCCAAGTTTTTGGGCTTTTCTTTTTATCTTAAGGAAGAAGATAAAGTAAAAGAAATAATAGCAGAATTAAAGAAAGAATATAAAGATGCTCAACATATTGTTTATGCTTATCGAATAAATAATAAAGAAAAGTTTTATAATGACAAAGAACCGGTTCAGACAGCTGGTCAACCAATCTTATACCTCTTACAAAAGAAAGAAATTGATAATACCTTAATTGTTATTATTAGATATTTTGGAGGTCATAAATTAGGAAGAGGAGGGTTAATTAGAGCTTATACTAAGACTGCTCAAGAAGCTTTGTATTAGTTTGATTTAATACCTTTCTTTTGTTAAGATATAAGTATCTTAAATAAATTATATGGGGAAAAGAGAAAAATATTTATCTTGGGACGATACTTTTATGATTTTGGCTAATTTAATTAGTCAAAGATCTAAAGATCCCTCAACTCAAGTCGGAGCAGTGATAGTAGATGATGATAACACTGTTTTAGGATTAGGATATAATGGTTGGCCCAGAGGAATAAAACAAGATGATTTGCCTTGGAATAGAGATGGTGCTGATTTGGATACTAAATATCCTTATGTAGTTCATAGTGAAATAAATGCTATTTTTAATTCATATCAGAAATTAAAAAATTCTCGTTTATACTGCACTCTATTTCCTTGTAATGAGTGTGCTAAAGCTATTATTCAAAATGGTATTAAAGAAGTAATATATGAAAGTGATAAATATCATGATACTGATAATAATAAAGCAGCTCGTAAATTATTTGATTTAGCAGGTATTTCATATAGACAATATACTACAAAGAGTAAAATGAATTTAGAATTAAAATAATGAAAATAATAGGATTAACAGGACCCATTGCTAGTGGTAAAGGAACTGTTGCTGGGTATTTAGAGAAAGAATATCAGGCTCAGAATTTTAAGTTTTCTAAAATATTAAGAGATGTTTTAGATAGGTTATATTTAGAACAAAATAGAGATAATTTAATTAAAATGTCTATTATTTTAAGAGAAAATTTTGGTCAAGATATTTTAGCTAAAATAATAGCCGCAGATGTTAAAGGAGTAGATAGTGAAATAATAGTAATTGATGGTATTAGAAGACCAGCTGATATTAAATATTTGAAAGACATAGTTGGCTTTAAATTAATAGGTGTTACTGCTGATGCTAAAATTAGATATGAAAGATTAAAAAAAAGAAGTGAGAACAAAGATGATCAGAGTAAATCTTGGGAACAGTTTTTAGAAGATCAAAAACAAGAAACAGAAGTCTATATTTCGGAATTATTAAAAGATGCTGACATCATTATAGATAATAGTAAGAGTTTAGAAGAATTATATAAACAAATAGATAATTTAATAAAATAATATGAAACAATATTTAAATCTTTTAGAGAAAATAATGTCTGAAGGTGTTGATAAAGGAGATAGAACAGGAGTGGGGACTAGAAGTGTCTTTGGTGCTCAATTAAGATTTGACTTAAGCAAAGGCTTTCCTTTATTAACAACTAAAAAAGTTTTTCTAAAAGGTATTATTCATGAATTAATTTGGTTTGTTAGAGGAGATACTAATTTAAAATATTTAGTAGATAATGGAGTAAAGATATGGAATGAGTGGCCTTATCAAAAATATTTAGAAGATAATAATTTGACTGAAGAGTATCCTAAATACAGTGAACAATGGTCAAAGAAAATGACAGAGTATATAGATAATATAAAAAATGATAAAGAATTTGCTCAGAAATGGGGAGACTTAGGACCAATATATGGTAAACAATGGAGAGACTTTGGTGGCGTAGATCAATTAAAAGATATTATTGAAAGAATAAAAACTAATCCTAATGATAGAAGAATGATAGTCTCTGCTTGGAATCCTCCGGAAATACCTAAAATGGCTTTACCTCCTTGTCATTGTTTTTTTCAATTTTATGTTGCTAATGATAAATTATCATTATTAATGTATCAGAGAAGCTGTGATACTTTCTTAGGAGTACCATTTAATATTGCTTCCTATTCTCTTTTATTAATGATGGTTGCTCAAGTTACTAATTTAGAAGCGGGAGAGTTTATTCATGTTTTGGGAGATACCCATATTTATAGTAATCATTTTGAACAAGTTAAAGAACAATTAACTAGAAAAACTAAAGAATTACCAACTATGAATATTAATAAAGATATTAAAAATATTGAAGATTTTAAATATACAGATTTTACTTTAGAAAATTATAATCCTGATTCTAGTATTAAAGCTCCGATAGCAGTATAATTATGAATAAAGTAAAGGTTTCTATTATTTCAGCTATTGCTAAAGACAGAGGTATTGGCAAGGACAATAAATTATTAATTCATTTATCTTCTGATTTAAAGCATTTTAAAAAAATAACTAAAGGACATGTTATTATCATGGGTCAAGCTACTTATGAATCAATAGGCCATCCTTTACCAAATAGAATTAATATTATTCTTTCTTTAGATAATAATTATAAAGTTCCTAATTGTTTTGTTTTCAATTCTTTATCTAAAGCTTTAGAGTTTGCTAGAGAAAAAGAAAAAGAAGAAATATTCTTTATTGGGGGAGCTAGTATTTATAAACAAGCTATAGAATTTGCTGATAAACTATATTTAACATTAATAGATAAAGTATTTAGAGCAGATACCTACTTTCCAGATTATAGTAATTTTAAAAAGATAATAAAAGAAGAGGGTCCTTTTAGAGAAAATGGTGTGCAATATAAATTTATAGAATTAATTAAATAAATATGGAATTTAATAAATATCAAGAAGAATCTAGAAAAACAGTTATTCATAAAGACTGGGAACAAGCTTTGTCTTATTTTACTTTAGGATTAAATGGCGAAGCGGGGGAAGTAGCTGAAAAGGTAAAAAAGATATTAAGAGATGATCAGGGAAAAGTATCAGCAGAAAAGAAAAAAGAAATAGAAAAAGAATTAGGTGATGTTTTATGGTATTTAGCTCAAATTACTACAGAACTTAACTTAGATCTTAATAAAGTAGCGGCAGTTAATTTAGAAAAACTTTTTTCTAGAATGGAAAGAAATAAACTTTCTGGTTCTGGAGATAATAGATAAAAATATGAAAAAAGGTAAATTTATAGTTTTTGAAGGAGGGGATAAGTCTGGTAAAACTACACAAATTAAACTATTACAAGAGTATTTAGAATTAAAAGGAAATACTGTTTTATTAACCAGAGAACCCGGGGGTACTAATTCTATTATTTCAGAAAAGATTAGAAATATAATTTTAGACAAAGAACATTTAGAAATGCATGCTCGAACAGAATTACTATTATTTTTAGCTTCTCGAGCTCAACATATTGAAGAAATTATTAAACCAGCCCTAGCAGAGGGTCAGACAGTATTATGCGATAGATTTGATGGCTCTACCTTTGCTTATCAAGGTGTAGCTCGTAAATTAAATATGGTAGATATTAAGAAAATAAATGATTGGGCTAAAGATAATATTAAACCAGACCTAGTTATTTATGTAGATATTACTCCTCTAGAAGCAGCACAAAGAAAAAGAGACGATAAGGATGATCGTTTAGATAGAGAAAAGAAAGAGTTTCACGAAGCTGTTCGAGAAGGCTTCCTTAAACAAGTTGAGGATAATGATAATTGGGAAATAGTTTCAGCTTTAGGTAGCAGAGAAGAAATAGCTCTTAATATAAATAAGATAACAGATAAATTATGAATAAGTATGAAACTATAATTGGCTTAGAAATACATTTACAATTAAAAACAAAATCTAAAATGTTTTGTTCTTGTTCTAATGGAGGAAATAAAGTAAATACAAAGATTTGTTCTATTTGTTTAGGTCATCCTGGTGTTTTACCAACTATTAATATTGAAGCTGTTAAAAAGGGCTTAATAATGTCTTTAGCTTTAAACTGTAGTATAAATATTAAATCTAAATTTGATAGAAAGAATTACTTTTATCCTGATTTACCAAAAGGGTATCAAATTTCTCAATTTGATATTCCTTTAGCAGAAGAAGGCTATCTTTTAATAGATAATGAGCAGAAGGAAAAAAGAATAGGCATAGAAAGATTACATTTAGAAGAAGATGCTGCTAAAAATATTCATTTAGATGGTAAAACTTTAGTAGATTATAATAGAGGAGGTGCTCCTTTAGCAGAAATAGTTACTAAACCAGATTTTAGAGAACCAGAGGAAACTACAGAATTCTTAAAGAATTTAAGATTAATTTCTAAATATTTAAATATCTCCGATGCTGATATGGAAAATGGTAATTTAAGATGTGATGCTAATATTTCTTTACGACCAGTAGGGGATGCTAAATTATATCCTAAAACAGAAATAAAGAATTTAAATTCTTTTAAAGCTGTTGTTAAAGCATTAAAGTATGAAGTAAAGAGACAAAAAGATCTTTGGGAGAAGAGCTCTGCTCCTCAAATTACCACTACCAGAGGTTGGGATGAAAATAAGGGAGAAACTAGAGAGCAAAGAACAAAAGAAGGACTTGCTGATTATAGGTTTTTTCCAGAACCAGATTTACCACCCTTATTAATTTCTGCAGAATTACTTAAAGAAGCAAAAAAATCTTTAATAGAATTACCTCAAGAAAAACAAAAACGTTTTGCAAAAGAATATGCTTTGAGTAAAAAAGATTCTAAAGTTTTAATAGCTAAAAAAGAGTGGTCAGAATATTATGAAGAAGTTATCTCTGAATTAAGAGCTTGGTTATTTAAAGTAAATAAAAATACTAATACTTGGGAAAAGAGTAAAGAGAAATTAGCTAAATTAAGCTTTTCTTGGATTACTACAGAATTATTTTCTTTATTAAAAGATAATATGAAAAGAAAAGATTTAAAAATAAGTCCTGAAAATATGGCAGAATTAATAAAGTTAATTTATGAGAAAAAAATAAATAGTTCAGCAGGACAAGCTATTTTAAAAGAAATGTATAAAAAGGGCTTAGATCCTTCAGATATAGCCCAAGACTTAGATTTAAAACAAATAGATAATGAAGGAGAATTAGAAAACTTTATTAAGAAAGTAATTACTACTAATAAAGAGCAAGTTGTAGAGTATCAAAATGGTAAAGAAACTCTTTTAAAGTTTTTTGTAGGTAAAGTAATGCAGGAGAGTAAAGGTAAGGCTAATCCACAGAAAATTGAAAAACTTTTAAAGGAAAAGTTAAATTAAGAATTTCTTAAGTATTTTTTCTATAGTTAAATACTTTTTATTCCAGAGTATTTTTAAATTTTGTTTCTCCATTCTTCTAAACCAGGTCATTTGTCTTTTAGCATAATGCCTGGTATTTTTTTGTATTAATTCTATCGCTTCTTCTAAATTAATTTCTTTTTCTAAATAAGATATTATTTCTTTATAACCTATACCACTTAAAGATATTAATTTTCTATTTTTATATTTTTTATATATTTTTTTAACTTCTGATATTAATCCTAATTCAATCATCTCTCTAACTCTTTGGTCAATTTTTTTATAAAGTTTCTTTCTCTGAGGATTAAGTCCAAAAATAATAAAATCATAAGGACATTCAGATGTCTTTGCTTCTATTAGTTGATAATTTTGTAAAATAGAAGAAATATATAAACCAGTACCACCAGTAATAATTGGTAATTTATTTCTTTTATGAATTTTATTTATTATTTGAAAAGCATCTTTTTGCCAATTGAAAAGAGTATATTCTTCATTGGGTTTAATAATACTTAATAAGTAATGTTTAATACCTTTTTGTTCTTTTTTACTTATTTTATTACTACCAATATTTAATTCTTTATATATTTGTCTAGAATCGGAAGATATTATTTCACCATTAAAGTTTTGCGCTATTTCTAGGGCTAAATTAGACTTACCAGATGCTGTTGGTCCTAAGACTATTACTATTTTTTCTTTCATATCAATTCACCCTTTAAGCCCCAAGATTTAGCTTCGCTAATTCTAATAGTATAGAATTCTCCTACTTTTAAAGGTTTTTTTGTTTCAATATGTGTGGAGATATAATTACCTAATTTACCAGTATTATTATATAATTTACCTTTTTTCTTAATAGCATCTATTAAAACTCTTTTTTCTTTATTAAGTAATTCTTTATTAAATTCTAAAGAATTGTTTTTAATAATTTCATTTAAAATATGCCATCTTTCTTTCTTTATTTTTTGAGGAATATCATCTTTATGTAATTTATGAGCTATAGTTCCTGATCTTTCTGAATATTGTGATATATAAGCTAAATTATATTTTAAATCTTCTAATAATTGTTTAGTAGCTAAAAATTCTTTATTTGTTTCGCCACAAAAACCGACTATAATATCTGTTGAAATAGCTATATTAGGAATTTCTTTTTTTACCTTTTTAATAACCTTGGTATAGCTTTTAATAGTATAATGTCTATTCATTTTTTTAAGGATATTATTTGAACCTGATTGAACAGGTAGGTGTAAATATTTATTAATATGTTTAGACTCTTTCATTACTTTTATTAAATCAGAAGATAAATCATAGGGATGACTTGTTAAGAACTTTAGCCACCATTCTTTTTTACTTATTTTATCTATTTTCTTTAATAATTCAGGAAATTTAATTTCTTCTTTTCTGTCTAAACCATAACTATTTACATTTTGTCCTAAAAGGATTATTTCTTTATATCCTTTTTCTAATAATTCTTTTACTTCTTTTATTATATCTGCTGCTGGTCTAGATACTTCTCTGCCTCTGGTATAGGGGACAGCACAATAAGTACAGAACTTATTACAACCAGTCATAATTGGTATATAAGCTTTATACTCTGAACCATAGGATGGTTTAATATCAAAAAAACTTGGTAAAGCTAGTTTTTCTTCTGGTTTTATTTTATTAATTTCTGTTGCTAAATTATCTAAATTCTTTATATCAATAAATAAATCAAATTTAGGTTTTAATTTCTTTCTATCTTCTTCTAAAACACAACCAGCTAAAATAGTTATTAGAGATTCCTTTTCTTTTTTTAATTGCCAATTTCTTAATTTACCATCTATTCTATTTACAGCAGACTGTTTAACAGAACAAGCTATAACTACTATTATACTTGCTTCATCTTCATTGTCTGTTTTACTATATCCTAAACTATTTAAAACAGAAGCTAATCTTTCAGAGTCAGAAAGATTCATTTGACAACCAAATACTATTAAGTGATATTTTTTATTCATAGCTAATAGTCTAACAATATTTATATTAAAAATCAAATAAAAAACCACTTAATAATAAGTGGTTTTTAGAGTATTTAATTAGCAGTTTGTAATCTAGTTCTTCTTTTCTTTAATTCATCGCTAAATCCTGGTCTTTTCTTTTTAAATTTCTTTTCAAATTTTTCTATTTCTTTAACATCTTTAACTTTCTCAATTCTTTTCTTTAACTTTAAAGCATGATCATCATTTATATTTCTTATTTTCTTTTTAAATTTTTCGGGAGCATCTTTTTCTAATCTTTCTAGCATTTGAACATTATTTAAAGTAGATTTCTTTTTAAAATGTTTTAAGTATTTTTCTTTTTCATCTTCTGGTAGATTTTTAAATCTTTTTTCTATTTTTAAAGCATTATTTTCTTTTAAGTCTTGGATAAATTTTATCTTTTTCTTTGGATAATGTTCTTTAACTTTTTCTAAAACATTAGAATGTTTAATTCTTTTCTTTTCTACTCTTTCAATTAAACTTTTATATTTAATTTTCTTTTTAGCAGGAAATTTTTCTAATTTATTATCTAACTTATTCTTATGTTTCTTATATAGGTCTAAAGCTTTAACACCTTTCTTTTTAATATTTTCGTCTTCAGAAGCCATATATTTTTTAGCTTTCCATAATTTTATATTAGCTAATCTTTCTCTAGCTTCTACTCTTTTTTCTTCACTAGGATTCCATAATTTTAGACGATTTCTTAACTTACCAAAGAAACTATTATCACTTTCTACTTCTTTTTCGGTTAAATCTAACTCTTCTAAAGTAACTTCTTCTTCAATGCTAACTATATTAGCAACTTCTTCCTCTTGCGCTTTAGCTAAAGGTACCATTAGCATACTAAAGCTAAATAATACAGCTAAAACTAATAAATTTAATTTTTGCATAGTTTTTTCTTAATTTTTAATAATTCGGACTAGTCATAACAGAATGTTCTGTTAATTGTATAGACGAATATTTATCTTAATTATTACATTAATAAGTATACACTATTTATTGATATTATAAAACATCATTATCATGAGCAGAAGATTCTATACTTCCTGCTGTGGTTATTCTAATAAATTGAGCATTCTTTCTTAACTCTTCTAAGTTCTGAGCATTACCATAGCTCATACCTGATTTTAAGCCACCTATGAATTGATTAATAGTATTTTTAACCTGACCTTTATATGGTACTCTAGCTTCTATACCTTCAGGGGTTATTTCATTTATTTTTTCTTTAGCATTAGGTCTATTTAAAGCAGCTGTTAAAGAAGCCATGCCTCTAGATATCTTATACTGTCTACCCTTATAATTAATGGTTGGTCCTGGGCTTTCTTCTGTACCTGCGAATTGACCACCAATCATTACAGAATTAGCTCCAGCTGCTAAGGCTTTGACTATGTCTCCTGATTGCTTTATGCCACCATCAGCAATACAAGGTATTTTATATTTTTGACAAATAGGAGCTATATTTAATAATGCGGAAAGTTGGGGAACACCGAAGCCAGTAGTAATTCTAGTAGTACATATTGAACCTGGCCCAATACCAATCTTAACAGCATCTGCTCCCGCTTTAATTAAGTCTTTAGCAGCCTCAGCAGTTGCTATATTACCAGCTATTAATTCTATTTGAGGGTATTTATCCTTTATTTGTTTTAGGGCATCTAAAGCTAAAGAGGAGTGACCATGAGCTATATCTAATACCAAAACGTCAACATCTTCTTTTATTAAAGCCTCAGCCCTTTCTAGAAAATCATTATTAGCTCCTAAAGCAGCTCCTACTAATAGTCTACCTCTATTATCTTTACTAGCTTTAATATTATTAAAATTATTAACAATATCTCTTTCAGTTATTAATCCTTGAATATCAGAGTATTTATCTATTAAAGGTAGTTTTTCTATTTTATATCTATTTAATACTTCTTGAGCTTCTGCAATAGATATATTAGGAGGAGCAGTTACTAATTTATTTTGAGGAGTCATTAAATCTTTTACTAAAGTATTTTTATTTTTAGCAAATACTATATCTCGGGGAGTAATGATACCCAAAAGTTTTTCACCATTATCACTAACTAAAAAACTAGTACAATTAGTTTCTTTAATTCTTTCTTTTAATTCTGGTAATGTTTTAGATGATTCTATAGTAAAGGGTTTAGTAATAATTACATTTTGTTTTCTTTTTACTTTATGTACTTCTTTAGCTTGTTTTTCTATACTACAAAATCTATGAACAATACCAATACCACCAGCCTTAGCTAAGGCAATAGCCATAGTACTTTCGGTAACGGTATCCATATTAGCAGATACCAAGGGTATTTTTAGGCTAATATTCTTAGTTAATTTAGTATTAGTATTAACATCTGATCTAGATTTAATACTTGATTCCTGAGGCACTAAAAGAACATCATCATATGTTAAGGCAGTTTTTATCATTTTATTTAATTAAGTCTAATTTCTTTTCTTTAATATCTTTCAAAATAGTTTTAATAAATTTATCTTTAGTAATATTTAATAATTCTTTACTTCCTCTAACTCTAATTGCTAATTCTTTACTATTCATTTCCTGATCACCAATTACTAAAGTATATGGTATTTTATTAATAATATTCTTTCTAATCTTATTACCTAAGGTTTCTGAAGAATCATCTAGAGCTATTCTTAAATCATATTCTTTAAATTCTTCTTTTAATTTCTGACTGAATTCTATATGCTTATCAGAAACAGTTAAGATCTTTATTTGAACAGGAGCTAACCAAAGAGGAAAATTGCCAGCTAAATGTTCTATTAATATAGAAGTAAATCTTTCTAAAGATCCTGTAATAGCAGCATGAATCATAACAATGGGTTCTTCTTCACTCTTTTCATTAGTACAAGTTAATTTAAATCTTTCTGGCATTTGTCTATCTAATTGTATAGTTGCTACTTGCCATTTACGACCTAAAGAATCTTGAGCCATAAAATCTATTTTAGGACCATACATAGCTGCTTCACCAATTACTTCAGTAAAACTTAATCTTTTTTCTTTTAATAAGCTTCTTAAATCATTTTCTGTTTTTTGCCAAATCTTTTTATCTCCTAAATATTTAGACATATTATTAGGATCATGAAGGGCTAAGTTTATTTCTAAATTAAAATTAAATACTTTATAGAATTTTTGTATTATATCTATTATTTTAAATACTTCTTCAGAAACTTGTTTTTCTCGACAGAAAACATGACCATCATCTTGTGTAATGCTTAATACTCTAGATAAGCCCATTAATTCACCACTTTGTTCATCTCGATAGACCATAGTAGTTTCAGCATACCTTTGTGGTAAGTCTCTATAACTTCTTGGTAAATGATTATAGATTTGAGTATGATGAGGACAATTCATCGGTTTTAAAGCATATTCATTACCCTCTCTAGTCTTTACTCTAAATAGTTCTTCAGAAAACTTTTCCCAATGACCACTAGCTTCATATAATTCTTTTTTAGTAATATGAGGAATAGTAACTTTTTGATAATCATATTCTTTTCTTAATTCCCAAACATAATCATCTATATTATTACGAAGTATACTGCCCTGAGGAGTCCAAAGTGGTAAGCCTGCTCCTACTAATTCAGAAAAAGTAAATAAGTCTAATTCTTTACCTAATTTACGATGATCTCTTTCTTTGGCCTCCTTTAACATTTCTAGGTGTTTATTTAATTCCTCTTCAGTTTCAAAAGCAATGCCATATACTCTGGTTAATACTTCTTTATCTTGATCACCTTGCCAATATGCTCCAGCTAAGGAAGTTAATTTAAAAGCTTTAATATTTATTTCTTTACTATTTTTAACATGAGGACCTTTACAAAGATCAGAGAAGTTAGCAGAGTTATAGAAGGATATTTTTTCTTCTTTCGGGAAGTTTTTTATTAATTCAGTTTTAAAAGGATTATCTTTTACTCTCTTTAAGGCTTCTTCTTTAGTAATAATCTCTTTTTTAAATTCAATACTATTTTTAATAGTCTTTTTCATTTCTTTTTCTAATTTTGCTAAATCAGAATCAGTTAATTTTTCTGGTAAAAGAAAATCATAATAGAAACCATTCTCTATAACCGGACCTATGCCTAATTTAGCTTCTGGAAATTTTTTAAGAATAGCCATAGCTAAAATATGGGCTAAAGAGTGTCTAATATTATGTATTTTATTATTTTCCATATATTTTATTAATTTTTAGATAAAAAAACCAAGACCTATTAGTCTTGGGGTCCCTGAGGACGGTTCCACCCAAGTTCCTTAATTAAAAGGCACTTTCTTATAAACTTAGTTTCTCTCTGAAATCCTATTAAAGGAGAATAGTTGGTGACTATCCCAATCATTTATTTACTTTTATTTTATTTCTTTTTATTAAAAAAGTCAATTTATTCGATAATAATATGGTCTTTTAATTTAGGTACTTTAGCTACCCAAAAAGGAAAGAAATTAATTTCACTATCTTCTATATTATATTGTTTTAAGTATTCTATAATACCTTCTTTATTTAAACCTATTAATTCTTCTTTATCAATATCCCAAAGATGTTCATTAGAACTTATAGTAGCCTCTATATTTACTTCTATTAAAGCTCCTTCAGAGATAGTATTTATTTCTATTATAGTATAATTAAAGGAATTATCATTAAATTCTTTTAAGGATTTATCATTTTCTAATTCAATACTAAATTTAGCTTTTGTTTTATTTAATAAATCAAGAGGGGAGAATACTAAGCCTTGGGCTATTACTTTTTGAGTTAATACTACCTCTTTAGCTTCACTATTTAAGGGGGTAAGAGCTAAAGTTTCAAAAGTTAAAGTTAATCTTTTTTCATCTAACCAGAGATCTTGGCTTAAGAATTCATTAATACTTCCTAAAGCTTGAATAGTAGCTTTAAGTTTTAATTCATTTAAAGCTTTATCAATATCTTCTTGTTTTACTAAATTATGAGGTAGAGCTTCTAATTTTAGACCTTCATTACTTTCAGCATATATCTTATCTTGTAAGCCAGACCATAGTCCCGGTATGATAAAAGTAGTAGCAGCCTTAATATATTCTTCTCCTTCTTGATCAGCTTCTGCCCAAACATTTATACTAGATCCTCTAGGAACAGTAACTGTTTCTGCTATTCTATATAATTTATTATCAGGAGTTAATAATCTAGTTGTTTTTACTAAGACTTGATCTTGAGAATAATTATTATAAATAGTTACATAACCTCCTGCTTTAGTGCTATAAGTCATTTCTTGGGAGCTAGGAACAGTTACTGTTATTTCATTCTCTACTGTTATTATCTTACCTAAAATAGAATTAGGAGAAATATTTTCATCATTTTCTGATTGAACTTCTATTATTCCTTGTAATTGTTTATTTTCTAAATGATTATATATTTTAATAGTTACCTTAGCTAAAGCAAAGTGTAATATTACAAAAATAGCTAAGATAGTTAAGATTAGGAAAACGGTAACAATACGAGTATAAATATTATTTTTTTTCTTTTTAGTCATATTTTTAGTATACCTAATCTTTTTCTAAAAAACAAGATTTCTGACCCAAGGATTCATTTATTTTATTTATTAATTCTTCTTTAGGGCTTACTTTTAATTCTGTTTTTACTCTTCTTACTTTACCATTATTTATATTTAAATAAACAGAAGTTAGTCCAGGATATTCTTTGATTATATTTTTTAGTTCCCGCATCTTTTCTTGATCAAAAGAAGCTGGTAAATTAAACCAAAGCTTATCTTCTTGTCTTTCTTTTATTTCTAATTTATTTAAATATTCTTCTTTTAATTCTTGGGCAGTTTCTGCTAATATTTTAATTTGACCATCTTTAGTAGATACTTTACCAGTAACCATTATTTCTTTTTCATCTTGCCAAAGATCAAGAGTATTTTCTAATAATTTAGGAAATATTAATAACTCTACAATATCTGTTGAATCTTCTATACTTATAAAAAGCATAGCTTGTCCTCGACGAGTAATTATTTTCTCTACTTTAGTTATAGTACCAGCTACTCTAACTATTTGTTCTTCTTTGCTCTTTAAGTTATTTAAAGTAGTAATATTATTTTTTAATAACTTAACTTTTTCTTTAAAAGGATGATCAGATAAATATAGTCCTAATAATTGTTTTTCCCAAGAAAGCTTTTCTTTTTTAGAAATTTTTTCATAATCTTTTAATTTTAGAGTAAAAATAGAATCAGCCAAAGGTAAACCAGAGAAAAGATTATCTTGATTACTATTTTTATCATTTTGGATTTGTTTATTAAATTCTAAAATAGTATTTAAATTACCCAAAGCTTGTCCTCTCGGAATCAGGGAATCTAAGGCACCGGAGCCTATTAAACTTTCTAAAGACTTTTTATTTAAATCTTTATCAGTAATTCTTCTTAGAAAATCTTCTAATGATTTATAATAACCATTCTTCTTTCTTTCTGCTGTAATTGTTTTAGCAATATGCTTACCAACATTTTTAATAGCATTTAAACCAAATCTAATTCTTGATTTATCTTTAATTTCTTTCCCTAATTTCTTTAAATCCTTATTCATTACTACTGTAAAAGTACTAAAGCTTTCATTAACATCAGGTGCTAAGACATTAATGTTCATTTTTTGACATTCATTTATTTCAATAGTGATTCTATCAGCATTTCTTTGATCAGCGGTTAAGAGGGCGGCCATAAATTCATTGGGAAAATTACTCTTTAAATAAGCAGTTTGATAGGCTATTAAGGCATAACAAGCAGCATGGGAACGATTAAAACCATATCTAGCAAAGGGTAATATAAATTCCCAAATAGCTGTCGCAGCTTTTTTATCTATACCATTATTAATCATACCAGAAATCATAGCCTCTTCTTGCTCAGCTAATAGTTTTTTTATTTTTTTACCAACAGCTTTTCTTAAAACATCAGCTTGACCATATGAAAAACCAGCTAATTCTTTAGCTATTTGTAGTATTTGTTCTTGATATATAGCAGCACCATAGGTATTTTTTAGAATGGGTTCTAATTTAGGATGTAAATACTCTATAGCTTTAAGACCATGTTTTCTGTCTAAAAATTCAGGAATTATTTCCATTGGTCCGGGTCTATATAAAGCAACCATCGCAATAATATCTTCTAATTCTGTTGGTTTTAATTTCTTTAAATATCTTTTCATACCACTAGACTCTAATTGAAAGACTCCAGTAGTTTGGGCTTTTTGTAAGAGAGAGAATGTTTTTTTATCAGCTAAAGGTATATTATCTATATCTATTTTAATACCTTGAGTAGCTTCTAATATTTTTAGAGTTTGTTCTATTATTGTTAAATTCTTTAAGCCTAAGAAATCCATTTTTAATAATCCTAAGTCTTCAACAGGTTTCATAGAATATTGAGAGACAATAGAATTATCATCAGCAGAAGAATATTGCAGGGGAGTATAGTTTATTAAAGGTTCTTTAGTTATTAAAACAGCACAAGCATGAGTAGAAGAATGCCTTACTAGACCCTCTAGCTTTTGAGCCATATTTAATATTCTTTGAGTTTCCGGGTCTTCTTCATACAATTTTTTTAATTCAGGTATAGTTTTTAAAGATTTTTCTAAAGAAGTAAACATGGGTATCATTTTGGCTATTTTATCACATTTACCATAACTATATCCCAGAACTCTACCGACATCCCTTAAAGCAGCACGAGCAGCCATGGTTCCAAAAGTAATTATTTGAGCAACATGATCTTTACCATATTTTTCTTCAACATAATCTATAACCTCATCTCTTCTGGTATCAGCAAAATCTAAATCAATATCAGGCATAGATACTCTTTCTGGATTTAAGAATCTTTCAAAAATTAATTTATATTTCAGAGGATCAAGATTAGTAATACCTAAAAGATATGACACTAAAGAACCGGCTGCTGAACCTCTACCAGGACCAACAATTATTTTTTGTTTTTTAGCCCAAACTACAAAATCTTGCACAATTAGGAAATAAGAAGAATAGCCAGTTTCTTTAATTATACCTAATTCGTATTCTAATCTTTCTTTGGTTTCTTTACTAACAGTATCTTTATTAACTTGATATCTACCACCTAGTCCTTGGTAGCATAAATTTCTTAATTCTTCATACTCGGTAATGCCGGTTGGTAATTCATACTCAGGTAATTGTATATTACCCAGTTCTATTTCTACATTACATCTTTCTGCTAATAATTTAGTATTATGGAGAGCTTCTTTATCATTAGGGAATAATTTTATTAATTCTTCTTCAGAAAGCATGGAAAAATCTTCCCCTAAATATGACATTCTATCTTTTTCTCCTTGTTTTTGTTTAGTTTGAATACACAAAAGAATATCTTGAGCTTGATCATCTTCTTTTTTTACATAATGAACATCATTAGTAATTATTAAGGGGAGGTCATATTTTTTAGCTAACATTCTTAAACCTTCATTAACTTTCTTTTGTTTAGCATAATTTAGATTTTGCATTTCTAAATATAGATTATCTTTAGTAAAAATATCTAAAAGTATCTCTATATTCTTTTCTGCTAAACCATCTTCAGCTATAATATGCCTTCCTAGAGGACCACTTAAACAGGCTGTAGTAGCTATTAATCCCGCACTATGTTCCTTGAGTACTTGCCAACTAAGACGAGGCTTATAATAGAAGCCTTCTAAATGAGCTATAGTTGTTAATTTTAGTAAATTCTTATAACCTTTGTTATCTTTAGCTAAAAGTATTATATGGTATAGTTTTTCTCTCTTTTTTTCTTCTAAGCTACCGCTAGTTATATATGCTTCAATACCGATAATAGGTTTGATATTATTCTTTTTACATTTTTGATAAAATTCTATAGCTCCATACATAACTCCGTGATCAGTTAAAGCCAAGGCTGTTGCTCCTTGGTTCTGAGCCTCAGCTATTAATTGATCTATGGTTCCGGAACCATCTAAGAGGCTATAATGAGAATGAGTATGAAGATGTATAAACATATTTAGAATAATAAAACCCGATTGAATTTCTTCATTAATTATCGGGATTTTATTTTTATTTTAATTTATTTTTTTGTTTTCTTTTTCCTTTTGCTAGTAGTCTTTTTATCCTGTATCATTTCTAATATTTTCTGACCACTTTTTAATAATACTGTAAAATAAGTACCAGTACTATTAACTTTTCCTTTTACTTTTTTAAGTAAATCATTAAAACCTTCTAAAGCATATTCTACTCCTTCGACAGTTTTATTTACTATTCTTAATGTTTTACTCAATTGATAAAGTAAATAAGAAATCCAAAGTACTAACCAAAGTACAGAAATTCCTAAGAGAAGATTTAAAATATCTTGAGAATTTTCTAACATTTTATTTTTATTTATTAATTTGTAATTATTATATCATGAAGTTTAAAAAATAACAAAGTTGTGTTATAATATTGCTATGGTAGATTATAAACCAATCACAGAAAAAGATTTAGAAAAGGGTTTATTTTTCTTAAAACATAAACTTCTCTTAAAAAGAATCTTACTTTCTTTAGCTTTTTTAATATTAGCTTTAATATATTTGAAATTCTTTTTTTCTTTAATCTTATATTTTAGAAATACTAGCTTTTATTCTTTAGCTAAGATTATAGATACTAATTATAATTATGCAGCAGAACATCAAAAAAGAGCACCTTCAGAATTAGATATTAGTGATGCTCAATACTTATCTATTGGTAATAAGAAATATAATTTAGTAGCTTATATAGAAAATCCTAATGAAGATTGGGCTGTAGCAGAATTTGAATATCGTTTTATCATAAATAACAAACCTTTAAATACTCAAAAAGCTTTTTTAAATCCTGGTCAATCTAGATTCCTAATTACTTTAGCATATGAAGCTCAGAAGCCAATTAAAAAAATAGAAGTAGAAATAGGTAATTATTATTGGCGTCGTTATAATAATGATACTAAAGTTGTTGATTGGTCTTTAACAGACATTTCTTTTAATCCTCTGAGTACTGATTTACCAGCGCAAGCTTTTTGGACAGCTCAGAATATGTCTTTATTTGATTTGAGAAAAGTAATATTTCAAATAGCTTTATTCAATGGTCAGAGATTAATAGCTATTAATGAAATACAGGCTTCTGATTATTTATCTTTAGATAAAAAAGAATTAGACTCTATTTTCTGGTACTCTTTACCAAGAGTAACAGAGACTCAAGTCTTACCTCTCTTTAATTGGTTAAATAATAGTGATTATATGTATTTAGAAACAGATGTTTCTTCTGGGTCTAGATTAAAATTATAATATGTTAAAAATAATTAAAAAATGGCAAAATATTGATTATTTATTACTTCTTTCCATTATTATACTTTTGGCCTTATCTTTATCTATATTATATAGTTTACAATTTAGCATAACCGGTGGTGATATAACTTTCAAAAAGCAAGTTATATTTTCTTTTTTAGGGATAATACTTTTTTTTATCTTTGCGAGAATTAATTATAAAGTTTATTTTACTTATAGTAAGTTAATATATATTTTAAGTATCTTTGCTCTGCTTTTAGTATTATTCTTAGGAACAGAAGTTAAGGGTACTACAGGTTGGTTAAAGATAGGTGGTTTAGGAATACAACCTGTTGAATTTGTTAAAATAGGTTTAATTATCTATTTAGCTAAATATTTTTCTGAAAATGGTGATAATTTTAAATTATTTAGATATATATTTATTTCTGGTTTTTTAGCTTCTTTAATTATTATTTTAGTTATTTTACAACCAGACTTAGGTTCCTCCTTAGTTCTTTTAGGTATTTGGGTTATAATGTTACTATTTACGGGTATTCAAAAAAAACATTTTATTTATTTATCTTCTTTCGCTATTATTACTATTACCTTTTCTTGGTTCTTTATCTTTAAAACATATCAAAAAGCTAGAATACTTACTTTCTTTGATCCTAGTTCTGATCCTTTAGGATCTGGCTATAATGTTGCGCAATCTATTGTTGCTGTTGGTTCAGGACAATTCTTTGGGAGGGGATTAGCCTTAGGATCACAAAGTAATTTAAAGTTTTTACCAGAACCGGGGACAGACTTTATATTTTCAGTTATTGCTGAAGACTTAGGTCTTTTAGGAATAGTATTATTATTATCTTTATTTGCTTTTCTTTTTCAAAGATTATTTACTATTATGAAAAAGACTAATGACAATTTTGCTGCTTATTATATTTTAGGTCTTTTAGCTTTATTAATTATTCAAATATTTATTAATATTGGTATGAATATGGGTATTTCTCCCGTAACAGGAATTCCCTTACCATTAGTATCAGCTGGAGGCTCTTCTTTATTAGCTATTATTATCTCTTTAGGTATCGCAGAGAATATTAGGTTTACTTCTAAGTAATTTCATGCTATAATATATTCATATTAAATATATATAATAATATGTTAAAGAAAGT
>CAZRZA010000006.1:25774-32478 GCA_964604515.1 uncultured Gammaproteobacteria bacterium | reverse complement strand
AGATCAGAAAGAAAGTCAATGGGCTGTAGGTTTAGAGCATATACTAAAGATGTGGGAAAGTTTCTTAGAGATTAATAATATAGAAAAAATAGAGAGTCTTGGTAAAGAATTTGATATAGACTTACATCAGAGTATTGGAGAAATAAATGATAAAGAAAAAGAAGATCAAATTGTAGTTGAAGAAAAAGAAATTGGTTATTTAATAAAAGAGAGATTAATTAGACCAAGTAAAGTAATAATTAATAATAGAAAGGAAATAGAATAATGTCATTAATACCATGGAGTCCATTCTTAGATACTTTTGATAATTTAGAAAATAGTATTTCTAATTTTAGACCAGCTATAGATATTTATGAAGAAGATAAATCTGTTATTGTCGAAGCTACTTTAGCTGGCATTAAGCCAGAAGAAGTAAATATAAATATTAAGAATGATATTTTAATTATTGAAGGAAAAAGAGAAATTTCTTCTGAAGTAGATGAAAAGAATTACTATCGTAAAGAAGTAAGATCTGGTTCATTTCACAGAAGTATAGCTTTGCCTGTTTCTGTTCAGGGTAATAAAGCAGAAGCAAGCTTTAAAAACGGTTTATTAATAATTAATTTACCAAAAGAAGGAAAAGCAAAATCTAATAAAATAAAGATTAATATTAAGAAATAAATATATGTCAAAGATTATAGGAATTGATTTAGGAACAACAAACTCTGCTTTCGCTGTTATTGAAGGTGGAAAACCTAAAGTTTTAGAAAATAAAGAAGGTAATAGAACAACACCTTCTATAGTAGCTATGTCCAAGAATAAAGAAAGAATAGTTGGTTTACCAGCTAAAAGACAAGCGGTTACTAATCCAGAAAATACTATTTTTTCTGTTAAAAGATTAATTGGTCGTAAGTATAGTGATCAAGATATTAAAGAAGATATTAAGACCATGCCTTATAAAATAGTTCAAGCTGGTCAAGGTGTTAAAGTAGCTATGGGTGACAAAGAGCATAGTCCCCAAGAAATATCAGCAATGATATTACAAAAGATTAAGGCTGATGCTGAAGAAAAGCTTGGTCTGGAAATTAAAGAAGCAGTTATTACTGTGCCAGCTTATTTTGATGATAGTCAAAGACAGGCCACTAAAGATGCCGGTAAAATAGCTGGTTTAGAAGTAAAGAGAATAATTAATGAACCAACAGCCGCCGCTTTAGCATATGGCTTCGATAAGAAAAAAGATCAACAAATTGTTGTTTATGATTTAGGTGGTGGTACTTTTGATGTTTCTGTTTTAGATGTTTCAGCTGATACAGTAGAAGTAAAAGCTACTAATGGTGATACTCATTTAGGTGGAGATGATTTTGATCAAGTATTGATTAATTGGATTATTAAAGAATATAAAAAAGAAGAGGGTATAGATTTAGGAAATGATAATCTAGCTTTACAAAGATTAAAAGAATCTGCTGAAAAAGCTAAAATTGAATTATCTTCGGCAATGGAAACAGAAATTAATCAACCTTTTATTACTACTGATGACTCTGGTCCTAAGCATTTGGTTATGAAATTGAGTAGAGCTAAATTAGATGAATTAATAGGGGATTTAGTAGAAAAGACATTAGAACCATGCAAAAAAGCCTTAAAGGATGCTAAATTAGATGTCAAAGATATTGAAGAAATTATTTTAGTAGGTGGTATGACTAGAATGCCTATTATTCAAAAGAAAGTAGAGGAATTCTTTGGTAAGAAACCAAATATTACTGTTAATCCAGATGAAGTAGTTGCTTTAGGAGCAGCTGTTCAAGCTGGAGTATTACAAGGAGATGTTAAAGATGTTCTATTATTAGATATTACTCCTTTAACCTTAGGTATTGAAACTATGGGTGGTATTAGAACTCCTTTAATAGAAAGAAACACAACTATACCTGCTTCACAATCTCAAACTTTCTCTACCGCAGCTGATAATCAAGACAGTGTTGAAATACATGTTTTACAAGGAGAAAGAGAAATGGCTGTTGATAATAAGACTTTAGGTAGATTTACATTATCAGGTATTCCTCCTGCACCCAGAGGTGTTCCTCAAGTAGAAGTTTCTTTTGATATTGATGCTAATGGTATTCTTAATGTTAAAGCAGTTGATAAAGCTACTAATAAAGAACAAACTATTACTATTACCTCTTCTTCTGGTTTAAGTGATGAAGAAATAGAGAAAATGAAAAAAGATGCTGAAGAACACTCCGAAGATGATAAAAAGAAAAAGGAAGAAATAGAAATAAGAAATAATGCTGAAAATATTATTTTTCAAACAGAAAAACTTATCAAAGATAATGGTGATAAATTAAAAGAAGAAGATAAAAAAGAAATAGAAAAACAAATGGAAGCTTTGAAGAAAGTAAAAGATGGTGATGATATTGAAGTTATTAAAACTACTATGAAAGAAGCAGAGGAAGTAGTACAAAAGATTGGTGCTGCTATGTATCAACAACAAGCTCAAGACCAAAAACAGGCTCCAGGTGCTCAAGAAGAGAATAAGGAAGAAAAGAAAGAAGATGCTGAAGAAGGTGATTTTGAAGAAGTTAAAGAAGAAAAGAAATAAATGTCTAAAGATTATTATAAAATATTAGGAGTAGATAAGAAATCTACTCCTAATGAGATTAAAAAAGCTTTTCGTAAGCTAGCTCATAAACATCATCCTGATAAAGGTAATGGTAATGAAGCTAAGTTTAAAGAAATTAATGAAGCTTATCAAACCTTAAAAGATAAAGACAAAAGAGCTCAGTATGATCAATTTGGTTCTACTTTTAATAATGCAGGTGGTAATCCATTTCAGGGTGGTAATCCTTTCGGAGCAGGTCAGGCCCAGAATGTAGATTTTGATTTAGGAGATTTATTTGGCTCTTTCTTTAATGGACAACAAGGTCAGTCTAGAGGTGATGGTGGTGCTAGAGGAGCAGATATAGAGGTAGATTTGAATATTACCTTAAAAGAAGCTGTTTTTGGTATTAGTAAGAATATTTCTTTAAGAAAAGAAAACTCTTGTTCTGCTTGCCAAGGTAGTGGAGCTAAAAATAATACTTCTTATGAAAACTGTATTACCTGTCAGGGCAGTGGACAAGTTAGCACTACTATTTTAGGTAGTTTTAGAACGCAAACTATTTGTCCAGAATGTCAGGGAGCAGGAAAGAAAATAAAAGAAAAATGTGGGACTTGTAATAGTGGTGTTATTTTAGAAAATACTGATATTAAGGTAGAAATACCAGCTGGCATAGATGATAAACAGTCTATTCGTTTAACTAAACAAGGTCATAGTGGTTCTTTGGGTAATTATGCTGGTGATTTATACATAACTGTACATATTGCAGAAAACAAAGACTTTCAAAGAGAAGAATTTGATTTAATAAGCGAAAAGTTAATACCTTTTTCAGTAGCTGTCTTAGGTGGCAAGGTTAATATTAAGACCATAGATGGAGAAATAAGCTTAAAGATACCAGCTGCTACTCCTAGTGGCAAAAGGTTTATTCTTAGAAATAAAGGAGTAACTTATTTAAAATCTAGAGGTAGAGGAAATCAAATAGTAATAGTTAAAGTAGATGTACCAAAGAAATTAAGTAAAAAACAAAAAGAATTAATAGAAGAATTAGATAAAGAATTTAATAAAAGTAAAAAATCTTGGTTTTAGTTATTGACTTTTATTCACTTTTTAGATATAATTTTTTCATAGTTTTTGCCGAGATAGCTCAGCTGGTAGAGCAGCAGTTTTGTAAACTGCGGGTCGCAGGTTCGAGTCCTGTTCTCGGCTCCAGATAATTAAAAATATAATATGTCTCAAGATAGTTTAACAAAATTAGAGTGTACAGAGTGTCATAATATTAATTACAATACCACTCGTAATAAGAAAATGGTTAAAGAAAGATTAGGGTTAAATAAACATTGTTCTAAGTGTAAAAAACATACTTTACATAAAGAAACTAAATAAACCCCATTTTTCGGAGTTTTATTTTTGGGGGGAGTAGTATAGTGGTAGTACAGGGGTCTCCAAAACCTCCAGCGAGGGTTCAATTCCTTCCTCCCCTGCCATTTAAAATAAAAACATGAATAAAAAATACATTATTACAATCATCATTACTTTTTTATTAACTTCTTTTCTAGTAGAATCAAGACATTTCTTTGAACAAGAAGAAGTAAAAGAATCTATATATTCTGGACAAGAAACTAGGTGGATAAAGTCTTTGTCTCCAGAAGACATTGAATCTTTAGAAACAGGATCAGGAATAGCTTTTGGTGGTATGGCTAAATTAGCTGAACTTAATGGCTATCCAGGACCAAGGCATGTCTTAGAAATGGCCGTAGAAATAGATTTAAGTAATGAGCAAAAAGAAAAGGTAGAAATGATGTTTTCTGAAATGCAAAGTGAAGCCATTCCTTTAGGGGAGAAGATAATAGGAATAGAGAAAGAAATAGATACTATGTTTGCTGAAAAAACTATTACTACAGAAATATTAGAAAATAAATTGAGAGAGAGTGCAGAATTATATGGTCAATTAAGATTTATTCATTTGAAGTATCATTTTCAAACAATTGATATTTTAAGCGCCGAACAAGTTCAATTATATAATGAGCTTCGTGGTTATACAGCAGATGGTAATCCTTGTGATAATATGCCAGAAGGTCACGATGCGGAAATGTGGAAAAAACATAATAATTGCTAAATTATAAAACAGGGTTAATAACCCTGTTTTTTTATGATATAATAATATTATGAAAATATTAATTATAATTATTCTAATATTACCATTATCTGTACAAGCAGTTAGTTTTTATGATTCTGATGGAGATGGTTTAAGTGATTTAAAAGAAAAAAACCTATACTATACTGATCCCTATAATGCAGATACAGACGGAGATGGCTATAATGATAAATCAGAAATAGATAATAATTATTCACCAAGACATGGTAATGGTCAGAGATTGATAGAAGTAGATTCTGATCAAGATTATTTAAATGATTATTGGGAGTTAATATTGGACACTGGTTTAATGAACCCAGACTCTGATGGAGATTTATATTTAGATGGTACAGAGGTAGCAGCTTCTTATAATCCTTTAAGTAAGGATACAGAAAAATTAGAAAAACTTATTAAAATTAATATAGCTGAGCAAAGATTAGAATATTTTTTTGCTGATAAAAAACTAGACTCCTTTTTAATATCTAGTGGTTTAAATGGTATGAATACTCCCTTAGGAGAATTTTCTGTTTTAAATAAAGTACCAGTTAAACATTATGGAGGCTGGAACTTTGATTATCCCAATACTAAATGGAATTTACATTTTACCACCAAAACCTTAGGTTATTATATTCACGGGGCTTATTGGCATAATAATTTTGGGCAACCTATGAGTCATGGTTGTGTTAATGTTTCTTATCAAGATATGGAGCTTTTATATTGGTTTTCTCAATTAAATACTAAAATAATAATTGAATAGTTAGCTTTTTTTAAAAGGAAGCTTTATTTGTTCTCCGAATAGTTTCTGAACCTCCTTTTTTCCAAAAGAAGTTAATTTAACTTTATTAATAAATAATTTATATTGAGTCTTTTCTCCAAAACCTATTAATAAACCTCTGTCTATTAATCTTTCTATACTTTTAGTTATTATTTTTATTTGTAAATTTTTTTGTGGATCTTTCTTTTTATTATTATAAAAAGAATTAAAATCATGACGATTTACTTTTATTGTATTACTATTCCAAACTTCTTTCAAAATATATTTTTGTAATTTGGAAAGCCTCATATTAAGTAGTTTTACTTTTTAATTCTTGACCAAAATTAGATAAGTTCCATGTTCTTTCATGAATATAATATAATATTGTTTTAACTAAATGTATTATTAGAGAATGATTAATAGCTGTCTTTAAGTCATTGATCATTAAGTAGAGAACAATAACACTAGAAATAAAGGCTATTAATCTCCAAGTTATTGATTTAACAATTGTTCGATAATGTGTTTCATGAAACATATTTTTACTTTTATTTTAATTATATTATAATTATTACAATATTTTACTTAAAACTCAAGTTTTATATTAAAAATACTTGCCAAAAGTTCATTTATTAGTTAATATTTAAGTACTTAATTAACTAAATAATAATTATGTTAGATTTTTTCAAAAAATTATTTGGACAAAAACAAGAAGAAGCAACAGAAGATAATTCTGCTGTTTCAGAGGAAGCAAGTTTTGAGGCTCCCGCAGAAGAGTCCAGTGAAGAAAGTTCAGAATCTTCAGAAGAGTCTGAATCTTCAGAAGGCGAAAAAAAAGAAGAAGCAGCATTTTAAATACTCGCTTCTAATTATCAAGAGTATGGGGAGAGAATTGGCTCTATGAACCATCAGCAACCTCTAGAGAGAAGGTGCTAAATCCAAACCTAAATAGGACAGATAATATTTATATTAATAATCTTTTTCTATTTAGAGAAAGATTATTTTTATTATAAAATTATGTTAAAAACAGCAGAAAATGTTACCTTTGGTCACCCAGATAAAGTTTGTGATCAAATAGCAGATGCTCTTTTAGATGAGTGTTTGAGACAAGACAAATATAGTAGAACAGGTATAGAAGCATTAGGGGGTCATGGTAAATTATATATAGTAGGAGAAGTTACTTCCAAAGCTAAGTTTAATGCTTCAGAAATAGCTCAAAAAGTATATCAAGATATAGGATATAGTGATGA